>NZ_CAKMAB010000046.1:0-41269 GCF_924513355.1 Paenibacillus pseudetheri
TCCTTCCACTGTATCCGGGCTCAGATGACTGCCATCCACACTTCCTGGTACAAGATGCTTTGAATTTACGCTTTCTTCCGCTAGCTTTTCTCTGGTAATACTTCCGTCTGGAAGTAAGTCTGCGCTTCGTGCATCTTCGGCTAGATGAGCCAGTGTAATCTCACCGTACCCGATATGACGTCCTTCCACTGTATCCGGGCTCAGATGACTGCCATCCACACTTCCTGGTACAAGATGCTTTGAATTTACGCTTTTTTCCGCTAGCTTTTCTCTGGTAATACTTCCGTCTGGAAGTAAGTCAGCGCTTCGTGCATCTTCGGCTAGATGAGCCAGTGTAATCTCACCGTACGCGATATGACGTCGTTCTACTGCACCTGAGCTCAAATGACTGCCATCTACACTTCCTGGTGCCAGATGGTTTGAATCTACGGATTCTTCTGCCAGCTTCTCACCGGTAATACTACCATCTGGCAGGAAATCGGAGCTGCGTGTTTCTGGTGCTAGATGAGCCAGTGTAATCTCACCGTACCCGATATGACGTCGTTCTACTGCACCTGAGCTCAAATGACTGCCATCTACACTTCCTGGTGCCAGATGGTTTGAATCTACGGATTCTTCTGCCAGCTTCTCACCGGTAATGCTACCATCTGGCAGTAATTCTGAGCTGCGTGTCTCTGGTGCTAGATGAGCCATTGTAATCTCACCATACCCGATATGATGGCCTTCTACTACACCCGAACTCAGATGACTACTCCCTACACTTCCAGGTTCAAGATGAATAGAACTAACGGATTCTTCTGCCAGCTTCTCACCGGTAATGCTGCCGTCCGGCAGTAATTTAGAGCTACGCGTTTCTTTTGCCAAATGAGCTAACGTAATTTCACCATTTCGGATATGACGGCCTTCCACTGCGTCTGGACTCAAATGACTGCCATCTACACTTCCTGGTACTAGATGATTTGAATCTACGGATTCTACTGCCAGCTTCTCACTGGTGATACTACCGTCGGGTAACAATTCAGAGCTGCGCGTTTCTTTTGCCAAATGAGCTAATGTGATTTCACCATTTCGGATATGACGGCCTTCCACTGCGTCCGGACTCAAATGACTGCCATTCACACTTCCAGATATTAGATGATTCGAATTCACAGATTCTTCCGCCAGCTTTTCTCTGGTAATACTGCCGTCTGGAAGCAACTCTGCGCTGCGTGCATCTTTGGCTAGATGGGCCAGTGTAATTTCACTGTACCCGATATGACGTCCTTCTATTGTATCTGGACCCAGATGACTGCCATTCACACTTCCAGGTATTAGATGACTTGAATTCACAGATTCGTCCGCTAGCTTTTCTCTAGTAATACTGGCATCTGGGAGTAAGTCTGCACTACGTGCATCTTTGGCTAGATGAGCTAAGGTGATTTCACCGTGCCCAATATGACGTCCCTTCACTATATCCGCTCTCAGATGACTGCCATCTACGCTTCCAGCCATGAGATGAATAGAACCTACGGATCCTTCAGCGAACTTCTCGCCGGTAATACTACCGTTAGGCAGTAACTCTGAGCTAAAAGTTTCTTCAGCCAAATGAGCTAGTGTGATCTCACCATGCTGGATGTGACGACCTTCTACAGCACCCAGACTCAGATGACTTCCGTCAACACTTCCTGGTACAAGGTGAATAGAATCTACGGATTCTTCTGCCAGCTTCTCTCCCGTAATACTGCCCTCTGGCAACAAGTCGGAGCTGCGTGCATCTTCGGCTAGATGAGCCAGCTTGATCTCACCATGCCCGATATGGCGCCCTTCAATCGTATCAATACTTAGATGGCTTCCGTCTACACTGCCCGGTGAAAGATGCTGGGAATCCACTGCCCCTTTGGCTAGCTTAGAGCCGCTAATGCTACCCTCCTGTATTTGAATCGAAGAAATAGAATTAGGAATAATATGGCCATTTCCGATGGACAACGGCCGGATATGCGCCCCGCCAATGCTTCCCGGATTCATATGTCTGCTCTGAACCGCACTATCGCTAATGGATTTCGAATGAACCACATTCACAGATAAATGCTCTGCCTGAACTGCCGACACTGCTAATTTACTGGAATCTACGCTTCCATCAGCAAGCTTAGAAGAAGTGACCGACAAATCACTAATTTTATCCGTCGATACACTTTCCGGGGACAGCTTTAACGATGTCACCGCATGATCAGCCAGATGATGTGGCTGCACGGCTCCAGCGGCCAAATGAATCTCTCTCACCGCAGCAGAAGCCAGCTTATCTCCTGAAACTGAACCGGACTGAATCGCCGAAGCAGTCACACTATTTTCTCCAAGATGTCTCCGTTCCACGGCTCCCGTAGCTAAATGATCTTTATCCACCACAGCGTCCTGTAAAGTACGCCCGCTCACGCTGGCATCGGCCAAATGCTTCTCACCCACAGCACAAAAAGCAATATGCTCACCACTCACCACTTCGCGAGCAATCGTGCTTCCGATGACCGATCCCGCTGCCAGTTTAGCCGAATTCACCCCTCCATCCGCTAATTTGGCAGATGTTACACTCTGTGGACGAAGATGTTCCGCACCCACTGACTCTGAGGCCAGCTTTTCTCCAGTGACAGCATTTGAGGACAGATGATGAGTATGAATAGCTTCATCCATAAGCTGTTCCGAGCCTACCGCTTCCGAAGCTAAATGGGAGTGATTCACAGCCTCACGTTCCAGATGGTTGGAGGAAATGGCTTGCATAGCAATTTGCGGTCCGCGTATAGCGGATTTGGCAATATGTCTGGTGGTTACAGCTTCATCTGCTAGCTTATGTGCGAGTATGCTTTGATCTGCAATCTTCGATGAGGTGACCGCTTGCTCAACCAGTTGTGCAGTACCTACCGCACCCTCCGATAGCTTCAAGAAAGAAATGCTTCGGTCAGCCAAATGGCGGCTCGAAATTTCTCCATCGCCGATATGGGAACCGTGTACGCTTTCTGCACTTAAGTGGATGCTTCTCACCACTTCTGCACCTAGCTGCTTGGAACCAATAGCACCCTCTGCTACATGTGCACCTTCGATCACACCCGGCTGGAGCTGTCCCTTGCCAATCAGCTTGCTGGCAAGCTGCTCTGGACCAATCGCTCCCGGAGCCAAATGTCTGGCGGTGATCAGAGCATCGCTAAGATGGCGCCCCTCAATAACAGCATCAGCCAGCTTGGAGCTGCTTATTTCTCCATCGGCTATAATATCGCCAGATACCGCTGCCTCAGCCAGCTTGGAACGGTCAATACTCCCGTTTGCGAGGTGGCGGCCAGTGATACTGCTACTTCCTATTTTTTCACCAGTAACCGCGCCATCTTCCAGTAGATCCGCCGTAATAATCAGATCGCTCAAATGACGACTCTCTATAGATTTATCTGCAATTTGACCGCCTCCGATAATCCGATCAGCCAGCTTCTCTGGACTAATACTGCCGTTTTTCAGCTTCTCCCCACTGATGGAATGATCCAGCAGTTTACCACCGCTTACGCTACCTTCAGCTAAATGCTCACCCACAATGGATTCAGGCGCGATTTTCGAAGAAGTAACTGCCTTGTCCGCGATATTGATACTCTGCACAGCGTAATCTTGCAGCCATGGTGTACCAATAATGCCGAACTTCAGCTTAGAACCGTCAATGGTGCGTGGAGCAATTTTGGCTCCAGTAACCGCTGCATCTGATAGATCATCTGTATAAACAGGCTGAAACCGTTCTTTCTCGGGAGCGAACCATATGGTTTCAGGAAGATTATCCACCTGTTTCTGAAGCTGCACCTCCACCATAGGCTCCGGCTGCAGGACTGGAGCTGAAATGAGTTCCTCTTGAACTTGAACGGCTTCAGCTACTCCTCCTCCACTTACCTGAACTTCCGCAATCTCTGAATTGCTGACTCCGTCACTGATACTCCCTGAATCCTTAGAGCTGCTTTTGGTATCCAGCATACTCAGTTCCTCTGTATTGGGATTATCTACAAAATAAAGTCGTTTTTGTGGACTGCGCGGCTGCTTTTTTTTGGAACCCCTCACAAGCAGTCTCCTCCTTCCATCTATTGTTTCTCCTAGGCATCATATGCAGCGGTATGGGCTGATGACACCCTTTTGCGATAAGCCCTTCATAAGATTCTGATGAAATTTATACGTTCTTATTTTAAAAAAAAGGCTTCTGCCGCCGCGCATTCGTCCATCCTGACACGCGGGTACAAACATACAATGACTAGAGTAGTAAAGGCGGGAATCACGTGACCGAAGAAACAGGAGGAACAAACATGGGGCATAAGCTCGTTGGAATACTACTAAATGCCGATATGCACCGGGGCGTTCCCCGGCTAAAAACAGGACAGGAGTCTCTGTCCAACTATGAAGAGGCGGCCGCTGCATACGGCTTGGTCCCCTGCTTCCTGAAGCTCGCGGACATCGATACAGACCCAGGCTTCAGTGCCGCCTATATAAAGGGATCTAATGGATATAAAAGCGTAGTAGTTCCTACGCCCAATGTCATCCACAACCGGGCTATATACAGCCAGAATAGCCCAGGAATGCAACGTCTGCTGCGGCACCATCCTTTGGTGTACAATACTTGCAATCGATACGGTAAGGATGAGATCCATGAACTGCTTAAGCAGCATGAAGAGCTGCGTGAGGTTTTGCCAGCAACAACTGGCGTATCTGGACTCAAACAAATGATGAATCGTTACCCCGATCTTATTCTTAAACCTTGCCGTGGAAGCATTGGGAATGGGGTCATGCGACTGGTTCGTAAAGGGCCTCAGCGCTGGAGCTTAAATTATCTATCCCCCTCAATGCGGCGCTGGATAAGTACTCCCGTATATCAGGGGGCACTGCCAAAAATGCTCCGGGCACGCCTTGCCTCTGTCCCTTATCTCGTGCAGGAGCGTATTCCCCTTGCTGAGATTGGAGGACGTCCCTTTGATTTACGTATCACCGTTCAACGTGGCTGGGGAGGCGATTGGCAGGTCACGGGTCTCTTTGCTAAACTAGCACCCCCTGGGGGGTTTGTCTCCAATATAGCCCGTGGAGGAGAAGCGTTAAGCTCTTCCTTTGCGCTTGAAAAAGCCTTCTCTAGAGCAATAGCGGCCCATATCCGTATGGCTGTCGAAACATTTAGCCTTGTTATAGCTCGTTGTCTCGAACAAGACCTTCCAGGTCTGGCCGATATCGGACTGGATATAGGCATTACTAAGGATGGTCGCATCTTCTTCATAGAATGCAATGGCCGCGACCAACGCTATGGATTTCACAAAGCCGGCCTTACGGAGATTTGGAAGGAGAGTTACCGAAGACCTATGGGATACGCACGTTTTTTACTAGAAAAGAACAGCCTCATATATAACAGTTATTGATTTGTCTCCTATTCTATGTCAATATAATGCAGAGCAGATGGCGGCCACATACGACCGTACTGCTGTATTATGGAAGGGAGATGGGCATGGTAAAACAATTGCTGCGGCTAATGACCGAGCTATCCTCACACCGATGGCTTTCACGGTTAATGGGGTCTTTTTCTCATAGTAGACTCAGCCGTTTTCTAATCCCGGTATTTATTAAGACTTATCAAATCCCCTCCGCCCAAGCGGAGAAGAATCCTGGAGAATATCTCACTCTTAATGAGTTTTTCAGCCGCCGGCTGAAGCCTGGCATGCGGCCTATTGCAACCGATGCTGACGCTTTAGTTAGTCCCGTAGATGCAATGATTACTGCTATGGGTGACATTTCCTCGGGTACGATTATGAATGTAAAAGGGCAGGATTATAAGGTCGAGGATCTACTGAATCATTCTCCGCATCTGGAGCTGTACAAGAAAGGTTTTTTCTTCGTCCTTTATCTAAGTCCTACGGATTATCACCGGATTCACTCTCCCCTTACTGGACATAAGGTTGAGAGTGATCACATTCGTGGACGAGCCTATCCTGTCAACGATTTCGGCATGCGACATATGAAGGGCGTACTGAATCGCAATGAACGTCTTATCACGTATATCGCCGGAGACTTCGGAGAAACCGCAGTAGTAAAGGTAGGCGCGATGAACGTCAGCAGCATCGGGTATACGGATGCTAACGCTACCGAGTGGCAAATCGGCGATGATCTAGCCTATTTCGAGTTCGGCTCTACTGTAGTGCTGCTTATGGAAAGCGGTACTTTTACCCCGAGACCCAAGCTTGAGGTCAACACGAAGGTAAGGATGGGGGAATTGTTGGGGACGCTGCATCGGCCGCTTTAGTAAGGCTACGATATAACAAAATAAGGGTATCCCTAACCGATTGAAAATCGGCACCGGGATACCCTTATTTTGTTTATTTCACTTTAGAGCTTGTTACGCTAGCATAGTAATCCAGTACATTGTTGATGATCACAGCTGCTTCAGCTCTTGTGGCCGAAGCTGTCGGATCCATTTCTCCACTGCTGCCTCCATTTACAATACCAAGATCTTTGAAGGCATAGACCGCTTCTTTAGCATAACCCGCAATAGAAGCATCATCTGGGAAGTCATGGTTAGTCGCTTGCGGCAATTCAACATTCAGTTTCTTCAATGCATTGAATAGAATTACACACAGATCCTGACGGCTAATGCTGCTATTAGGAGCAAACATGCCATTACCGATACCATTGATCAGTTGATTAGAAGTCCCAATCTCAACATAGTTTTTATACCAAGTATCCTTCAGAACGTCAGTAAAATGCTTTTGATTCTCACCCATGCTGAAGTTGAAACTTTTTACTACCATGGCTACAAACTCAGCACGGTTTACCTTCCCACTTGGATCAAAGCTTCCGTCTGTGCGTCCGCCGATAATATTTCTCTCCACCAGCGCTGCAATCGCAGATTCTGCCCAGCGAGGAATTAGAGTAGCATCTTTAAACTTGTTTTTAAGCTCTTGTCTGATTTGCTCCGGTGTCTTCGTTTTTCCATCTGTTTTTGGAGGCTGAGGCTGCTGTTCTCCAGGTTTTACGACTTCTCCAGGAATCGATGGTACTGAAGGTATCGCTGGGGTAGTCGGTGTTGGCGTACTTGGTTGACCACCATTTCCACCTGATCCACCGCTGTAAGGTTTAACCATCACAGAGATCTGTACCTTCAGGCCAAGTGGATTAGCTATACCCTCAGGCAAGATCAGATCCCCCTTGATGGTGTACGTTCCTTCCGTATTACCGTTATAGCCTACCTTGTTCCACTGAACAGAAACGACCTTATTCACCCCGGTATTCAGGGTTACTGATACTGAAGCTGGTAGCTCCAGTACGTCAAAGCTGGTACCATAAGCAACACTTTTACTTGCTAGTGCTTGCACTGCCGTGATTTCCGGTATCGTAATGACCTCCGGCAGTACTTCGATCGTAATGGATGCCTTCAGGTCCTTTGGATTGCTGACACCTTCTACAAGTACTAGCGCTCCTTTCAGGATATAAGCTCCTTGCTTATCGCCATTGTAACCTTCACTATTCCAATCGATGGATATTGCCTTTGTCTCACCGTTGTTCAAAGTAGCTATGATAGAGGATGGTAGCTTCAATCCATTAAATGGAGTGCCGAATGGAACGCTCTTATTTTCCAAAGCCTGCACTGTGACAATCTCAGCGACACGAATCACTTCCGGCATTACCTGAATGGTGATGGAAGCTTTCAGATCATTCGGGTTGATCATTCCTTCTTCTAATACCATAGTACCGTTCAGTACGTATGATCCTTCCACATTGCCGTTATAACCAGCAGGGCTCCATTTAACAACAAGATCCTTCTGCTCATACGTATCAAGCGTTACTGTAACTGAAGACGGTAATTCCAATTTATCAAAAGCGGTACCAAATTCAACATTTTTGCCCTCCAGCTTCTCAATTTTAGTAATCTGGATAGGTTTAGTGCCTTCTGGCAGTACAACCACTGTAATAGAAACAGTTTGATGGGTACTATTGAGCACACCCTCAGGAAGCTCAAAGCTCCCTGCCAGCGTATAACTCCCCGCTTTTCCACCGTTGAAATCTTTACTATCCCATTTTACAGGCAAGTGAATTACCTTTTTGCTGCCCAATGTAGCTTCCACTGTAGCTGGTAGATTCAATTCTCCTACAGAAGTTCCGAACGGCACACTCAGCAGTTGCGGCTGAACAATCGATATAATTTCTTTAGCATGGGTATCTTCTGTCCATTTAGCATAATACACCGTGCTTATGTTCATTACCGTTTCTACGGTTAATGCATTACCGGTCCCTTCTTTATTATCAAACCAGCCAGCAAAAATGTGGCCTTCACGTTCCGGTACCCGAGGTAAGGTGCTTAATGCTTCACCTTTTAATGCGGTTACTATGGTAGGGGCCGGTGAGTCCAAATAATTCTGATCGAATGTGACTTCAATCGGATCAGCATAAATAAGTTCAACATATTGTAAATTTGCATTTAGTCCGTTAAAAATCATATATACATTTTGTTCACCAGTTACTTTGGTTCTGTCTAGGAAGGTTTCCGCTGTCAAATAATGATCAATGTAAGAATTTCCAGGCGTTTGTTTGGTGCTTGCCATTCCATAATTCCCCCAAGCAGCGCCTGCTTTCTGAGCAAAACTAATGCTTGCAAATTCATTGCCAAGATCAAAAGAACCTCCGCCGCTGTAGGCATCAGCGTATGCTCTTCCTTGTGTAGTAGCTCTTTTAACTGGTTTACCCGTATTGTCAGCCTCTGTATAGAATTTAAAAGATGGAGACGATCCGCCTTCACGGGCATACTGCACTCTTACTTCCACAAGATTAGTCAAGTCAACCTGACCGAAATAAACAAGGTCATTAGAATTGACATAACTCATGGCGTCCGTACCACTTTCGAATCTGAACTGGGTATTAGTTGCATAAATCCATGGTGCATGATAAGGATAGATTCTAATACCGTTCTCTACTTTCAGCGTTTCTCGCGGAGCAATATTGATTGGCATAGACGATATACTCAAATCTGTTATAGCCGCTTTCAAGGAAGCTATGGCTTCTGCAACAACCTCGTCGTTAATCGGCTCAGCAAGAACAGACTTAACCTCATCCAGCACAGCGTTGAACTTGAGCTTTTTGTAAGCTGTGTATGCACTTATATCGATCTTTTGAGCAGCCTTGATATCCGCATCTAACGCCGATGTGTCTACATTGTCCTGCTTCAACTGGAAGGTTAACCAGTTCAGGTCAATACCAGCACTCTCGAATACAATTCTAAGGGTATGCTCGCCCGCCGACAGCTGAATATCAGGGATTCTGAAGGTTTTCCATACCCCTTTAGTCGTGGTGAGGTCAAAGGTTCCCAGTAGCTTATCGCCATCATAGATGCCAAAGGACATTTGGGCGACATCCGATTGGCTAGAGCGAATTCGTGATGTGACTTTGTACATGCCTTCTTTCTCTACATTTACCTTATAGGAGATGGCTTCTCCCTTACTTGTGTTGGTGTAGCATAATCCGCCGTCTACATCATTGCTGCTTACTGGCGTGATTATCGGAGTAATCGAGGCAAATTCCGTCTCAGCTACCTTCAATTTAGTATTTTTCCCAATCTTCTTTACTGCCAAAGCTACATCACTGTTGATTCTGACATAATCAAAATCAACAAAAAATGGATCTGTGAGATTCTCACTTCCGTTGGATGCAAGTAATCCAAACTTCGGATTGGCATAATTCGCAGTTGTACTGCCAAGTGAAATATATTCCTTGCCGTCAGCGCTGACATAACCGGAATAGCTGTTGCCTATTTTTTTCAAACGTAAATATAGCTCTTTCTTTTCTCCGAAAATACTGGTGAGCTGACTGGCAGACAGTTGTCCGATGGTAACAGGCTCCGTACCTCCGGTTTCTTTGGTCATACCGATGATCTTGCCGCTACTGTATTCATACTTCACCCAGATATAGTTATTGTTATCCTGTGAAACCGTGATGCCGACACCGTTATAATTTTGATTTGGTGATTTGCTCATATTAATTTTTACGGTTGCTTCCCAGTTGCCGAAGGCTTCCTGCTGGAAATAGTTCTTCAAATCTGCATGATCACTCCAGAAGTCGCCTCTTTCAGCGATGATTCTCAAATTGCCGAGAGCAGTGCTCAAAGACCAATTTTTGTTGTTTTCTGTATTGGTAGCAGTCTCTTTATTAATCGTCCAGAAGTTGCTTAGATTTGTACTATCGAACTCATCGCTCTGTGGTGTCGTACCAAACTGTATCACATAGGAATTCGCCTGATCGGAGCTGATACATTTGATCGTCACTCTTTTATTGATGAGATCTACGTTGGCCGTCGCTTTTACACCATCATTCGTTTCAAACGTAACTTCAGGTAAAGTAGCCCCGTTACTGAGACCTACATCATAACTGAACCTAGTCTGTGCAAATCCCTCAAGCGGCTTACCATCAATAGAGATATTCTTTAAATAAGCATAGGTCGGATTCTCAAAAATCGGTTCCAAGCCTTCCTCCGAAGAGAAAATAACCTTGTAGATCCGTTTCTCTCCTCCGGCCGAAGCAGTAATTACAGCAGCCGGTCTATCTTTATCGGCTTGTCGTATAATTACGTCTACACCAGCTATCGCCGTAGCTTTGACTTCAGGATAGCTGCTAGTTTCAGTCGTTTCACCAAAGGCTTTATAGTCGAGTTTCAATGGATTAAATATTTTGATCTTTTTGCCGCCAACCGTAATATCAGAGAGCTGTGGATCTCCTGATTTGTCCGTATTCACCCGGAACCAATCTCTTCCTGGCGTATAATTGACCACGTAATCAATCTTTGCCGTCCTTGCAAAGGCAGGAGATTGCATCAAAAAGCTCGTGATATTCTTGGCAGAACGCTGCAATTCTCCCAGATTCAGACTTCCGTTAGCAAGCGATGTCATCGTATTAAAGGTACTGTTATTCCGATTCTTATGCGTTTCTGCATAATCGTTCGGAATTACCATGTAAAGGTCATTTTGGGCACGAACCATGGCTTTGCCGTTAGTTTCATCATAACGATTGGAAGTGGCATAGAAGCCCTGATCCTCACTCATCTTCGCCCACCAGTCTGTCATGACAATCCCATCAAAGCCCCATTCTCCACGGAGGATCGTAGTATTCAGATCATAGTTACTGGAAGCCCAGGTTCCGTTTACCGGACCATAGGACGTCATCACTGAACGTGCCTTTCCACTCTTTACTGCCATTTCATAACCTTTCAAATAAATCTCACGAAGCGCTCTTTCAGAGACAAGTGCATTCACAAGATGTCTATCCGTTTCCTGATTGTTCGCAGCGAAATGCTTGATAGTAGGCGCCGTACCGTTCTTCTGAAGACCTCTTGTCTGCGCAGCAGCCATGATGCCTGTCAGTAATGGATCCTCTGAAAAATACTCAAAGTTTCTTCCGTTCAGGGGACTTCTGTGGATATTGATCCCCGGGCCTAGCAGCGTATCGATGTTATTAAGCAGCATTTCTTTGCCAAGAAGATCGAATAATCTTTCATTCAGCTCAGTGTTCCACGTACAGGCAAGCATCGTCCCGTTCGGGATACTGGTTGCTTTCTCTGCATTGGTCTCCATCCGGATTCCTGAAGGACCGTCCGCAGCACTGTCGATAGGGAGCCCGAATTTCAGCAGATTTTTAGTGACACCACCAAAAGCCGCAGCGGTACCGGCAGTAACTTTAGGGCTGGACATCCCTTCCCCTAAAATAATGGCCCCCAAATCGTTATTGGACAATTGTGCAATGAACTGATCCATAGTCACTTTCTGATTGTATACATCCAATAAGGTATAACCCTTGTCCCCGGTTTGTGGAATGGACGCAGGAAGATTTTGCTTGATTCTCTCATCCAAGTTGGTAGTCCGTGTTGGTACCTTTTCAGTGACAGTGGTAAAAGTACCATTTTCATTCGGTTGACCTGGTTTGATACGATCAAATTCCTTAGTTGGCGCGAGCGCTTCCTGCAAGGTTTCTACAACCTTCAAGGCATTAAGGCTGTATACTCCTTGCTTTTCGCTGGTACTTACACTGTTGCCTACGTAAATATTATAGTCACCAGTTTCCAGGACATAAGATGAATCATGACCCGTAATTCCACTGTCATCATATGAGGCCATATCTTTGGTGTCATACGTGATGGTGATCGACTGTGACTCCCCAGGCTGTAGCAGGCGGGTCTTAGCAAAAGCAGCAAGCTCCTTGGCCGGCTTACCAAGTTTACCTTGTGGTGCACCGTAATAAATCTGTACAACTTCTTTGCCTTCCACCTTACCTGTATTCTGAACAGTTACAGACACCGCAACCTCATTCTCACCAGCATTGACATTATCAGTCGTGATCTTGAAATTGGTATAAGACAGTCCGTACCCAAATGGATAGAGCACCTTATCCGGAGCAAAGGTCTCAAAATAGCGGTAGCCTACATAAATATCCTCACTATAAGAATTTTCAGTTTTGCTGCCAAAATGTGCAGTAGAAGGATAGTCTTCAAGTGTAGCTGCAATCGTATCGCTCAATTTACCGCTTGGCGTAACGTCTCCGGTTAGTACGTCAGCTACGGCGCTACCGCCTTCCATCCCCCCTTGCCAAGTGTACAAAATAGCAGCTTTGGGATAGTTTTTAGCCCATGACATATCGATCACGTTGGCTACGTTCAATACGATGGCCACTCGGTCGAATTTGGCATAGACCCGGTTAAGCATGTCTACTTCAAGGTCTGTTAGCTTATAGGCACCCTTGACGTCCGTATTATCCTTATCTTCACCAGCTGTTCTACCGATGATGACCACAGCTGTATCCGTTTTTGCTTTTGCTGCATCCACAATTTCATCGGTTAAAGGCATTTCTGCCTGTGACCATGGCTCTGCTGCCCAGCCACCACCGCCATTGTTGAAAGGATTCTTTTTGATCCAGTCGGCATAAACCTTCGCCAGATCTTCGTTTAACTTGAGACTGGGATTGTTCCGAAGACCTTCCAGAATCCCATTCACATAATCTACCCTTACCGCACCGCCAGATCCTGTGCCTGACTTGTAATAATGCGCTTGTATGCGGCCAAATACCGATACATTTTCACTCTTCTTGATAGGGAGCACTTGTTCATTTTCATTTACTTGTGATCCTGCTAGTTTATACTCCGGATTTTGCAGCAGCACAATACCTTCAGCAGCCACTTCTCTGGACACATCCGCTAATCCCGGGAGAACCTTGGCCAAAACAGGAGAACTGGTACTAGGCGTTATGATTGAGGTTATCAGAATGCAGCAGAATAATATTTTAAGTAAGCGATTACAATTTTTCCTCATACTTATCACCATTCCTTTCGATTAAGGTACAGCGAGATTTCAATTAAAAAATTTCTAATACATAGACGTTCACTTCATAAACCGATAAGATGAATTTACTTTCAGGAAGGAGTTATTCTCTAAGAACGTTAGCCACTGTGGAGGAAGGCTTATTCAAGCATCAAGTGTGTTACTGATTAAATCTAAACCGGTTTAGATTTCCCGCATAATTCCCCTAACTCATACTTACAAATAAAAACGTGCGAAAATGTTCATTAATTCCTCCTTTACTTTTTGAACTCACATTGAATACTATCATCAGAATTATCATCCTAACATAGAAAATCCTCATTGATTTATTGAATATACTCATGTATCACAGAATTAAGTTTTTCCAAAGCACTAAAAAGGCCCACTCGGCCGATAGCTAAACTTATAACCCGCAGTTAAGATGGAGCCATTATAAAACAGCAGCTAAATTAAAATAGCAGGGTGAATCAGCATCGCTCAAGGCCGATTCACCCTGCTATAAAAACCAAATGCAAGTTCGTGAACTTTCGTTGAAGTAGAATTATTTTGCAGATAAAAGACTCTCAGTAATGTAATTTAACTGCGCTTCAAGCGTAACGGGATCACTATATGTATCAGCCGTTGGGTCCAGTTGGAATACGTTGCCTGCTTTTACGGCAGGAAGATGCTTCCATAAGGGGTTGTCATAGACGATTTTCGGATCGCTCGTATCGCCAGTCCATGGGCATGTGAATACAATATCACCAGCAAATTGAGGTAGCTTCTCAAGGGAGATTGTTGCCCAACCAGTGCCGCTGTCTATAGCTTCTTTCTGCGCTTCAGGAGGTGCTTTCAGTCCAAATTCATTATAAATAATTTCTCCACCACGCCCATAGCTGTGACCGAATACGAATAGTCCACCGGAAAACGGATTTAGGATAGAAACAGTTTTGTCACCTACAGCTGCTAATACCTTAGGCTTCAATTCGTTGATTTTTTTGTTCCATTGTTCGACCCAAGCTTTAGCTTCGTCTTCTTTCCCCGTTAATGTACCGAAATCAAGCATTTGATCTTTGATAGTTTTTGCACCGTATTGAATGGCTACTACTGGAGCTATTTCGGCCAGCTTGTCGAGTCCTTCCATTCCGGAGAATACAACAATAAGATCAGGGTTCAGCTCTAAAATCTGTTCAAGAGATGGTTCATCCCCAAGGCCTTGGACGCCTTCCAGCATTCCTTCAAAGTAGGGACTGTTTAAGACACCATTCATAACACCAACCGGCTTGATACCTAACGCCAAGAAGTATCCAGTGTCGAAGGAGGTTAAATCGACAATCCGCTTCGGATGTCTGGGTATTTGAATATCTCCATTACTTGCTCGATATGTAACCATGTCCACTTCGCTGGATGAGTCATTGCTATTTGATGAAGATGCAGCACTCTCTGTCCCATCTACTGAGGAGGTGCTATGCTCAACTGCTTGTCCGCAAGCTGCTAGCAGTAACGATATAACCAAAGTAAACACAAGCAATAGATAAGTTTTTGGAGATTTAAACAAAATAAATTCACTCCAATCGACATATTATATAATGATACTGATAATCATTATCAATATAACTATATAGGATTATTCTATTCTTGGCAATGGAGAATGCGTTAACATCTATTGCATTTACCTTTTGAACACCTACTATCTGAAGATTGAAAGTTATAAGACCGTTTCTAGAGAACAATTATAGATAACAAGAATAATATATAACAAAAATTAACTCCACCACCAATTCACTAAAATAATTCATAAAAACCCCTTTCCTCTTAAAAACACACTAAAAATAAAAGAACAGCCCGCACGGCTGCCCCTTAATTTTTTCAAGTCATTATCTGCTCTTTACACCTGCTACGCCTATTACACATGTCCCTGCTTAGCAACATCACGCGCCTTGGCGGTAACCTGTTCCGGATCGCCTAAATAAAAGCGGCTGATTGGATTAATGTTCTCATCCAGTTTGTACACGAGTGGTACTCCTGTAGGAATATTGAGTTCTAGCAGTGCTGCCTCATCAATATCTTCCATAAATTTGATCAACGCTCGCAGTGTATTACCATGGGCTGAAATGAGCACCCGTTCCTTTTTACGCACAAGGGGGACGATGCGGTTTCTCCAGAAATCACCCACACGATGAACAGTATCTTCCAGACTCTCGCCTCGCGGAATATCCTCCGGACGAACACTGCTATAACGAATATCGTTTCTGGCATACCGAGGATCATTAAGCTCCAGCAGCGGGGGCCGAACCGATAAGCTTCGTCGCCAGAGATGCAATTGCTCTTCACCGTATTTTATCGCCGTTTCACTTTTGCTAAGTCCCTGAAGTGCACCATAATGCCGTTCATTCAGCTTCCAGGACTTTTGCACAGGAATCCACAGCAGATCCATTTCATCGAGAATATAGTTGAGTGTTTTGATCGATCGTTTCAGTACTGATGCAAAAGCCAGATCAAACGTATATCCTTCATCTTTCAAAAGCTTGCCAGCAGCCTTAGCCTCTTGAATACCCTTCTCGGTTAAATCCGGATCACTCCAACCCGTAAACAAATTCTGCACATTGTACTGGCTTTCACCATGACGTATTAGTACGATTTCGTACATTTTATCTCTCCTCCCACCTATAGCTCTGGAAATTCTGTTACTTCATGCAATAACTCACCGTGATAATCTTTAGTATGGGCGTTTTTTCGCCAATTGAATGTAAGGTATGCAACAGAATGCAAAATTACCCTCACAGGAGTTTATTCTATTGTATCAAATATACATTCTTATATTTCAAAAAAACCGGAAGCCTGTTGGCCCCGGTTATTTAAAGTCTCTGGTCATATCCAGCGATTGTATACCTGTTTGCTCAATTTAGAACCAGCTATCTATGGCAAAAGCACTCGATTGTTTTAATCTTCTCAAACGGTTTCTAAAAAGCCCTGCGCCTCCACTTTTACAATCGGTGTTGCAGATTCGGCGTCTGATCATCATCCCATGCGTTTCCCCTTCCAAGAGGTTATGTAAATTCTCTGTAAACGAAACTGCAAAGTATTTACCCTTGGATGAAATAACTGAAACAACGAATGGAAATCAGCGGATCTCAGATGGACTTTTTCCGGTATACTGCTTGAACTGGCGGCTGAAAAAGAAAATGTCACGGTACCCAAGTGCATCCGCTACCTCAGTAACATTCATTCCAGCGTAGAGCAGCAAATGTTGAGCACGCTCAATCCGGGCTCGAATGACATAAGATTGAACGGAAGAGCCAGTAAGCTCCTTAAACTTAATTGAGAAATACCGCGGCGACAGCCCTGCACGTGCAGCAAGATCCTCTACGCGATGCGAAATCCCGGGATGTTGGCTCACATAGTTTGCTATTTCGTGAATAATCTCTGTTAAATGGTTGCTAGCATAACGTTCTACAGGCTTCACTCGGTCCTCCCTAAGCAGATGAATCATTAGTTGCTTTAGAACAAGCTGCCCTTCTTCCTCAGCCGCGTACGTATCCACTAGGAACAGCCGGACGTAACGAGCAAGCAGATGCTCAAATTCAACGGTTTCTGCAAGTACGCGATAGGGCAGCGGAACATCCGTCACCTCTCCGGTGACATCAAAATGAATATATGTAAGGACAAACGGTCTTTGCGGATTATGAGTTGCGCTTGTATGGTCACCCGGACGGAATAAGAAGCAGCTCCCCTTGCCCACTTGGAAGGGTTCCCCGTTACGTATAACCGTCCCTTCCCCGCTCCATACATAGAATAAATCATAATTTTGCAGCGACTTCTCTCTTTTTTGCCATTTCCAGCTTGGTTCGCACACAATCTTCGCCAAGGCAGGTAATATAACAAAAGAGGATGGCGATGCGTGCAGCATAACGTTCCCTCCCAAAAGTTTTGTTAGCATAATCTACTTGAGTTACTTCGCAAAACTCACTTCGTAAGCATTCACACAGTTTTGTTAGCATAATCTACTTTGAGTTACTCCGCAAAACTTGCTTCGTAAGCATCCGCTTTGTTTTGTTAGCATAATCTAATTGAGTTACTTCGCAAAACTCACTTCGTAAGCATTCACTTCGTTTTGTTAGCATAATCTAATTGAGTTACTTCGCAAAACTTGCATCGTTAGCATTCACTTCGTTTTGCTTCCCATCCCCACCATCATACCTTGTCATGTTGCACTTTGTACATCTTCCCACGCCAAAATCAGGCGCTTTATTCCTTCCTCCAGCTCCCCAGCATTCAGATGGGCAAAAGCAAAACATGCGGCTAGCTCCCCCGGCGAAACTTGATATAACGCCGCATCTCTGAAATCCGTGCCGCACCTGCGCGCTGCCGCCCGGAATGCCACGAACTCTTCTTTACTGCGTAGCCACCGCGCATATACTTGCAGCCCCGCATCGCCAGGCAGCAGCTCGAACAGCTCATTAAGCTGTTCCGACAACATCGTCCTAAGGAAGCGTCCGCGTTCACCATAAATGCGGGTCATCCGACGCAGGTGACGGCCATAGCCGCCGGTATTCATAAACCGTGCCAATGCCCGCTGTTCCAGCAGTCCGACTGGTAAAGGCTCATATAGTGCCTTGGCGGCGATCGTCGGCTTCACCAGAGAGGGTGGCAACACTGCAAAGCCAAGCCGAAGGCTAGAGAACATCGTGTTTGAGAAGGAGCCGATATACACGACCCGCTCTCCGCGATCTAGCGCTTTTAATGGCTCTATTGGACGTCCCGACCACCGAAACTCACTGTCATAATCATCTTCAATGATTACCGCTTCATGTCGCTGTGCCCATTCCAGTAAGATTCGCCTCCGTTCCAAAGGCAGCACCACACCTGTAGGAAATTGACGACTTGGTGTAACAAACAACAGACGCGCATCCCAATCCTCCGGAATTAGACCGCTATCATCCAGCTTTCCTACCAGCAGTCGTCCCCTATTGATCTCTACCGCACGGCGAATCCCATGAAAGCCCGGATCCTCTACGACCGCTGAACCCTCTGCATCCAGCAGAAGCTGTGTCAAAATTACAATTCCTTGCATCGAGCCGCTAAACAATACGATATGCTCTGCATCGGCACGAATCCCGCGGGTAATCCGCAGATGCGCAGCGATAGCTTTGCGAAGCCCTTCATCTCCTTCGGGGGGACAAGTGCTTTGCAGCAATCCGCCTTCCTTTCCTCCAGCATACGTTAGCGCGCTGCGCCATTCGGCGTAAGGAAAATGCTCCATCCGCATACCACCGCTAAGGAAGCTTACAACATTCCTGCTACGCTGCTCATACATGGGTGTAGGGTGCGCGAGAAGTCGTTCTCCCCATGCCGAAAGCGGGATCGTTCTCTCAGATGCAGGGCCTCCCCCAGCAGCATCTGCCACCTTACCCAAAGTCACATTTTCACGCTTATTATCTTCAGAAGCTGAAACAAAGCTTTCTTTTGATACGAATGTCCCCCGTCCAGTCACCGTCCTTACATAACCATCAGCGAGCAACATTTCATACACCTGCGAGACCGATCCGCGCGACAAGTCATAGTGCATAGCCAGACTTCGTGTAGACGGCAGCCGAGTGCCACCCGGGAGAGTTCCCTCCAATATTCCAGCGCGAAGTGCATGATATAACGCTAAATATTTGTAGCGGTGTATCGTCAGATATTGATCGAATGCCAGCGTAATGTTCATTGTTTCCCTCCTTGGCCAGCAAGTGGTCCATTAAAAACTATCTTAAGTGGTCCTTTTTAATTGTCAATCACTCTACTATTCTTGAAAGAGCATCTACAATCGGAGCAAATGCTCTACACAATAAGAAAAAGGACGTGAACCCTATGCGCAGAAAAGAATTTCAAGTAGATCAGGAGGAAGAATTGGTCTCTTTTCTAGAAGGAATGAGCTTTGGTTTTCTCGGGACAAGCGATGAACAGGGGCTACCGCGGGTGACACCGCTGAATTTTGTATATATAGGTGGGTGTTTCTATTTCCACGGCAGTCATGCTGGTGGCAAAATGAAGGCGATCCTCAATCAGCAGAAGGTCTGCTTTACCGTAGCGGATGAGTATGCACTAATCCCGTCATATTTTAGCGATCCAGAGATGGCCTGCCCAGCAACCGCGTATTTTAAAAGTGTTACCGCCTTTGGCACAGCCGAGCCCGTCGAAGACATTAGTGAAAAAGCCATCGTACTCTCCTTATTTATGAAAAAACTCCAGCCCGAGGGTGGCTATAATCAGATAGATGCAGAGGACCCTAAATATCGTCCCCGTCTAAAGGGAGTCGCGGTTGTACGCATTACCCCAGATGAGATCACGGCGAAGTTTAAGTTTGGGCAGAATCTAAAAAAAGAAGAACGTTCTGGGGTCATTTCCGGCCTATCTGAAAGAAATCATCCACGTGATGAAGAAACCATTGAAATGATGAAGAAATACTGCCCCTACCACTCCGAATAATAGATACGGATAAACCAGTTTCTCGTACAAAATAAGCACTACGTATAGTGTAAAACTTAAACTTCCTTAAATTTTTAAAAAACGTATCTTTCCAAGTGACGGTTGCAGGCGGCGGTGATATAATGTTAGGCAATGTTAACAGTATGTTATCCCCAAAGAACCCTGGAAGGATGAAACTGATGAATCCACTTGCTGGACAATTAAACGAAAGTATCAAAGCAGGAAATGAACATGTGTATGATATGCTCTCTACACTTGGCAAAGAGATTTACTTCCCAAAAGAGGGCATCCTGAGCCAATCCGCTGAAGCAGGAGCTCACGCCAAGAAATATAACGCGACCATCGGTATTGCTACTGAAGGTGGCGTGCCTATGCACCTCGGCGTCATCCAGGATAAACTCTCCGCTTACAGCCCTAAGGATCTTTATAGTTACGCCCCTCCGGCAGGTAAACCAGAGCTGCGTACTGTATGGCGTGAAAAGATGCTGCGCGAAAATCCATCGCTAGAAGATAAAACCATCAGCAATCCTGTTGTAACCAACGCCCTGACTCATGGGCTTAGCATTGTCGCTGACCTCTTCGCTGAGCCAGGTGACGCTATCATCTACCCAGATAAGAACTGGGAAAACTATGAACTAACCTTCGGAATTCGCCGCCATGGGGAAATCGTTAACTATCCGCTTTTCACAGAAGAAATGACCTTTAACAGTGCGGGTCTTGAAGAAGCGCTACTAGCTCAAAAAGAACGCGGAAAAGCGATCGTTCTGCTTAACTTCCCTAACAATCCTACAGGGTATACTCCAGGGATTAAGGAAGGCGATGAAATCGTCGCAGCTATCCTTCGTGCGGCTGAGGAAGGCATTAACGTGGTTGTCGTAAGTGATGATGCCTACTTCGGACTGTTCTTTGAAGACTCACTAAAGGAATCATTGTTCGGTAAGCTTGCCCATCTGCACCCACGTGTGCTTCCAATCAAAATTGACGGTGCGACCAAAGAAGAATTCGTCTGGGGCTTCCGTGTTGGCTTCATCACTTATGCCTCGGAGGACAAGGATTTGCTGGGTGCATTGGAGCAAAAAACATTAGGCATCATTCGCGCCACTATTTCCAGCGGTGCACACCCATCACAGACCTTCGTACTGGATGCACTGAAATCTCCACAATTCGAAGAACAGAAGGAAGAGAAGTTCCAAATCATGAAGGGCCGTGCGAATAAAGTAAAAGCGCTGCTCGATAGCGGCAAATACGGTGATGATGTATGGACGTATTATCCTTTTAACTCCGGCTACTTTATGTGTCTCAAGCTTCACACCGTTTCGGCTGAAGCCCTTCGGCTTCACCTGATCCATAATTACGGACTGGGCACTATCGCTCTCGGTGAAACAGATCTGCGTATTGCTTTCTCTTGTATTGAGGAAGAACAGCTTGAAGATCTATTTGATCTTGTATACACAGGCGTTCGCGATTTGGAAAAAGCTTAACAAATCTTTCATATTCCCTATAATCAGCTCCGCTTCTGCGGGGCTGATTTTTTCTGGACGCCTCCGGCATTGGCCTATACATGCTTCTCTCTCCACACATACAATACGATGTACACAAGTACAACACACACCGAAAGGGGAATGAACATGAGCGAAGAAGTTAGAGGCGGACACGGATGCTGCAGTCCATTCACAAGCACTGGCGCCATTCTGGTTCTCTTTATCCTGCTGGTTATCATCAGCCGTTCACTCTTTGTCTAACTAGAGATGACAGTCTCGGGAGAGAGCCTTGAGCTCTTTCCCATTTCTCTTGGTACACCTCATTTCCCACAAGTGGGGCTTTGCTTCGATGCGTGCTCAGGTACTTTGCGGGGCCCCAAATATATATTTTCTTATACGTGAAAAAAAAGCTCTCTCATCCGTAGAATTCTCTACTTTTGAGAAAGCCTTTTTTATTTTGAAATAATCTCTTACAAATCCTCGTCAACCATCCGTGCCGCTTTACGGGACAAGTATCCCTTAAACAGAAAGGATACCAGAACCCCTGCAACAAATGTACCAATCACTGGTAGTAGACGGTTGCCTATAGAAGCTAAGAAAGGTAAACCAAGAATTAGTGCCACTACCAGATGCGCGCGGAATACAAATCGGGTTGTGTTATCCGCCTTACTGCCTTCAGGAAAGGGATACACTGTCAGCCAAAAAGACTCACTATGCAATTTGCGGAGTGCCGACAATTGTACGCCAATAATGAACAGGAAGAACAAATAGATGCCGGTACCGAAGTAACTGTCACGGTTCAACCAATTCAGCAGCAAAGCCAGCACCGAAATCCGCATAATGATTCCAAAGATATCTCCTCGGGCGAAGCTTTTGGTCAGCAGATAGCGGTAAGCCGTATCCTTACGCCAAGGGAGCCGAGCCCCCCATTTGGAAAGATAACGACGAGGATATACCCGTTGCTCACGGCCCGGTACATCCACGAACCAACCCAGAACCATCAGCGCGCGTCCACCTTGATTCTTTTCCATAGTGATAAGTCTTTCCCAAGGCACGGCGTGACGTGCAGGTACAGACAGTGCAACCAGATAGGCTGCTGCTAATAGCACCATAAATATTAGACTTCGGCCGGTAGGCTGCCATAACCAAGCGGCAATAATTAAACCGCCTACCGCCCAGCGCAAGAAAGTAAATACCCCGGCCATAGGACGAGACAGCATAGCTATCTCTTTCCATAAGCCATAACTCGCGATTAGCTTCACAGCTATCAGAATCAATATTGTAAATAAAAGTCGCTTAGGAGAGTCATCTGTACGTATGTACAACGGCCAAAGAGTAATGAGTACAAATAACAATCGAATAATCTTCCATACATTTCCACTGACCCACGAAGGTGCAAAATATTCCTTCATCCGGTGACCTTGAGGCAGTAGAAAAATCGTATCTGGAGTCTGCAAATAGGTTCGGAAGCTGCTATGCACTGCCGCAGGCAGCAGTATTGCAAGCATAATCCAACGAATGGGAATACCTTCAGGTACATTCTGTAACAGTGATGTATACCAGGCTGAGAAGACAATCAACACAAAGAGGAAGACCATAGCTACGCCGCTTTGAATGATATATCCCACATAAGGAAGCATGCTTCCCATGAATCGACCTCGCCGCGTGCGCCGCAGCTCTTTCAAATCCATATTATTTCCCTCCCTGAACCAGCTCGTAGAACAGCTGCTCCAAAGTCAGCCCCTGTAGTCCAGTGGTTGCCGCAATTTCTTCCAGCGTTCCCTGAGCAATCACCTTACCTTTATGCAGCACAATAAAGCGGTCGCAATAATTCTCAATGGTAGAAAGAATATGAGAGCTGAGCAGAATAGAAGATCCTGACTTTTTCAGATCCATCATGAAATCAAGCAACGAGCGAATGCCTAACGGATCTAGCCCTAAAAAAGGCTCATCGATTACATATAACGCTGGCCGCGCCACGAAAGCACACATGATCATGACCTTCTGCTTCATCCCTTTGGATAGATGGGTCGACAATGTGTCCATCTTATCTTCCATATGGAACAGCTTGGCTAGATGTAAGCTGCGGGTTTCGTAATCTTTTTGTTCTACCCCATATGCTCTTGCTGTGAATTCAACATGCTCACGTACCGTCATCTCGTCATACAGAAGAGGCGATTCTGGCACAAAAGTCAAAGCATTGTGATATCCGATAGGATCTTCAGCACGAGCCTTTCCCTTTACTGTGATATCGCCCTTATGGGGCGACATCAATCCTAGGATATGCTTCATGGTCGTGCTTTTTCCTGCTCCATTTAAACCAATCAAACCAACCATTTCGCCAGGCTGCACCTGAAGTGCAATATCATGCAGCACCGGCTTATTCAGGCTGTATCCACCACTGAGGCCCGTAATTTGCAATACGGGAGAATTATTCATTGACCGTCACCTCTCGGAGTTTTGTCTTTCAACCACTTTGGTGCTCCTTTATTCTTACGGTTCTTCTCACGTTCCGCATTGCTGCTGCGTTTACTCCGTGCAGGAGTAGCATCTCCACGCCCGCCTGCAGAAGGATTCACACTACGCTGAGAATCGCGCTGTGGTTCTACGCTTGCCTCACTTGTCTGGATCGTAGCCAGTCTTTTAACAGGTTGCTGCTCTTTGCTGGTTGTAGACGGCTGAGTTCCTGCATTCCCGGATGTACGCGCCTGTGGCTTGCTGCTACGCGGAGAAGAAGCATCGCGCCGTTGTCCGCTGCTCTCATTTCGTCCCCGTCCATTATTCAAAGCGTTGCGCGCTTCTTCTGCTGCTAGCGCTTTGCCACCGACCATTTCCCGCGCTTCAAGGGCAATATCCAGTTCACGCGCAAATTTACGCATAATAAAGGTCTGCTGCTCTGTCACAATCGTTACGGATAATCCGCGTTTTCCCATCCGCCCCGTACGACCCGCACGGTGTACATAATGCTCGGAATCAAAGGCAGGATCAAAGCTAACTACCAGTGACAAATTCTCAATATCCAGTCCTCTGGCGGCTACATCACTGGCGACAAGCACGCGGAATTTCCCTTCACGGAAACGTGACAATACATTACTGCGCGTTACTTTATCAGCATCCCCGTAAAGTGCGGCTGCGGTTAATCCAAGATGGTTTAGCTTAGCCTCTACCTCTGCAATATCATCAGTCGCATTCACGAACACAATCGCCTTATCTGGATTGTAATGACGGATGACCCGACGCAGCATATCTATTTTGTTGCGTTCTTCCGTTACAACGTAATGATGCTCTAAACTCTCTGCTGTCATGACACCAGGAGCAATTCCAACCTCTGCCGGGTTCTTCATTTCACGATTTGCCAAGGCTTTCGTCTCCGGACCAATTGTCGCAGACAGCATAACGAGCTGGCGTGAACGCAGTGCACTGCTAACAATTTTCGTTACCTCTCCGGCCCCGCTTAGCTGAAACATTTGGTCCGCTTCATCTAGAACAATCGTGCTGACTTCATGCATTTTTAACTTGCGAAGCCCAATCAATTCGCGAATCCGGCCAGGGGTTCCCACGACAAGCTGTGGATGCTCACGCAGTTTGTCAATCTGGCGTTTGATGGCTGCCCCGCCAATAAGACCCATGACTCGAATCCCACGGTGTTCGCCATAACGTTCCGCCTCACGTAAGATTTGCATCGCCAGCTCCTGTGTAGGGGCGAGCACCAGCTTTTGGACCACCTTCTGCTCTGGGTTGATCGTTTGAAGCAGAGGCAACAGATAGGCCAAGGTCTTACCCGTTCCAGTCTGGGAAGCAGCAATAACATCTCTTCCCTCCAGCAGAAGTGGAATCGTCTGCTCTTGTACCGGGGATGGAGCGTTAATACCGAATTCCGACAATCGGTTAGCGAGGTCTTCCTGAATGCCGATAGCCGCAAAAGAAGCTTTATTCATAAGTGTAATTCATCCTTTTCGCTTGAGATAATATCTTCATTATATGCCAAAAAGGCCTCTCCACCAAATGGAAGGCCAATAATGCTGACGGCAGGCTCTATTTTCTGTTCATCGCATTATAAGTAAGCTTGTCCGCCAGACGAGGAAACAGACCGTACAGCCGAATACCAAGCCCTGCAAGACCCGGTAGATCAATCTCTTCTTTGCCAGTTTCCATGACCTTTACGATCTTGGAGGAGACATGTTCTGGTGTCATCATCATCCGAGCTACGCTCTTTTCATAATTACCGGAAGGGTCAGCCGTTTTGAAGAAATCAGTGGCAATGGGGCCCGGGTTCACAGCCGAAACGATAATACCGCTCTTCCGCAGCTCCTGACGGAGTGCATTCGTGAATCCGAGAACAGCATGCTTGGTGGCTGTATAGGCTACCGATTTGGCTGTACCGATCTTCCCTGCCATAGAAGCCACATTTATGATCTGGCCACTTCCCCGCTCTAACATATGAGGAACAACAGCCTTCGTACAGCGAACAATCCCCATATAGTTAACATCCATCATATCATCAAACTCATGAGGTTCCATCTCTGTAAAAGCGGCGAATTTACCGTACCCAGCATTATTTAGCAAAATATCAATTCTGCCGTAAGTCGCCAAAATTTGAGCAAAGGTCTCTTGCACACCGTCGGCATCTGTTACATCGCATGTATACAGTCCAAAAACGCCCGGAATACCGGCCGCCGTTTCTTTCAACTTCGCTTCGGAACGTGCCACAAGGATTGGAATTGCACCTTGCTTACTAACCATTTGTGCGGTTAATGCACCAATACCGCTGGATGCTCCTGTAATCACAACAACCTTATCTTTAAGTACCATAAAAAGTATTTCAGCTCCTAACTCTTGCCTAAGAGATCATCACCTGAATATCCATCTCTCCAACCCCATCCATCAACAATGGAATACTAAGTGCTCTGCGAGGCAAAAAAGACATGCTCTCAAGCTTCATAATTTGGGGAGGACTTATATCCACTGAAACTCCCTGATTATATAGAATCGTACTAGCATTTCCACTGATCATATTGCCCAGCTCTGAAATTGCACTCTGACCCATCTCATCCATCTCCGTAATCACATAGCCGCCCATCATAATCGATACCATTCGCAAGGCTACCTGCTCTGCGATACCAAATATAATATTTCCGCTCAGCTGGCCTGTCATTCCCACTTGAATCCATATATGATTATCGATCAGTTCAATTTCTTTGATGCCTAAATTCCCAGTGGAAGGCGAGACCTGAATCACTTGTTCTATAACTGTCCGTGCAGATTCTAAAAACGGATTAATTACTTCTGCTTTCATGAAAGTCCTGTCTCCCCCTATATCGTGCTTTAGTCATATACCAAAAGTCCCAAGTAATATGGATTTATTATACTTTATATATCGGCACAATTCAGCAAAAATTAATGTACATGTCGAATTCGAACCCCAGTTTGTTTATGTTGCAACATTGCTCTGTCGGGTATTATCTCCTATAATTTAAATCAAATGCCAACATGGAACGTAATATTTCACCCCATCACTTTCATATTTGCTTGTCCAAAGGAGGTATTCCATGAACATCAGCCAGCTGGAGACACTAATAACGATCTCCAAAACAATGAGCTTTCGCAAGGCCGGAGAACTGCTTAACTTGACACAACCAGCAGTTTCAGCACAAATCAAGAGCCTTGAAGAAGAGTTCAAAACACAGCTGGTTGACCGGAACCAGCCTGTTACGTTAACCGATCGAGGGACTGTATTTCTGGAGCATGCGGAACAAATTGTGACGATTGTCGAGGAGCTTAAACAGAGACTTGCGGATCTTGAAGATAATCCCCAAGGACATATTATTCTCGGCACTACTACCTCTATCGCCATTCAAATTTTACCGCGTATTTTATCCTATTTTAAAGACCAGTTCCCTCATATTAAAACATCTATTTCCTCTATGTCCTCGTCTCAAATTTATCAGCATGTCGAGAATGGCATTGTCGATGTCGGCATTGGCTATTTGATCGGACGTAGTCCGAGCATGACTACTTCCATTCTTTATTATGATACATTCGAGTTGGTGGTCTCACCCAGACACCCCCTGGCTCAAGTAAAGACTGCAGGTATAGAAGCCTTAAACAAAACCCCGCTAATTCTGCTCTCACCGGATACAGTGGGCCGGAAATTTGCCGACGAGGTATTCTCCAAGCATGGCATAGAGCCACAGGTAATTATGGAACTGACCAGCAGCGAGGAAGTGAAACGGATGGTAGAGCTCGATTTAGGTGCAGCCATTATTTCCAAGCAGTCAGTGACCGCTGAGGTGCGAGCCGGTTCCCTCAAAATTGTGCCTATTATTGAATTGGAAGTCACGCATCCTGTAGGCGTCATAACGAAGTCTGGAAAATATGTGAACTCAGCCATGAGACAGTTTCTTAGTGATCTCAAAGGTATGCCGGAGACACAATTTATTGGGTCTGAATAAAATACACCAAAAAGTGGAATCGATACTTCTGAGCTAATTGCATAACCTTGTTTAAAGGAGTTGATCTTGATGAAATTTGACCTGCATACACATCATTTTCGCTGTGGCCATGCCGATGGAACGATTAGAGATTATATCGAAGCTGGAATTTCAGCGGGTCTAGGGGTAATAGGCATTTCAGACCATACCCCTTATTTCGGAAGTCCTTCCGAGCAAGCTTTTCCTCTAATTGCAATGAGTAAGTCCGAATTATCAAATTATGTTGAGGAAGTCCTCTCCCTCAAAAAAGAATACGAAGGTGTAATCGACGTTCTGCTAGGCATTGAATCAGACTTTTTCCCTGAGCATGCCGAACTTTACCGCAAAACATTATCTGCCTATCCTTTTGATTATGTGATTGGATCGGTACATAGTGTTGGTGGCGTCAGTATTTTTAACAAGAGGCGCTGGAAAGGGCTTAGCAAGAATGAACAGATTCGTGTGAAGTCTGATTATTACCGATTGATTGCTGATTCCGCCCGCAGTGGCATGTTCCAAATTCTTGGACACATTGATGCGATGAAGGGAAATTATCCTGCTTTTTCAGAAATCCCTGCTCCAAAGCCAATGGATGACTGTCTGCAAGTAATTAGTGAATGTGGCGTGGCGATCGAAATTAATACCTCAGGCGGAACCAAACTGGTTGGCGGTTGGTATCCATCAGAAGATATACTGGAGCGTGCAAACCATTTTGGCGTAGAGGTTACTTTTGGTTCGGATGCGCATAAGCCGTCCCGGGTCGCAGAAGACCGAGATGCGGTAGCTGCACAGCTAAAAGCGATAGGTTTTACACATTGGGTTTATTACAAGCAGCGCGAGAAAATTAAAGTTTCACTGTAAAGATTTCTTATATTTAAACAAATGCACCAAGCGTTATTGGTTTAGGGGTGGAGTTACCCTCCGTTAAACCAATCTCCGCTTGGTGCATTGTCGTTTATTTATAGGTTATCGCAGGTAAACCCTTGCTGCTTCAGGGTGCGCTTCGCATCCCCATATTCCGGATTGATATCGTAAAAATGAGCAATCGTACTCGTCCAATCTCTCTCCGTTAATCCCTGCTGCTGCATATATTCACGGTGGGTTTGATTATACGCCTCCAGGAGACCTTCCACATCCGGATTGTATTGTTCCTCATGAAACACCGCTTCCAGCGGCAGCCGCGGCTTCTGTACGGCCTCTTCGGCTGGATATCCGACACAGAGCCCGACGATAGGGAATACGTACTCCGGCAGCTTCAACAGATCAATAACGCCTGCTGTATTGCGCCGGACACCCCCAATAGGGATGATCCCGAGCCCCATGGATTCTGCCGCTGCAATCGCGTTAGCCACTGAGATACCGACATCTGTAGCTCCAACGAGCAGAGCATCTACATCTTTTACCGCTTCAAAAGACTTGTTCTCCACTCTACTTGCTAATTTCGCTCTATAGAAGTCCATGCAGAACACCAGAAAGACGGGGGCTGCTGCTACATGCTTCTGATTGCCGCACAAGACCGAAAGCTGCTGCTTACGCGCAGGATCCTTGATAGCTATAATGGAGACCTGCTGTCCATTAACCCACGAGGGCGCTGCTTGGGCAGATTCAATCATTATCTTTAGCTTACCCGGCTCCACTTGCAGATCAGAATACTGCCGGAAAGAACGGTGATTCATTAACGTTTGTATTACATCATTCAAGATGTTTACGCCTCCTTCTCAATTCATTCGACTGTTTGTTAATCATAAACGATCGGATTAGGTCCTGACAAAAAAATGGACCCGAATCATCGGGTCCCAAAGCAGTTATATTTTTAAAAGGGGGTCATGTACTTAGTTTAACCGGACACTGTTAGAGTTTCATAACGGCATTATTTCATTTGTGTAACAATGTGAATACTTTCATTACATCGTCCAAGGAGCCTACTCTGGGCATCACTCGCTCCAGCATCATGCCGTTCTTAAGCATCACACGTTCGGATCTAATATTATCTCCTCGGCAGCGCCCTTCGATCCGTGTGATCCCAAGCGTATGAACACTGTAATTTATGAATAAGCCAACTGCCTCTGTCGCCAATCCGCCTCCCCAGTACGCCGGATCTAGCATATATCCTAAAGTGGCCTTGCCCTCACGGCGGTTCCAATGCTGTAAAGCAACAATACCGATCAACTTCTGCTGCTCCTTCAAATAGATTCCCGCATGTAACGCGCAAGGATCGAATGCGAATAACATCCGGTTCACCAGCTTCTCCACCTGAGCAAGTTCTGATCCAGCTCCGATGCGTATTTGAATATGAGCCTGCACTTCTGGATGGGAGAGCAGTTGTTGCAAATGACAAGCATCCTCGGGCGGAATCATCCTAAGGTCAACCGCCACACCTTGTTGCGTCTGGAACGATACTGCCTCATAAGTGCTCATACTCTCTCCTCCTCCATGCAGCTAAAATATCAGTCTATTCATCCGATGAATGGTGCAATGTCAGCACCGTTAATTCAGGCCTACATAGAAAACGAAAAGGCATGACTGTTTCGCCAAAACCTCTATTCACATACACTGGCATGCGCTTGGTATCTGTATAATACAATCCATTTATGTACTTTTGGGACCCATAAGGGGTGAATGGCGCACCTACAAACGGCAGGCGAATCTGTCCCCCATGGCTGTGCCCGGATAGCTGTAGGTGAAATGAATGAGCCTGTGCTATATCAGCATAATCCGGTTCATGCATCATCAGAACGGTAAAGGTTCCTGCAGGCACACCCCTGAGTGCCTTCACAGGGTCAGGCTCGCCATGTAGCAGATCATCCAGTCCGGTCACAGCCATAACTGCTCCGCCTCTTTTTAGAAGATAAGATTCATTCCTTAGCACCCGGAAACCAGCAGATGTAAACAACTCGATAATCCGCTTCGTATTCTTGAAATCATGGTTGCCTAGGACCGCATATTTTCCTAGTGGAGCACTCAGCTCTGCCAATACAGGTATAGCATCTACAAGATCCTCAGGGTTGCTGTCCACGATGTCACCTGTAAAGCATATAAGATCCGGTTCCTCCTTAGCTATACGCTCTGCAAGTCGAGCCAGATCACGGGCATCCTTATTAAACCCAAGGTGAGTATCACTGAAATGGACAACCTTCATGCCTGAAAAAGCAGAGGGAATATCTTTGAAGGACAACTTCAGCTTAGTAACCTGAATCCAGTTTGGCTCCCCTTGCCAAGCGTAACCACTTGTGAGGACGCCTGCGCCGATTACAGTAGCCGCACCTCGAACCAGGAATTGCCGGCGGGTCATTGTTGTCTTGCCCTTAGATCGACGTCCAGAGGCGCTAGAGTGGGTGTCTTTACCTGAATGATTATTTTTCTTATTGGGAGAAGCCCCAGACGATTGTATCTTCATACGGAGTTTCTCCTTCCCTTCAGCTTTCGTTTAGAGCCGTCAGTACAATTCTACATTCTTCCTCTGGCGTATCCCTGTATGCAGGTGCGATGCCTCTCTTAGCAATTTCTGATTGTTGGACTCGTTTCAGCATAAAGGCTACTTCCACCGTCTTCTTAAAGGGAAAAGGATCCAGCACTAACGTTGACTTATCTTTCCACTCCACGGTTATCGTACGACCTGACGTAAAACTGAAATCTTCACTGCCAGAGAATCCCTCACGCCACCATGGATGCTCCTCAGATTTCGGGCTACCCGGTTCATTTAAAGCCAAATATAGGGATAAGTCATCGCAGAACTCCAAAAGACGGGCATCATAATACAACTCATCCTCACCAATCGGTTTGGATACTTCCAATTCCCGGTGAATACGGGATCTACGTTCCTCTTCATGCTCTTGATATAAAGTCAGTTCTGGATAATCCAATCCCGAAATCTTAATGAGTCGTTCAAAATGCAAGCTGCACAAAAGCGCTCCGTAAGGTGTCCGCGCCTCGATCTCATCAAGTCCCCGCTTATAAAAGGTCAGCTTCGGCACTACAGGAAAATCAATAAAGCTGTAAGGCGCGTGTTCCGCATCGTTCCAAAAGGGCGTCTCATCCAGATCAATCCAGCCCCGGTCATGTTCAGCTACCGCCCAAAGCACCTCGTCCCGGCGCCCCTCTTCTGGCACATGTTCTTCCTTGAACCAAATGGCAAGCTCTCCAGCTAACTTCCCGTGATCATGCTGTTTAACCATTACAATTGCTCCATCATGCTCCCGACAAATCACGATTATTCCTCCCTGTTGATCCACACCTAACGTACGTTAACAATGGATATTATAGCATATGCTATTCATTCTTCTGAGCTAGACGAATTTCCTATTCCCTACCAATTATAAACAAAAAAGCTATCCTCAGCGAATAAAAATCCACCACTCAGGATAGCTCAATATTAAAGATCTGGCGGTACTACTTATTACACACCTAACCAGCGTTTGAACATATGTTTTGTCGTCTGCTTATTAATTTCTGCAATGGAGGTGGTAAGAGGAATCCCTTTTGGACAAGCGCGTACACAGTTCTGTGAGTTACCACAGCCGTCAATACCGCCATCTTCCATCAATGCGTCCAATCTTTCATCAGCATTCATTTCACCCGTAGGATGAGCATTGAACAGGCGTACTTGAGAGATGGCTGCGGGTCCGATGAAATCCGTCTTCTCGTTGACATTCGGACAAGCTTCCAAGCATACGCCGCAAGTCATACACTTAGATAATTCATAAGCCCACTGCCGTTTCTTCTCCGGCATCCGTGGTCCCGGCCCAAGGTCGTACGTACCATCGATTGGAATCCAGGCCTTCACTCGTTTTAGAGCGTTAAACATCCGGGTACGGTCAATCACTAAGTCACGCACCACCGGAAAGGTCTTCATCGGCTCAATGCGTACAGGTTGCTCCAGATTGTCTATAAGCGCTGCGCAGGCTTGGCGAGGTTTGCCGTTGATCACCATCGAGCAAGCTCCGCATACTTCTTCTAGACAGTTGGAATCCCAGCACACCGGAACGGTGCTATCACCTTTGGCATTCACTGGGTTACGCTGAATTTCCATCAAAGCACTGATTACATTCATACCCGGACGATAAGGGAGCTCAAATTCCTCAACATAAGATGAGCTTTGTGGATCGTCCTGGCGGGTGATGATAAACTTTACGTTTTTGGGAGCTGTAGCAGTTTCCGCCATAATGGTTCCCTCCTCAAATTACCTGATTTTATTTCATTAAGCTTGCCTCGCAAGCTGTTTCACTGTTGGGAAAGATTAATCCTTCGAATAATCACGGACCCGTGGAGGGATCAGTGAGACATCGACTTCGTCGTAAGAGATTTGCGGACCGTCTGCAGTCCAGGCTGCTTTCGTGGTCTTTAAGAATTCCTCATCATTACGATCCGGGAATTCCGGCTTGTAATGAGCGCCGCGGCTCTCGTTGCGCATAAGCGCTCCCAGTGTCATCGCTTCAGACAGCTCCAGCATATTCCACAGCTGACGGGTGAAGGCCACACCTTGGTTATTCCAGCGCGATGCATCATTCATATTGATATTGCGATAACGCTCTTTAAGCTCTTTAATTTTGCCAATGGTCGCTTCCAGCTTTGGATTGTGCCGCACTACGGTCATATTGGCAGTCATCCATTCGCCCAGTTCCTTGTGAATCACATAAGCATTCTCTGTACCTGACATCGCTAGCAGAGACTCATATTTGTCCGTCTGCTTTTTGTGGAAGCTATCATATACAGAAGAGGAGATATCTTGTGATGATTTCTTCAGACCTTTAATGTATTCAACAGCCTTTGGTCCAGCAACCATACCACCGTAAATGGCAGATACCAGAGAGTTAGCGCCTAGACGATTCGCTCCATGATATTGATATTCACATTCTCCTGCCGCAAAAAGACCAGGAATGTTCGTCATTTGATTGTAATCGACCCACATGCCGCCCATGGAATAGTGCACAGCCGGGAAGATTTTCATCGGTATTTTACGGGGATCATCCCCCATGAATTTTTCGTAAATTTCAATAATCCCGCCAAGCTTCACGTCCAGCTCTTTCGGGTCCTTGTGAGAGAGGTCCAAATACACCATGTTCTCACCGTTAATGCCCAGCCCTTGATCCACACACACATTAAAAATCTCACGTGTAGCAATATCGCGCGGCACCAAGTTACCGTAGGATGGATATTTCTCTTCAAGGAAATACCACGGCTTTCCATCTTTATAAGTCCAGATGCGGCCGCCTTCACCACGTGCTGATTCCGACATTAAGCGGAGCTTGTCATCTCCTGGAATAGCCGTTGGGTGAATCTGTATAAATTCTCCGTTGGCATAATGCACACCCTGCTGGTATACCGCACTTGCGGCTGTGCCCGTATTAATTACGGAGTTCGTTGTTTTACCAAAAATAATACCAGGCCCACCGCTAGCCAAAATAACAGCGTCTGCGGGAAAAGTCTCAATCTCCATCGTCTTGAGATTCTGGGCACTTATGCCGCGGCATACGCCTTCGTCGTCGATGATGGCCGAGAGGAACTCCCAGTTCTCACGTTTCGTTACAAGACCTTCGGACTCCCAGCGGCGCACTTGCTCATCCAGCGCATACAAAAGCTGTTGGCCTGTCGTTGCACCAGCAAATGCAGTGCGGTGACGCTTCGTTCCACCGAAACGACGAAAATCGAGTAATCCCTCAGGTGTGCGGTTGAACATTACGCCCATCCGGTCCATAAGGTGGATAATACCTGGTGCCGCTTCGCACATCGCCTTGACCGGTGGCTGATTCGCCAGGAAGTCACCGCCGTAAACGGTATCATCGAAATGCTCCCAAGGGGAGTCGCCCTCCCCTTTCGTATTTACCGCGCCGTTGATGCCGCCTTGCGCGCAAACGGAGTGTGATCTTTTTACAGGCACTAATGAGAATAATTGAACATGTGCACCGGACTCCGCTGCCTTGATGGTAGCCATCAGGCCGGCCAGACCGCCACCCACGATAATGATATTTGCTGTTGCCATGATAAGTTCACTCCCTTTATCGAAAATATCAGAAAGGATTCTGGAATCTAGTCCTGAGAGGATAATTACTTAGATGAAAGTCTTTATGGACTGAGCTATGGAAGCTGCGGTTTGAAATTCAGCATCACGGAAAGTGACTAGCGAAATGAGGAACATAAACGTTACAAGAACAAATATACCGAGACAAAGGTAAGAGGATACCCGCTGTGAACGGGGTCCTACCGTGATTCCCCAGCTGATCAAGAAAGACCATAGGCCGTTTGAGAAGTGAAAGCATGCTGCAACGATACCGATAATATACAGTGTCAACATCAGTGGTTGAGTCACGATATCATGCATCAGGCCACCCAGCTCTTCATGCTCTACACTACCAACTGCCACCTGAACCCGGGTTTGGAACAAATGCCAGATTATAAAGACAAAAGTAATAATTCCTGTAATACGTTGCAGCGTATAACGCCAGTTTCTTTCAATGTTGAAACGGTTCAAGTTCGGCTTGGATTGATAGGCAATATACAGTCCGTATACGCCATGGTACAGCAGAGGAAGCCATATACCGAACAATTCCAGGAAGAAGACAAGCGGCAGGCTATTCAGCCATATCACGCTGTCAGTGAAACCGGAAGCGCCACCCTCTACAGCCGCAAAATTCGTCATCATGTGCTCAATGAAGAAAGCTCCAAGCGGGATAACGCCTAGCAAGGAATGAATCTTTCTGGAATAAAATCCTTTCATACATAGTAACCCCTTTCCGATTAAAACAGCGTTTTCATTATTGTGTATTTACCGCCGGAACTACATTTGACACAGGATAACGTAGACTATGAAATGACAAATCGTCTATATTTACCGCTATCCTTGGTTTCCCGGACTTTGTTTTCTTTTTCACAAAATGTGAATATCTTGTGTCACTTTTCATGTTACTCCTTTTTCCCTTATAAGGGAATTGCAATCTAATTATTAAACGTTATACAATAAACGCATAAGAATAGATTTTATATGATAATAATTCTCATTTAGAGAAACAACATTTTCCGACAAAACTTTTATTCCCTTATGGGGCATGAAGTATTGTCTTCATGGCTATGAATTTCGTCACTGCTGTTTATAGATTGCACTACGAGAGGAACATAAATATGTTTGACGATTTAGATATTTTTGCAGCGGTTGTGGAGCACTCCAGCTTGAATCGGGCCTCCCGCCAGCTCAATCTGTCCCAACCTGCCCTATCTCGTAAGATCTCCAAGCTGGAAGAACGGCTGGGTGTCGCGCTATTTAATCGTTATGGCAAGCGTCTGGAGTTAACCGAGGTTGGGCGTCTTACTTATTCCTACGCACTTGAACAACGGCAGCAGCGCTCTAAATTTCTGGAGGCTTTGTCTAAATACAAAGAAGGCGAGCCAAAGCTCGTCACCTTAGGGGCGTCACTTACCTCACTCCAGACCACTCTGCCTCCACTAGTTAACGCATATATGGAGAAATACCCAACTGCGGAGCTGAAGCTAATCACAGGCCGAACACATGAAATTGTCTCCTCTGTCAGTGAAGGAAAGTCAGATATTGGTCTGATCGCTTCCTCTATTCAAGAACCTGGACTGCGCTGTATTTCTCTGTTTGAGGATCAACTTCGACTGGTTGTTTCTGAGCATCATCCTCTGAATCAATCTACCAAGCTAACCATGGATGATCTCTCCCGACTGCCTATGATCCTCTTCTCCAAAGGCACCTGGTACCGCCGTCTAACGGACGATCTGTTCCAGCGCTGTGGAATTGATCCAGACGTCCGTATGGAGATTGACTCCTTCGAAGCCATCGTGCGGCTTCTGCCGACAGTCAATGTAGCAGCGTTACTGCCCAAGTCTTATCTACGTCCACAGTTGTTAAACGGTGGCGGGCTGGTCTCTCTGCATATTAAGGAGCTGGAGCAGACTCAGCGAACTACCTGTCTAATATACCGTGACGATGGAAGCCTGAGCACAGCGGCTCGAAGCCTCGTGCAGGTTACAGAAGAGATGTTTCTGACGGAACGAGAGAAGTAATAGCTGCCTCTTTCGTCTACCTAAATTTAAAAAGCCCTCCGTGCCCTATAAGGACGGAGGGTTTAACTATTTAATCTTTGTTTACAACTTCATCCTCAAATCGATCAATGCTTTCATTAGAACCAATGAGTACCATAACGTCGCCCTCACTCAAATGATCATGTGCCGTCGGAGCCACTATAATTCCACTTTCCCGGTTCAGGGCAACAATACTGCAGCCATATTTCGCTCTTGTATTTAAATCTGACAAGCTTTTCCCGTTCATGCAAGACGGAACGGTTAGCTCGACGATTTTATAATCCTTGGACAGCTCAATATAGTCCAGCAAATTGGGTGTCACGAGCTGATGTGCTACACGAATGCCCATATCCCGCTCTGGGAAAATAACCCGGTCCACGCCCAGCCTGGACAACGCACGACCATGAAGGATCGAGATCGCCTTGGCTACTACTTGCTTGACTCCAATCTCTTTTAACAAAATCGCCGCCAGAATACTTCGTTCCATATTGTCGCCGATCGCTATAATCCCACAATCGAAGTTCCGCACGCCAAGCGAACGCATAATCCCCTCATCTGTAGCATCAGCCACTACCGCATGCGTCAGGTGATCACTCATTTCCTCTACGCGCTCCTCATGGTGATCAATGCCGAGTACCTCGTAGCCCATTTCCATCAGCTCAAGTGCAAGGCTTGAGCCAAAGCGGCCTAAACCGATTACTACAAATTGCTGTGCTTTCATTTCGGATTAACTCCTATCCAATAATTATTTTACCTTCTGGGTGCTTATACAATGGTTTACCCTGTTTTGGTCCTAGCGCATACACTAATGTTAATGGACCTAGGCGACCCGCAAACATCGTCAGACAAATCAGAATCTTGCCGATAACAGACAGTTCAGGTGTAAGCCCCATACTTAGTCCCACCGTAGCAAAGGCTGAGGTCGTCTCAAATAATATTGCTAAGAAATTACTATCCTCTGTTGTGGACAGTAGCATTGATACAGAAAGGACCAATAGTAAAGCCAGTAAAGTTAACGTCAACGCTTTATAGATACGCTCCTGCGCCAATCGATAACGGAACAGCACAACATCTTCACGCCCGCGCAGCATCGCGATTACTGCACCAATCATAATGGTAAAGGTCGTAGTCTTGACCCCGCCACCCGTTGAGCCCGGTGATGCACCAATAAACATAAGAATAACCATAAAGAACTGTGAGGCTTGCCGCAGTCCGGCAATATCCACCGTGTTGGCGCCAGCGGTTCGGGGCGATACGGACTGAAAGAATGCCGATAATATTTTGCCGCCGAAATTTAAATTCCCCAGTGTGCGCTGATTCGTAAATTCAAATATAAAAATAACCAAAGCGCCGATAAGAATAAGCCCTGCAGTGGTGGAGAGTACAACTTTGCTATGCAAAGATAATTTACGTTTGACACGAAACTCCACCAGATCCGACATGACAATAAAACCAATACCGCCAGAGACAATCAGAAACATCACCACGATGTTCACAAGCGGGTCATATACATAATCGGTTAAACTCCGGAAATCCCCGAAAATATCAAATCCAGCATTATTAAACATAGACACCGCATGAAATATTCCAAAATAAACGGCCTTTCCCAGTGGCATATCAAACGCCCAGCGTATGGACAGAAGCACCGCTGCACAGCCTTCGATGACCAAGGAATAAATAAGTACTCTCCGGATCAGTCGAACAATCCCCTCCATAGAGCCTTGGTTCATTGCTTCCTGAAGGATCAGTCTGTCCCGCAAGGAAATTTTACGTTTCATCATCATGGCAAATAAGGTCGCCATTGTCATAAACCCTAAGCCGCCCACCTGGATAAGCACCATAATTACGGTTTTCCCAAAAATGGTGAATGTCGTCCCGGTGTCCAGCACCACAAGTCCTGTCACACATGTGGCCGATGTTGCAGTAAACAACGCATCAATAAAACTCACAGCATTCCCGCTGGTACTCGAAATGGGAAGCATAAGCAGCAAGGCTCCAATCAGAATGATCGATGCAAAACCAAGCACCATAATCTGAGGCGGAGAGAGCTTCAGGAACTTTGATTCAGAAACCCTGCGAAACTGTGAAGCCACTACGCTCACCCTCTTATCTAAATTTAAAGAATTCCAACAAAAAAAGCACTGGAAAACCAATGCTACCCTTGGTTCCTGCAGTAAATTAGCCTACGAGGTTAGCTGACGGATTCGGACTGTGCAGGCTGCCCTATTCGTTCTAGAACGAAATTCACCCCTGATGAATAAAGACACCGCCTATGGCGTATACTCATCTTTTCATTACTTCTTGTGGTTCCCCCGTTTTCACCTGAAATTCGGCTATATACAATTGCATACAAATTATATATGTTATTTCGAAAAATCACAAAGACACTATTAATGGTGATTCATATGAAAAATGCGGTTTGGAGAGGATGTACCACTAAGAGTGCCTTTTCTCATCACTTTTCCGTGTTTTCCCTGCAATTGCATCGATTTTCATGAAAAATGAAGAAAAGATCACCTTAAATTCATGGTATATATTCAGTCACCTATTCTATAATATCTCTATTACCCATAAAAAGAATGTACGATTTTTTGTAACTATCATGGCACTAATACTATAATGGAACATAACATTGTCAATTTACAAGGAGGCGTTACATGAATCCCGTTGGCCAGCCCTTACAGCAACGTGCCCTCTCCAAGAGGCTCATCATCTCGGGCATTATCGGTCTTATTCTATTTATTATGTTTCAGATCGCCCCCTCGGTGCTAAATAGCCCTGCCGGGGAAGATACTACCGTTATCAGCAAGGCGGAAGCCCGCGACAAAGCGATATCATTCGCAGAACAAAAGCTAAACTATACCAAAGCACCAAATGATCAGTGGAATGTACTGTACGAAACGGACTCTTCCTTTTATGGATATATGTCCCGCGAGAAGCTTTTGGAGGACTATACAAAGAAGAAATTGGATCAACGATATCCTTTTGACATTTTCCGTGTAACACTTCGTCCTTCAGCGGAACAAGAGCCACTGATCTCCATTGACCTCAATATGTACACTGGCGCAGTTGTCGCCTTCACACAAGGTGCAGAAGGATCGGGTGCCGGATTACCAAGCAATGTATCCACCAGTGCAAAAGAAGAGGACAAGGGTACTACCTTATCACTTGCACAAAAAGAAAATCTTGCCCGTCCCTGGCTTCAGGAATGGGATGTGAATCCTGCCAAGCTGCAAATTGAATCGAATACGGGAAACTATGGGCTTGTGTATACAGATCGTTCCGTTCAGATCGGCGAATCCTTACTACACTATTATTTAAATTTCACTGGCGAACAGGTATCCAGCTTTAAAGCAGGATTCACTGCTCCAGCCTGGCATACCTCCTATGTGAAGGACCAGACCTCTCTCGCGGAAAAGCTTACATTATTCGGCTACGGTCTGCCTACCTTAGCTTTAGGAATTCTGGCACTCATCTACAGCATACTTAGAAGAGAATATACCTCCTTTAAGCGTGGAATATTCCTAAGCTCAGCTTATTTTGTAATCATGATGATCAGCACCTATAATATGCTCCCTGAATCCACAGGCGAAGGACTCGAGGCTCAGATCACTTCCGTCATTATGTTCATCATTTATGCCTTATATAGCCTCCTAATGTCCTCCCTGCTCTATTTTTCTTTAGTTGGAGGGGACGGCCTTTGGAAAAAAGAAGAGGGGATGAACCCATGGCCACGTGCTAAAGAACCTGGCTATGGAAAATATGTTCTGGATAGTATCCGGGCAGGATACGTCTGGGCATTCGTGCTGCTGGGAGTGCAAACCCTTATGTTCATCGTATTATCATTTACCTTGCAGAACTGGTCCACTACCGACGCTACTCAATCTCCTTACAACATGAGATATGCTTGGCTGCTGCCCATCGTTGCATGGCTCGCTGGTTTATCCGAGGAAGCTATTTATCGTTTTTTCGGAATCCCTATGTTGAAAAAAGTATTCCGTAGCACGTTCATTGCTTGCCTGATCACTACGCTGGTTTGGGCGTTTGGCCATACGTTGTATCCGATCTATCCCATCAGTTCCCGTCCCATTGAGCTGACCGTGATCGGTTTGCTCTTTAGTTATATTTTCCTTCGTTACGGCTTTATTGCCGTCATGTTCAGTCACGTCGTGTTTGACAGCATTCTGATGGGCGCTACGCTGATCTTTATGAAGGAAAGCGTGAATGTAGGGGCTGGTATCTTCGCGATTATCATGCCGTTCATAGTCGCCTATATCGTCTATCGGTTTAATCCACCGCAAAAATCAGAACCTAAGCCGGTTGAACCTACATCTGTAATTTAAAGAAGTAACGGGCGGATAACCTATAATTAAAAAAAGGTGTCACAGCAGAAAATGAACTGTGACCCGTAAGATGGAAACTTTGAAAAAAGTGCCCCTCTTACGGGTTATTTATGTTTTAATCGAAATATCGAAAAAACGGAGGAAGCCTTCATGAATAACAAAACAAGAGGAAG
>NZ_CAKMAB010000047.1:0-40149 GCF_924513355.1 Paenibacillus pseudetheri
TCTTAGAGAGTGGATACGAAATTCGGAAGCGTCATTACCGAAGCCAGAACTGTGAAGGGTGTCCGCTAAAAGAACGCTGCACGAAGGCAACCGGTAATCGGGAAGTCGTGGTGAGTCTAGAACGGTTGCGGTACCAGAAGCAGGCTCGAGAAATGCTACGAAGCGAGGAAGGTTACCTCTTAGCCGTACGGAGAATGACGGAACCGGAAAGCGTATTTGGACAACTGAAAAACAACCGGGGATTCCGGCGTTTTCTGCTTCGCGGCATAGAAAAAGTGACGCTTGAGGTCGGTTGGCTTTCCCTTGCTCACAATCTATTGAAGCAAGCTGCAAATGACCAAAAACAAAGAGCAGCAATTCTCCAATGACGGGAGAATTGCTGCTCTGTTGACCTTTTGCGGTTTTGAAAATGAGAAGGGTCTGTCTCTATCGTTGAAAAACTACTTTTGGGACAGCCCCTTTAAATTCGCCCCGCAAAGCAGGGGATTAAAGTTATCTTGCACCTGTAAAAGGATTGATCTCATCCGAGAGATCTTTTCCAGCTTTCTTTTCTTCTGCAGATATCCGTTTACCTAGAGCCGCGTAGTACCATACCGCAGGAACGAGAATCGCGAGTATAAAAAGAAATTGCATAAAGTCATCCCCTTTCACCTCTCTACCATAACATATTTCCCCTTTTTTTAAGGGGGCTATTCTCTATTCGTCTATTCGATCACCCAGTTTGCCCAATAAACGAGAACTCATAACTTATGCCGTCCTTCATGTTTACGGTGGTTCTGTAATCGCTGGGGGCAATATCTAGTTGTCCTTTATTATATTCAGCAGTAGTTATGGCTTGAACGAAACGTTCCAAGAATGATGCTTCAGAAATAGTCGTCACCGGCTGGTCTTTTTCTATTAAGTTAATAGATACTATATTTTGTGCATCCAGCTCTATTTGGCTTGTTTGTTCTACTTCAGTTCTCGTATTTCCACAGCCGATCAGTCCTATGAAAAGCAAAGTAATGGTAAATATTACTATCGTGGTCTTGTTCATATCCACAATGCTCCTTTCCTCTTTCTTTAACTCTCAGACTATAAAAAAGAGGAAAAGGTTGCTAAATAATGGGCAGTTAAATTCGAATCCGATGCTCATGAATCGGTTGTACTGTGCCATTCTCTCCGTGTATAATGAGTACAGTATAGTACAGATCGGAGTACGGGGGTGTAACAGTTGGAAGGTCAAGGCGATGCAATTACTAAACACGAGCAACTGCTGCAGCATATTGAAAGTCTTAAAGTAGGTTCCAAAATATCTGTTCGTAAGCTTGCAAAAGAAATGCTGGTCAGTGAGGGAACGGCTTATCGTGCCGTTAAGGAAGCTGAGAATCTTGGGATTGTCATTACGAAGGAACGGATTGGTACAGTACGTGTAGAAAAGAAGCCTCGTAACATTTCTGAACAGCTGACGTTTGGTGACGTGGTCGATATTGTGGAGGGTCATGTTCTCGGCGGGGCTAGCGGACTGAGTAAGCATCTACATAAATATGTAATCGGTGCGATGAAGGTCGACGCGATGATTCGTTATATAGACGCAGATAGTCTGCTCATTGTGGGTAACCGCGATGATGTTCACTCCTTGGCGCTAGAGCAGGGTGCCGGAGTTCTGGTTACAGGTGGCTTCGGGACGAGCCGTGAAGTGAAGGCATTAGCCGACGAACTGGATCTCCCCATCATTTCATCAAGACATGACACGTTTACCGTGGCATCAATGATTAACCGTGCGATTTTTGATAGATTGATTAAGAAAAAAATTATGCTGGTAGAAGATATTGTCGACAGCAAACCGCGTATGATTACGTTAAAAATTTCAAGCACCGTAGGTGAGCTACGACAGATTTCAGAGGAAACTGGAGAGCAACGTTTTCCCGTTACAGATGAATGGAACCGAGTGATTGGGATTATCGGCCGACGCGAAGTAGAGGACCTGACAGAAGCGCAAAGTATTGAAAAGGCTATGGTTCGGAGTCCTGTTACCGCTGCACTGCATACCTCACTAGCTTCAGCTGCGCAGATCATGATGTGGGAAGGCGTCGATTTCCTACCCATTGTAGACCGTAACCGCAAATTGGTGGGCTCCCTGACACGTAAAGAAGTGCTGCAAAGTCTGCGAGATGTACGCAACACACCACAGCTTGGAGAGACCTTCGATCATCTCATCTGGAACGGTTTTGCGGATGAGCGGGATGAAGAGGGACGATTGTTTTTTCATGGCTTTATTACGCCTCAGATGGCCACAGACCTTGGTACCATTTCTGAAGGTGTATTGTCTACGTTAATGACGCTCTCTGCGTTTAAGGCAGCTAAGGATATTACAGGAAATGACTATGTATTAGATAATATGTCCACCTATTTTATCCGGCCGGTACAGATCGAACACGCGATTATTGTAATGCCGAGACTGCTCGAGGTTAGTCGCCGTACATGTAAACTTGAAATAGAGATCAGCTATTCGGATACCCTGGTAGCGAAAGCTGTCCTGATGCTGCAATCCATTGATCACGGCTAATAGATACTGAATCACAAACATGCTAAATAGACTGCCCTCAACGATGATAGTGAGGGTAGTCTATTTTATTCTTGTAATCCTATCAGAGGGATAGTCTAGGCTTTCGACTGGTGTTGTTCCTGGCTACGGCTACGGCTGTAATAACTATAGCTGCGTATTCCTGAGAAGATGTTAAACACACCGATTAGAAGAAAGGCAGCTTCAACAATGATATTAACGGTGGAGCCGCGAAATAGAAACATGGAAATCAGGGAGAGCGTTACGAGCATACAGCCCAGCATCACATTCATGACGGAGCGTTTTAGCCCCTTATCTTGGGGGTTTAAGGCACGGCGAGAGGATAAGCTGTACACAGCGGCGCCAATTACAAAGATCACCAGCAGGATAAATAATAAGTACTTGATAAATAAAACCATGGACAGCCAGCTCCTTTATCATGTCGTGCAAAAGTCTTGAAGTAATTTCCACTTTTGTCTGTCCATTATTGTATCACACGATTGTTGTTAGTTGCGCTTAAAAGGACTGATTTCTACCCAGATTTGCAGAACACCTTCCATAACAAGCATCGTCCGGATTTTGACAGAGTATTCCTTATCACGCACAATGTATAGCTTTCCATCCAGCAGCAGCCTGACCAGTTTACTGTCTGTGTCAATATCGAACATGCTGCGGCCACGCATCGGCTCCAGATCTGAGCCCATTTTGCTTATAATTAATTTTACAGTTACGGGGTCAAGGGGGGTATCTTCTTTGGACTTGCTCTCCTCCGAACGGATTTTGATTTCTCTGATTACGGTAGAAGTATTATTGTATTTTTTGAGCGTTTTGATATCTTCCTGATATTGCTCAATGTCTACGCGTAAGTCTTGATTTTGCAGCCACAGCACATTATACCCAACATGGAAAATAGCATTGTATATGACGGCTCCTACGACGATCCCAAGCACGAATATAGCGGAGATCTGGGTGAATCTACGAAAACGACTAAAAGGTGGAACTCTCACTGGCTTTACCCCCTGCCGCACACCCATTTGACTAGCTCACTGCCCATATGGGCTCCGAGAAAAGCAAAGGCAATATACATGATTTGCTTGATGGCGGGAGAGAGGTTGCCTCCAATCATATTGCTTTCAATGACCCGTAAAGGGTCCATAGTACCCCCTACAGCGGCGGCAAGTGCCCATATTTTAATCCGGTCTGCTACATCTAGCATCGTTTGCGTCGGTGGTTGCAGGGATACTACAGCGCCGATTCCGCCAACCATAGCTCCGCCAAGTACGATGCCGAAGGCGATAAAGAAATCGAGGATCGCTTTGCTCATAAAAATGCTCATAAAGGCCCCTTCCCGGACGAGGCATCTATAATCGTTGCCTGTCCATGTGCTCTTAATCCATTCTATGGGCGGGTCCCCCTTTAATATGATAAAATAGTTTCATCTTATAGTGCGAGTTCAAAAAGTACGGTTTTCAGCACCGAGAAGATTGAAAGAAGGTAGAAAATGAGGAGCGGAGCGTAGTGGAAGCTACGTGAGTACCGGAAGTTTCGCCTGAATTCAATATTCGATGCCGAGTATGCTTCTTGGGTTACTTCGTGATCAAAAGCGGACTTTTTGAACAACTATTTATGTTTGATTTTTGTAGTAGAAAGGAAGTGGGATGATGAGCCCTTTCGTGCATTTGCATGTGCACAGCGAATACAGTTTACTGGACGGGGCGGCGCGCATTACCGATCTCGTGCGCCGGGCCGGCGAATACGGCATGAAGTCGCTGGCGCTTACGGATCATGGAGTGATGTATGGGGCGATCCCCTTTTATAAAGCGTGTAAAGAGAATGGAATCAAGCCGATTATCGGCTGTGAAGCTTATTTAACCGCGGGCTCTCGCCGTGAGCGAGGCAGTCGTAAAGATCAACCGATTTATCACCTGATTCTGCTCGTCAAGAATGAAACCGGCTACAAGAACCTGATGAAGCTGATCTCTATCGGCCATCTGGAAGGTCATCACTATAAACCTCGTATTGATATGGAGGTTCTGGCCGCTCATTCGGAGGGGATCATATGCCTCAGTGCCTGTCTTGGCGGCGAAGTGCCGCAGCATCTGTTGCATGGCAGAGATGACGAGGCGCGAAAGGCTGCGCTGCGATATAAGGAGATTTTTGGCGAAGACTTCTACCTGGAGCTTCAAGATCACGGAATTTCCGAGCAAAAGCGAGTAAATCCGAAGCTGATCGCACTTGCCAAGACTTGTGAGATCCCACTTGTAGCGACGAATGACGTTCATTATTTAGCCAAGGAAGATGCAGAGGTACAGGATGTTCTGATCTGTATTGGAACAGGTAAAACTGTGGATGATGAGGAGCGGCTCAAGATCGGAACAGATCAGCTGTTTCTAAAAAGTAGTGATCAAATGGCAGCGTTGTTCCCGCATGTGCCTGAAGCTATCAGTAACACGCTATTGATCGCAGAAAAATGTAATTTGGAGCTTACCTTCGGTCAACATATTCTGCCAGCATATTCACCAATTCCAGAAGGTAAGGACTCCGCTGCTTATTTGCGAGAGCTGTGCTTTAAAGGGCTTGAAGAACGGTATATAGACACAACGCTTTGGGCATCGTCTGAGCAAAGAGAGACCGCTGAGAAGCGTCTTGCCTATGAGCTTGGCGTTATCGAGAATATGGGTTTTAGCGATTATTTTCTAATTGTGTGGGATTTTATCGCTTATTGTCATCGTCAGGGGATTGCTACGGGGCCGGGCCGGGGTTCCTCCGCGGGGAGCCTTACCGCTTATTCCCTACGAATCACGGATGTAGATCCGCTTAAGTACAACTTGCTCTTTGAACGTTTCTTAAATCCAGAACGGATCACGATGCCGGATATTGATATCGATTTTAGTGATGAGCGTCGTGATGAGGTTATCGCTTATGTGGTGGAGAAATACGGCAAAGAACATGTGGCACAGATCATTACGTTCGGAACCATGGCTGCACGGGCTGCGGTTCGTGATGTGGGCAGGGTGCTGAATTTACCTTATAACGAGGTAGACAAAGCTGCCAAGCTCATCCCAGGACAACTAGGCATCAGCCTTGCCAGAGCACTAGAGACTACACCAGACCTTAAAGCGCTGTACGATAGTAATCCTAAGATCAAAGGCTTGCTCGATATGGCAATGAAAGTGGAAGGTATGCCTCGTCATGCTTCGACACATGCTGCCGGAGTTGTCATTTCCAAAGGTCCGCTAACAGATGCTGTCCCCCTTCAAGAGGGCAACGAAAGTACAGCGTTAACTCAATACTCTATGGAGCATTTGGAGAGTGTTGGGCTGCTGAAGATGGATTTTCTGGGACTGCGTACCTTGTCTATTATTGAGCGCTGTATGAATTCGATTAAAGAAATGAGTGGCAGTGTTCCAGATTTTAAAATCATACCAGATCATGATCCGCTCACGTATGAAATGCTAGGTGCTGGTGAGACGACTGGGGTCTTTCAGTTGGAGTCGGCGGGTGTAAGACGTGTGCTTAAGGACTTGAAGCCAAATGGCTTTGAAGATATCGTATCCGTTCTAGCGCTATATCGTCCGGGTCCGATGGAGTTTATCCCGAAATATATAGCAGGTAAGCACGGTCAAATCGAAGTAGAGTATCCGCATCCTGATTTGAAATCTATATTAGCGGATACCTATGGAATTATTGTGTATCAGGAACAGATCATGCAGATTGCTTCGCTTATGGCCGGATTCTCGCTTGGTGAAGCGGATCTGCTCCGTCGAGCGGTCTCTAAGAAGAAGCGGGAGACGCTGGATAAGGAACGCAGCCATTTTGTACAGGGGAGCTTACAGCAAGGATATAACGAAACGGATGCGAATGCTGTTTATGATATGATCGTACGGTTTGCGGATTATGGCTTCCCGCGTGCACATGCGGCAGCTTATGGCGTGTTGTCTTTTCAGACGGCTTATCTTAAGGCACATTATCCGGTCCAATTTATGGCATCTATGCTGACCGCTGTGATGGGTACTCACCGTAAGGTGGCGGAATATGTACTGGACTGCCGCCGCACGGGCATCGGCGTGTTACCGCCGGATGTGAACGAGAGCGGCGTGTTGTTTACCCCTGTTCCAGGCGAGAAAATGGGAACAGGGCATATCCGCTTTGGGCTCGCAGCGATTAAGAACGTCGGCACGCTAGCAGTGGAGAATATGATGTCGGTCCGCAAGGAGCGACCGTTCGACAGTCTGCTCGATTTCTGTCGACGTGTGGATCTGCGGGTCTGCAACAAGCGGGTAGTGGAGTCTTTGCTGCAGGCAGGAGCTTTTGACTGTCTGCCGGGTCATAGGGCCCAGCTGCTGGCTATGCTGGACGAGACCGTTGACGCCGCGACGAAATGGCGCAAGGAGCGGGATGAATTGCAAATCCAGTTGTTCGACGATTTGGTGGAGACGCCGAATTGGGAGATTCGGTATCCGGATATCCCTAAGTTCACAGTAGGACAGCAGCTGGAGATGGAACGTGAGCTGCTGGGGCTGTATCTATCAGGTCATCCGCTCGACGATAGCGCTGAGCTGCTTGAGGAGCCGGGTATACAGCGGTTGATGGATCTTGGTGAAGCCGCAGATGAGAGCCAGACGGTTACGGCCGGCATGGTCGTATCCGTTAAGGAAATTACGACGAAGCAAGGAAAATCGATGGCCTTCATCGAATGGGAAGATCAGATCGAGCGCTGCGAAGTTGTGCTCTTCCCCGAGGTGTGGAAGCGAAGCCACAGCTTGATTGCCAAGGGCGCGCTGCTGGCCTTGCGCGCCAAGGTGCAACAGGAGGACGAAGGCTTCAAGCTGCTGGCCGAGGAAGTGGCGCTGCTATCCGCGGAGACACTCCGCGGCCTGCTGCAGCGCCGTAGTGCCGCCGCGTCCCGTTCGTATAGCGCGGGACGCCCAGCCTCAGCAGGAGCGCCACCGCGTGGCGCGGCTCCTGCTTCGCGGGCTAGCGGGGCCGCCACTGGCCCCGCTGGCAGACCTGCAGGCGGCGTAGCTGCGCCTGCAACACCTGCACCGGCCGCTGCGCCAGCGCCGGCCTCAGGCCAGCGTGTCTTTATCAAGATCACGCCGGCCGCCGAGAATGCTGCGCAGCTGTCGCGCCTGAAGGAGCTGCTGCAGAATCATCCAGGCCCAGTAGCGACGATTCTGTTCTACGAACGGGATCAGAAGCTCCTGGCCCTTAGCGATAACTATCGGATTAAGCCTACCGAGGAGCTAATCGCGGCTATCGAGTCTATGCTGGGGGCAGGTACCGTAAGAATAAAATAAGAACAATTCCACCCTTTTCCGCATACATTAGGAAACCACAGGGCGAATCCCTGGGCGGAAAGGGGAATCACATCATGTCCTATCAAATGGCAGTTGATCTGTTGGAACGTAGAGGCGTATCACTTTCTTCCATTGCTGAAATCGTATATATTTTACAATCGGTCTATTATCCCGGTTTATCCAAGGAAGAATGCCTTTCCAGTGTGAAATCTGTGTTGGGAAAAAGAGAAGTGCAGTACACGTTAATGACGGGGATCGCACTTGATGAACTAGCAGAGAAAAAACTGCTTCCGCAGCCGCTCCAGGCAGTAATGGAAGCGGATGAATCACTTTATGGAGCGGACGAGACTCTAGCCCTTGGTATCACAGGGGTATATGGGATGATCGGACTTACAGGATTTGGGTACTTGGACAAAATAAAGCTTGGAATCATTGGTGAATTGAACGATGATAAGGGGAGGATTCATGTGTTCTTGGATGACTTAGTAGCGGGTATCGCTTCAGCTGCTTCTGCTAGAATCGCTCATCGGCAGGAAGGGGCAAAAGTATATCCTCTAGTCACGGACACGGAATAAATGACCCGATTCATTTCGTTTGAACGAGTTCCTCAGTCTTGCTTCCTTTGCCCTACGCCTGTTGCGGGAAAAAAGAAAACTGTGTTATCATAATTCCATTATACGGGATACGGCTGGGAATTAAGATTGGGGAGGCCTTGCAGGGCATGTGGACGGTAATATATATCGCGCCGACCGCCAAAGTGGCGGATATGATTAAGAGTAAGTTGACTGAAGAAGGTTTTTTAGTAAAATGCCGTCCAATCAATATGTCCAAGCAGCAGTTTGAGATATTGGTTCCTTCGGGTGAACTGGAGGAAGTACAGGAAGTCCTTAATCTTATTCTGCATCCCTGAATTTCTATCAAGAGAAAAGTCATGACAGCGGCAAGCTGCATAACGCAAATAAACGGCTGAAGAGGTGCGGGTGTGTTCAAAGATTTATTTCAGAAGAAACGGAAGTACGCGACTATTCCTTCAGAACGTCTGGAGCGAAGCGGCGAGCCTGCAGAAGGCGAACGCCCCAAACGGGAAATTCCAGAAGGATTAATGAGTAAATGTAATAAATGCGGAACGATCCAGTATAGCAAGGAATTGGAAAAGAATCTAAAAGTATGTCCTACTTGTGGTCATCATTTGCGCTTGAACGCCGTAGAGCGTATTGCTATGACGTTAGACCCAGAGGGCTTTATTGAGTTTGATAGTGAAATGTATTCTATAGATCCGCTGAAATTCCCGGGTTATGCCTCTAAACTGGAGCAACAGCAACTAAAATCGGGACAAACTGATGCCGTGATTACGGGGCAGGGATCTATTGGCGGACATCCAGTGATCGTAGCTGTGATGAATTTCGAATTTTTCTCCGGCAGTATGGGATCTGTAGTCGGTGAGAAGATTACCCGGGCGGTTGAAGAAGCCACGGAGAAGCAGCTTCCACTCCTTATTTTCTCTACTTCTGGTGGAGCGAGAATGCAGGAGAGTATTCTAAGTCTTATGCAAATGGCGAAGACAAGTGCAGCGCTTGCTCGTTTCAACGAAATGGGCGGCCTTTATATTTCTATAATTACGGATCCGACAACTGGCGGAGTATCTGCGAGTTTTGCTAGTCTTGGCGATATTATTATTGCTGAGCCTGGTGCGGTATTCGGTTTCGCAGGACGTATAGTCATTGAACAGACGATTCGCCAGAAGCTTCCGGATGATTTCCAGACGGCTGAATTTAATCTGCAGCATGGCTTGATTGATATGGTTGTGCACCGTAAAGAAATGCGCGCCACACTGACCAAAATTTTGGAATTGCATGATGTGAAAGGGGGATTTTAGGTTGGCAGGAGAGTTGCCTTTTGAAATGCCTCTGGTTGAAATGCGCAAGAAAATTGCCGAGCTAAAGCAGTTTGGCGAAGAGAAGGGTATTGATTTTACGGATGAGGTAGTAAGACTGGAAGAACGGTACCGTGTGCTTGAGGAGGAAGTTTATTCTAATATTTCCCCTTCCCAAAAAATGCATCTAGCTAGACATCAAGGACGTCCGACTTCTCTTGATCTTATGGGGCAGATCTTCACAGATTTTATCGAGCTTCACGGGGATCGAATGTTTGGGGATGATCTTGCTATTGTAGGCGGTATCGCCAAACTTAACGGCGTTCCTGTTACGGTCATTGGCCAGCAGCGCGGTAAGGATACGAAAGAGAATATTTTACGCTTTTTCGGGAGTGCACACCCTGAGGGCTTCCGTAAGTCACTGCGTCTGATGCAGCAAGCGGACAAGTTCAATCGTCCCATTATAACCTTCGTGGATACGAAAGGTGCATATCCAGGTAATACAGCTGAGGAAAGAGGACAATCTGAAGCAATTGCCCGTAATTTACGCGAGATGTCTCAGTTTGGTGTCCCTGTAATCTGTGTGGTCATCGGTGAAGGCGGAAGTGGTGGAGCACTAGCACTGGCAGTTGGTAATAGAGTGCTTATGCTGGAGCACGCCATTTATTCGGTGATATCCCCTAACGGTGCTGCATCGATTCTATGGAAGGATGCTTCGAAGGCTGATCAAGCGGCGGAAGCCATGAAGATAACGGCATCTGATCTGCTTGAAATGGAAGTCATCGAAGAGATTGTTCCTGAGCCAAAAGGCGGCGCTCATCGGGATTACGAAGCTACGGCAGCTGCAATTAAGGATGCATTATGGCGTCACTTGCAGGAGCTAATTCCTCTGGATAGAGCGGAATTGAAAGAAGATCGTTATCGTAAATTCCGTAAAATTGGTGAGTTTGCTGAAGTCCAGCAGGAGCAGATTTTCCTTGAAGAAGAAGTGGAATCTGAAGTGTGAATAGTGCCTTACCATTTGCACTTTAAGACATATAACCATACTTAGTGGACCATATTGAATTAAGTGTAAATTATACATTTTATTGGAATTAAAATAATCTCGACGTTATGCCGGGATTATTTTAATTTTTTTTGTGCGTTCAGATAATTCGAGCTCAAATTACATCTAAAAGAGCCTACAACATTGATTTTGTGTCTAAGTTGCAGTAATATTCATAAGGGCGTAGTTAAAGGCACATGTGACAAAGTTCCTATTTAATTAGTTAGCCTTGTAGTAGATTTTGTAGTTGGAAAAAGTGAGACAGAGAGAACGAAAAAACGGAGGAAAACCTAATGCGGAAAAGTAAAATTGTATGTACGATCGGACCTGCGAGTGAATCGTTGGAGAATATCAAAAAATTGATTTTGGCTGGTATGAATGTGGCCCGTTTGAATTTCTCCCACGGCGATTTTGAAGAGCATGGTGCTCGGATTAAAACGATCCGTCAAGCATCTAAGGAACTGAACAAAACTGTAGCTATCCTGCTCGATACAAAAGGACCGGAGATTCGCACAGGCAAGTTGGAAGTAGAACCGATTGAACTAGTTCAGGACGAGTACCTGACACTAACTACGGAAGAAATCCTTGGCACCCAAGAACGTATTTCCATCACGTACAGTGAGCTTCCTAATGATGTTCAAGTAGGCTCCACCATCCTTATTGATGACGGTCTGATTGGTTTGACAGTTGTCGACATTCAAGGAACTGAAATCAAGACCCGTATTGTAAACGGTGGTACGATCAAGAGCAAGAAGGGCGTTAACGTACCAGGAGTAAACATCTCCTTGCCGGGTATTACGGAAAAAGACACCAACGATATTCTTTTTGGTATCGAACAGGACATCGATTTTATCGCCGCTTCCTTCGTTCGCAAAGCTAGCGACGTTCAGGAAATTCGTGAGCTGCTTTCGAAAAACAACGCTTCTCACATCCAAATCATTTCCAAAATCGAAAACCAACAAGGTGTTGACAACCTTGATGAAATTTTAGAAGCTTCCGACGGCCTGATGGTTGCTCGTGGTGACCTTGGTGTTGAAATTCCAGCTGAAGATGTACCTTTGGCTCAAAAATTGATGATTCAAAAATGTAACGTTGCTGGTAAACCAGTAATCACAGCTACACAAATGCTGGATTCTATGCAACGTAACCCACGTCCTACTCGCGCTGAAGCAAGTGACGTAGCAAACGCTATATTCGACGGAACAGATGCAATCATGCTTTCCGGAGAAACTGCTGCTGGTAAATATCCAGTAGAATCCGTTCTTACAATGTCCCGTATTGCTGAGAAAGCGGAGTCCGCTCTGGACCACCGTGAAATTTTCTCAAAACAACAAACTGCACAAGAAACTACAGTTACAGAAGCTATCAGCCAATCCGTTGCAATTTCCGCTTTGGATCTGAACGCTAAGGCTATTCTTTCTTCGACTGTTACAGGTCATACTGCACGCGTTGTTTCCAAATACCGTCCTAAAGCACCAATCATTGCTGTTACGACACAAGAAAGAACTATGCGTCAATTGTCCCTCGTTTGGGGCGTAACGCCAGTATTCGGTAAAGTAGCTACTTCCACAGATGAATTGCTTGAAACAGCAATCCAAGGTGGTAAGGATTCCGGTCTGGTTCAAGCTGGCGACCTAGTTGTGATTACTGCTGGAATTCCACTTGGACGTTCCGGTTCCACTAACTTGGTAAAAGTAAGCACAATCGAATAGTACTCGACTGTGCTTTGCCTGATTCATATTTTTACTTAGCAAGCAAAAACGCGGTTGACGTCCCTAAAGGACGTTTATGCGAGGAATATAAGGATAATGTATAGCGTGAAACTTATACTTCCTTATATTTCAAATAAAAGAGCTGTCTCAGATGTAGTGAAAATCTACAAATGAGGCAGCTCTTTTTTTTGTACTGAATCCATTATCCATTTATGCTGTTAGTATATACGTTTGACGCTAAAAGAGTCCCCTCGATGGCTTGGACTGGAAGGAACCGCAACAGTGGTGTTATTCTGGACCATGATCCCTCCATTAGAAAGAGTTAACCTAGGTCGTTTTCCGTTGATTCGGCAGCAGTTGAAGTAGGTAGTGCCGACCCGGGCCAGCTTTGCGATGGAACCATCAACCTCAGGAGCCTCCATAATCCATTCGCCGGAGGTCTGTGGACCAGTATATCGCTGAAGCGTCCGGAAGGTCCAATTTCGGCTTAAATTCCGGAGTGTGATAGACCACTTCGTGTGGCTTATTTTTGTGATAGTACCCTTCATATGATCTCCGGGGTATACTGGAAAAGGGATTACGGTCTCAACGTCAGGTAGTATTTCCCACCAGGCGTAATAACGGGCACTCCCATTTAAAAATTCATGACCTGTTCCCGTCTGGATAAGACTGCTGTTCTTGAAGCCATCGATGCCAATCCATGCGGAGGAATAGGTGGATTTGTGGGTTGGTTTTACGTATGGGACCATCCATTCACCAGAAATGCGATTGAAAGCGCCTTTTCTACCAGTAACAGTGTAACCACTCCAGTTCTTAGAAGACCAGCCAAAGGCAGAGCTCTGTCTATTGCTCGCATTAGATTTGTCTGTTAGACAAGGATGATTTACCATGAGAGAATTATATTTTATGCTCAACTTGTCCACCGCCTTTATAGTACTGCTATATTAAATGCGATGATTACATATGAAGTACGGGTGTTCTGTTAAAATATAAAAATATAAACCTGGAGGGCTCATAGTACAAATGGAAAAATTATCGAAGCTGCGCGGCTTTTATCTATTTTTAGGATTGGCCGGCGGTTCATTTGGCTCTTATCTTTCGCTGCTGCTGGTCCATAATGGACTTAATAGCGGACAGATAGGTATACTAATGGCAACAGGCACACTAGTTGCAATCACCATTCAGCCAATGTGGGGGATTATCTCTGATCGGTATAATCAGACGCGTTTAGTACTAATCCTAAGTGTGGCGGTTCCGGCCTTACTGGCCGTCTTTTATCGTTCGGAATATTTCATTGTACTTCTTCTGGTGTATACGTGCTCAACGATCTTCTCCTCTACACAGGCTCCTATAGCCGATTCTTACGCGATCTCGGCGGCGAATAGAGCTGGAGCCACTTACGGTAGCATCCGGCTTATGATGAGCATTGGAGCAGCTCTGGGAGCTTATGCAGGAGGGGTGTACGTATCTACCTTCTCTGTATCCACGATATGGCTACCTTTTCTCTTTTTTAATCTGATTGCAGTCCTTATTGCGTTTACATTGCCGAAGCAGGCGGAAGAGAATCATATGATGAGGCAATCGTTTACTCAGGGGGTAAGACAACTGCTGGGGAATCGGGTCTTCCTTGCGTTTTTGGGTGGCAGCTTTCTTGTGAACCAGACGATGGCTGCTTTTGGTACATACTTTGTAATCGCTTTTCAATCGGTTGGAGGGTCTACGCGCTATGCAGGGATTGCGCTCTTTCTCGCATCGGTGACGAATGTGCCTTCCATGCTGTTTGCATCTAAGGTGATTAAGAGGTTAGGTCGTGAACGGACCTTACTCCTTGGGGCCCTTATTTATGTTTTGCGATGGGGTATTCAGGTTGCTTTTCCTTATCCATCGGTAATGATCGGAGTGCAAGTGCTGCATGGTCTTTCATTTGGGTTCTTTTATATTGCAGCAGTCGAATATGTATCTCAGATCACGTCTAACGAGATGCAGGCCACTGGCCAAAGTGTATTTAATATGGTGTTCGCAGGTTTTTCTGGCATTGTCGGTAATTTACTGAATGGATTCTTGCTCAATCAAGGCGGGGTAGAAGTAATGAATCTGTCTTGTATGTTGAGCTCTATCGCAGGAGCAATGCTGTTGTTCTATGTTGCTAGAAGCTCTCGGCGCAAATTATCGGCGACGCTATCTTCAGGCGGGGCCCAGGCTTAAACGCTCCCCTGCTGCTATGCTGAAAGGAGTATTTATAGATGGAATTAGAACGAGCTGGCTTGCCCAGCCGATGGTATAAGTCGACCCTGCGTGTTCGCTATCAGGAAAGTGATCAGATGGGTGTCGTGTATCATGCGAATTATTTGAACTGGTTTGAGTCTGGTCGTACGGAGATGTTTCGTCAGGTTGGTTTTACTTATCGCGAACTTGAGAAACAAGGCGTCTTACTTCCTGTCACCTCAGCAGATTTGCAATTTAAAAGTCCGGCACGATATGATGATCTTATCTCCGTGTATGCGCGAATGACTACCTTCTCAGCGTTACGAGTCGTATTTGAGTATCAAGTGCGGAGGCTTTCGGAAGAAGAAGGTGGAAATTCAGAAGATTTATTGGCTACTCTAGGGGAGTTGCGGTCGATGGATCCACCTGGGGAGCTGCTGGTTACCGGCACGACAAGTCATGTTTGGGTGAACCAGGAATGGAGGCCTGCTAGGCTGGATAGAGCCCTTCCAGAGCTCTTTCACGCAATAAAAGAGGCGCTGCGGGAAGAAGGGAGTTCAGTATGATTAGAAGCAAATGGTTATGGGCTGGACTATTTATTATTCCTGCTGTGGAATTATTCGGTTTTATTTACGTAGCAGATCAACTTGGAGCATTTAAAACCTTGCTGATTATGCTGACCACTTCAGTAATCGGTCTACTAATGATGCGATTTGAAGGTAAGAAAGTGCTGCAGGACAGCAGAACACATATGCAGGAGGGCCGCGTTCCTGGTCGGACGATGCTGGATGGTTTATGTATTTTTTTCGGAGGTTTGCTACTGATATTGCCGGGTTTCGTAACCGATATTGTCGGTTTCACGTTAGTATTTCCATTGACTCGGCCTTTGTACCGTATATTTTTGCTGAAGTGGATTGAGAAGAAGATGAAGAATGGCACCTTCACCTTTTACCGTCGTTAGTATACTTTTTACAACAATAAGAGAGCGGACCCCTGTCATTGCTGAAGGGCCCGCTCTGTTTGCTATTTTACGAATTGATGATTATCAGTTCCTATCTTAATCTGCCGCTAACAATGTAGCTGTGCAAAGCTCGGAATACACCCGCTCGGTTAAAGGCAACAAGGACTACTAGGACAACGGGTCCGATGATCAGCCCTAGCATACCGAACAACTGCAGACCGGCGAACATGCCAATCAACATGGCAAGGGGATCAAGTCCGATGCTGCTGGCGAGCACTTTCGGCTCAAGCACCTGCCGGGTTATAAGAATAACAGCGTAAAGTATGGATAGTCCTATCCCTAGTGCCAGATTGTCCGTCATATAAGAATATAGCGCCCAAGGCAACATCACAATTCCCACACCGAGATAAGGCAGTAGATCCACAAAGCCAATCATTAAGCCGATAGCAAATGCAGACTTCACACCTAGAAGCAGCAGCCCGATTACTACAATGATCGCTGTGATGGAGATCAGGATTACCTGGGCGCGAAGATAACCGAAGAGCGCTCTGCGTAAATCTCTCCAGATATCTGACACAGGCTTTAGGAATGCTGCCGGTAGCCAGCCTGTAAGTTTATCATTATGACGCTCCCAACTCGTACTAATGAAAAAGGCAGCAAGGACAACCACGATAAGAATCGTACCCATACTAGGAAGTGCGGAGATCAGTTTCAATATTACATTAAAAAATCCCGTGACCACTTGCGTGACTGCGTAACCTACAGTTTCCGTTGTTCTGCTGATATTGCTGTCAATCGTAGCATGATAGTCAGGATTGTCTTGGTAGAATTGATTAATCTGGTTGATGATGTTCTGAATGCTTGCATTCTGGCTTAAGGACATCAGAAGATCCTTCCATTGGTCGGTGTGGAGATTAAAGGTTTGCAGCAGGATGATCAATTCTTTTACGAGTCTTGTAATCATCGCGGTTAAGACTAGCGTGATTCCGCCTATGTAAAATAGCAGCGCGAGTGATACCGCCAGCCAGCTTGGTAATTTAAAGCCTTTAAGTATAAGCACTAATGGATGCATGATATATGCGAGCAGCCAAGCGAGCAACAGGGGGTATAACAGCGGAAGTAATAAATAGATTGCGAGCAGGAGGATGGAAGTTGCCAGAACGACCCACAGGCCGCGCAGCAGTCTTTTTAATACTAAACGATCCATACCGAGACCACACCTTCTTTATTCCTGCATATACAGGGGAATAAGAGCTCGTCTTCATATATATTCATAGGATCGATTTAAAGACTAGAATGCGGGATAATTATTAGAATGAGGCGGAATCTCTAAACTGAAATGGAAAAATTGAATCAGGGGATTAGAAGTTTTTTTCTATCTCTCTGATAAAATCATTTGATGCGCTCCGAAGCTTCCACATTGTTCACATAACCGACAAAATCCAGTATGATGAATAAAGATACGAAGCATGTTGGTCATACAGCATTCCTGACGGAGATGTTCTTAAATGCACTTATTAGATTTTTTATTGCTTTAAATTGGAAATGTTTTCATGGAAATAAGATTGTTTTTATACCTTGTTGGCAAAGGAGAGATATGCTATGACAGCTACCAAAGGCTTGGAAGGTATCGTTGCAACAACTTCATCCATTAGTTCTATTGTGGATGGTGTACTCACTTACCGCGGTTATGATATTGATGAACTTGCAGAACATGCTACCTTCGAAGAAACAGCTTATTTGTTATGGTTCGGCAGTCTGCCGACGGTGCCAGAGCTGGAAGCGCTCAAGCGGGATCTTAGTGCCTTCGCAAAGATTCCTGAACAGGTAATCGAGCAAATGAAGCTCTATCCAAAAGACGCCAACACCATGGCAGCATTGCGGTCGGCTGTATCAAGCCTTGCTCTCTATGATGAAGCGGCTGACGATATGAGCAGAGAAGCGAACGAGATTAAGGCGGTAAAACTGCAGGCACAACTCCCAACAATTGTGGCGGCACTGTCGCGTATTCGCAAAGGGCTCGAACCAGTGGCTCCGAAAGAAGGCGTTTCTATTGCTGAGAACTTCCTGTATATGCTGTGGGGAAAAGAGCCGGACAGCGTATCTGTCAAAGCACTTGATACCGCACTTGTTCTTCATGCAGACCATGAGCTGAATGCTTCAACTTTTGCTGGCCGGGTTACGGTTGCGACATTATCCGATATTTATTCTGGGGTTACCTCCGCTATTGGCGCGCTCAAAGGCCCGCTTCACGGTGGGGCGAATGAAGCTGTTATGAAGATGCTAGAAGAGATCGGAAGTTTGGAAGCGGTTGAACCGTTTATCCGTAAGAAACTGGATAACCGTGAGAAAATCATGGGCTTCGGTCATCGGGTATATAAGAATGGTGATCCACGTGCAAAGCATTTGATGAAAATGTCGCTGGAACTTGGCACGATGAAAAATGACACCACCCTGTACGACATGTCCGTAAATATTGAACAAATGATTACCGGGCAAAAGGGATTAAGACCGAATGTTGATTTCTATTCGGCTTCTGTTTATACACAGCTAGGCATAGATCGTGAACTGTTCACTCCTATTTTTGCAATTAGCCGGACTTCAGGTTGGACAGCGCATATTCTGGAGCAATATACAGATAACCGCATTATTCGTCCACGTGCAGAATACACGGGTATGGTTGAACAGAAATACGTTCCAGTAGACGAAAGATAGAAGAGCAGCCTTGCGGGCTGCTCCTAAAGTTTAGTAGAATGAACCCTAGCAATAGTGTTTTAAATTTTTGATTTTAATGATGATGAGAGTTTTGTTCGATGCTTGTCAATGCTATTTAAATCCACAAAACTTTAGGAGGAATACATTCAAATGTTGAAACTAGAAAAATTCGATCTACCTACAGAAGGCGAACAAATCACGATTAAAGAAGGAAAACTACAAGTTCCGAATCATCCAATCATTCCTTTTATCGAGGGTGACGGCACAGGCCGTGATATTTGGAAAGCTTCCAAGCGCGTACTTGATGCAGCAGTATCTAAAGCTTATGGTGGCACTAAGCAAATCGCTTGGTACGAAGTATTTGCTGGCGAAAAAGCTTTCAATACATATGGTGAATGGTTGCCAAATGATACGTTGGAAGCAATCCGCGAATATTTTGTAGCTATTAAGGGACCACTTACTACTCCAATCGGAGGCGGTATTCGTTCATTGAATGTAGCTTTGCGTCAAGAATTGGATTTGTACGTATGTCTGCGTCCAGTTCGTTATTTCCAAGGTGTACCTTCTCCTGTTAAACGTCCTGAGCTGGTGGATATGGTTATTTTCCGTGAGAATACGGAGGATATCTATGCAGGGATTGAATATCAAGAAGGCTCTGCTGAAGTGAAGAAAGTCATTGAATTCCTGCAAAAAGAGATGGGAGTTAACAAAATCCGTTTCCCTGAAACTTCTGGTATTGGTATCAAACCGGTATCCTCCGAAGGTTCGAAGCGTTTGGTGCGCGCTGCAATTGAATATGCGATCAAGCACGGACGTAAGAGTGTAACGCTTGTTCACAAAGGAAATATCATGAAGTTCACTGAAGGTGCTTTCAAAAACTGGGGTTATGAAGTAGCTGAGCAAGAGTTCGGAGATAAGGTCTTCACTTGGAGTCAATATGATGTGATTAAGGAACGTGATGGCGAGGCTGCTGCTAATGCTGCTCAGAAGGATGCTGAAGCTGCTGGCAAAATCATTATCAAGGATGCAATTGCGGATATCGCGCTGCAACAAGTTCTGACTCGTCCAACTGATTTCGATGTTATTGCTACGTTGAACCTGAACGGGGATTACCTGTCCGACGCACTGGCTGCACAAATCGGCGGTATCGGCATCGCTCCTGGAGCGAATATTAACTACATTACTGGCCACGCCATCTTTGAGGCTACCCATGGTACAGCTCCTAAATATGCAGACAAAGACGTTGTGAATCCTGGTTCGGTCATTCTGTCCGGCGTAATGCTCTTGGAGCACTTGGGCTGGCAGGAAGCAGCGGACCTGATTTATAAAGGTATGGAAACTGCTATTAACAATAAGACCGTGACTTATGACTTTGCTCGTCTGATGGAAGGTGCAACTGAGCTGAAATGCTCCGCATTTGCAGACGAAATTATTAACCACCTATAGGTTAGATTAGCCAGATAACATTAGCCTTACCTTTATCATTTCTAGGAGGCGAATCTGTGGCGATCAAGCGTTATAAAATTACAGTGGTAGGCGCCGGTTTTACCGGCGCTACTACAGCTCTTATGTTAGCTCAAAAGGAACTTGGGGACGTTGTGCTGCTCGATATTCCACAAATGGAAAACCCAACCAAGGGTAAGGCGCTTGACATGCAAGAAGCAGGTCCTGTGCAGAGATTCGACAGTCATATTATAGGGACCTCAAGTTATGAAGATGCTGTAGATTCTGATATTGTAATTATCACTGCTGGGATTGCCCGTAAACCTGGGATGAGCCGCGACGATCTTGTGAATATCAATGCAGGGATTGTGAAGTCGGTATGCGAGAACGTAAGGAAAGTTGCTCCAGAATCTATCGTAATCATTTTGAGTAATCCGGTAGATGCGATGACTTATGCTGCATTTGAAGCACTAGGCTTTCCGAAGAATCGCGTAATCGGACAATCTGGCGTGCTGGATACAGCCCGTTACTGCACATTTATTGCACAAGAGCTGAATGTATCTGTTGAAGATGTACGTGGTTTCGTAATCGGCGGACACGGCAATGATATGGTACCGCTCGTACGTTATTCTAGTGTCGGAGGTATTCCAATCGATACATTGATTCCTGCGGATCGTATTGAGGAGATTGTGAAGCGTACACGTGTGGGTGGCGGGGAAATCGTTGACCTTTTAGGAAATGGTAGTGCGTATTATGCTCCTGCAGCCTCTTTAGTTCAGATGACGGAAGCGATCTTGAAGGATAAGAAACGGATCATTCCGGTTATTGCCTTGCTTGAAGGCGAATATGGTTATGACAATCTGTTTCTGGGCGTTCCAGCTCTTCTTGGTGCGAATGGGATTGAGAAGGTCTTTGAACTGGAGCTTACGGCTGAGGAGAAAGCGGCTTTAGATAAGTCTGCAGAGTCCGTACGCAGCGTAACAGCTATATTATCTGTGTAGGTTGTGTCAGATGTAAGGGGAGAGTCCTGAAAGTCGTGAATGGCTTAAGGGCTCTTTCTTTTTTATATCCACAACTTCAAGGAATCGACACCTATAGTAGCTTTTCTTATTCTATTATTATGGGTATAATTAAATGTAACTATTATCACAGTTAAATTGGAGGAGATATGATATGGATTGGAACGTTTTGTTTTTCTTACATATGATCGGGACACTGGCACTCGGATTTTACCTTGTACTGCCTTTCATCATCGGCCGTGCTGAAAAATTGTCGCCTGCAGCAAAAGAAGGTACGTTAAGTGCAGTTACTGGATTTAACCGCTTTGCACAGTACGGTTTGGTGATTCAACTACTTACAGGTGGTTACATGATGACCAAGGGTGATTATTCTGTAGCATGGATGATCATTATCGTTGTATTGTTGCTAGCTATGTTTGCGCTTGGTGGTATTATGAGCAAGCCTCTGCGTCTTGCTGCTGCTGGAATTCGTGAGAACCGTGATGTTAAAGCAGAAACAGGCAAATTGCGTACGCTTAGTGCACTGCTGTCCGTGTCATTGCTGCTGATGGTATTCTTCATGGTATTTAACGACATTATTTAATCTGTAACACTATGAACCTGCTTCCGTAAAGGAGAGCGGGTTTTTTGGTGTGTTGAGGATATCACAGTAGTTATTTCTTAGAGAAAAAAACGTTTTCAATTACATACTGATAGAGTAATATAAAATACGTTTAGTGATTGGGTTAAAATTACAATTATTTTATTATCTGAGGGATTACGGGGGAGTTTGGATGGGTCTGAAGTTAAGAAGGATTGTGAGTGTAAGCTTGGCTCTCAGTTTAGTATTTAGTTCGTTGGGTTTCGTATCCGCAGCAGCAGATAGCTCGGTTAAAGACTATGAGGGTCACTGGGCGCAGAAGCAGATCGAAAGCTGGTTAGAGAAGGGCTGGTTAAAGGGATTTGAAGATGGATTGGTTAAGCCCAATCAAAGTATTTCGCGAGCTGAATTTGTTGCCCTTGTGAATCGTTTCTTCGAGATCACAAAGAGTCAACCAGTGAAATTTAATGATTTGCCTGCAACCGGCTGGGTGTATGAGGAATTCTCCAAGGCTGCTTCACAAGGATACATAAACGGATATGGAGATAAGGTTCGTCCGAATGATCCCGTTACCCGCCAGGAGGCTGCTGTAATTATCAGTAAGCTACTGAAATTAGAAGAGCCTCAAAATCTCTCAGTGCTAGATCAATTCAAAGATCGTGACCAGATTGCATCGTGGAGTGAGAAAAAGATAGCTGGAATGATTAATAGTGGAAGTATGAACGGTTATCCTAACGGAAATTTTGCACCAACGCAGGCTATGACCCGAGCCGAGGCTGTAGCCATATTGGAATCCTTGGATAGCCCAATGGGCGGTGGATTTCGTATCACCAATTCTGGAGTTTTTGGCAGCAAGGACCCTGCTCATCTAACGGGATATGAGAGTGTAACAGTGAGTACATATGGGGTTAACCTTCAGAATACTGTTATATACGGGGACTTGCTTTTGGATGAAGGCATTGGTGATGGTGAGGTCTCTCTAGATAATGTAACTGTAAAAGGAAAAGTTATAGTTATAGTTAAAGGTGGAGGAGCAGATTCTATCCACTTTAAGAATTCTACCTTGGAGCAAGTAGTTGTTCAGAAAAAGGTCGGTATTGTTCGTCTCGTTACGGATGGAACTACTCGAATTAATTATTTATCTATAAAGTCTGGCATCATTCTTCAATTAGGAAAAGGTACTACTGTAAGTAAGGTTATTCTGGATGCACTCACAAAGGTAACTGGACAGGGCCAGCTTTTGTCTGTGACGGTGAATGACGGGGCCAAAGGGTCATCTTTTGAGAGAAAGCCTGATCTGTTAGAAGGATCTCAGAAAGATTCCATCTCTATGCCTACTCCTACGGCAACACCTTAAGGGGTAGCTGCTCCTGGCGGCTCAAGCGGCGGTGGAGGCGGTACTAGTGGTGGAGAAACGCCAACACCAACACCAACACCAACACCAACACCAGTGGTGAATGTTCCCGAAGTGAACGGGATAACTCTAGTAAAAGATGCCGTATATAGATACACAAATGCTGCTACCATAACTGTTAGTATGCTTGGATTGTCGCCAACAATTTTTAGGGAAACTGATCACGCAGAGTATTATTTTTCTGTAATTCCTGAAGAAGCCTTGGATTTGGAAAAAGAACGTGAGAGCTTTCCGACTGATTATCGGGTTACTTTCCCAATCTATCCAGGTCATGTAAAGGATTATATGACGATAATTTTATTCAATAAGAATGGTGCACCCATTGGGTATAAGACAATAAAACTAGATCTTCATGCGAAATATACTACACTTGATATGTCTACGATAACTAAATATAGTGAGGGTGTAAATATTACAGGAGTGAGCAATTCGAAATACATTAGAAATAGCATCTCGATAACTAGTGCATTTGTTCAGCAACATCCCGAAGTGAAATACTATACTACAACCCCAAATACAGCATTCTATCTTATTTTGGATCCTACTAAGGATTTTACTGTGGAGCATATTTCGTCTACGGTAGCGTATCTTAATGAGGTTTCTAATAGTTATAGCGCTGATGAGCTATCGTATGAAAGTTATGATTACGATGACTCGCCATTTTATACACAACCAAATTTTGAAGAGGAATATATGGTTATTCTATATGATTCGGAGTTAAAGGTGGTAGGATACTATCAGGGCAAGACCAACTTAACTGATCAACAGAAAGCAAATAATGTAGCTTTCAAAATTGGCCAGCTTCCTACTGTAGATCTGTTAGCTTTGAGTGATGAGGCAGCTGTTAATTGGGTGTATGACCGATATATGAAACTAACCGACGATCAAAAGAAACTGGTTGCGGTAGATACTGTACCTAAAATTATTGAACTTAAAGAAAAATTGCTTTTGTTGAAACAAAGCTGATTTTCGTTAAACAAAAAGGATTGTTCCAATAGCCATCTAGGGCTTAGGGGACAGTCCTTTTTTCGTCCCCAAAAACTACACGTTGTTTGATTCAACTTGCAGTGTGGTAAGTAACTTTTCATACAGCAATTTGAAAAAAATGATTAAGCCAGCGTATAAACGTATACGCTTGAGCCATCCTAAGACGATCAGTTAACTATCCATCACTTAACGAGAGGAGCTAGGGATTATGTCAGACAATAAGCAAGCTACGAAAACCTTACCCCCGCAAGAACAGCATCAACAACCAGGGATTGAGAGCGAAATGAGGCCGTTGCCGAAATTTGAACCGGCCAATTATAAGGCGGCAGGTAAATTGCAGGGCAAGGCGGCACTTATTACCGGAGGAGACAGCGGGATTGGACGGGCAGTAGCTGTTCTTTTTGCAAAAGAAGGCGCAGATGTAGTCATTTCATACCTGAATGAACACTCTGATGCAGAGGAAACGAAACGTCAGGTGGAGCAGGAAGGCCGCAAATGCATTCTGATTCCCGGAGATATTGGTGTGGAAACTTTCTGTAAAGATCTCATTAAACAGACTGTAGAGGGTCTCGGGAAACTGGATATTCTCATCAATAACGCGGCGGAGCAACATCCACAAGCTAAGATCGAGGATATTACGTCCGAGCAGCTAGAGCGTACCTTCCGTACGAACATTTTTGCGATGTTTTATTTGACCAAAGCGGCAATGTCTCATCTAAAAGCAGGATCTGCTATCATTAATACGACTTCGATTACTGCTTATCGTGGTAGTCCACAATTACTGGACTATTCGTCAACAAAAGGAGCTATTCTGAGCTTCACGCGTTCCTTATCTACGAATTTGGCAGAGAAAGGCATTCGGGTAAATGGCGTTGCACCGGGCCCAATTTGGACACCGCTTATTCCATCTACTTTTGATGCGAAGCAGGTTAGTGAGTTCGGCGGTACGCAGCCTATGAAGCGGCCGGGACAACCGGAGGAACTGGCTCCAGCTTATGTGTATCTAGCCTCCGACGATTCGAGTTATGTGACCGGACAGGTTATCCATGTAAATGGTGGCGAGGTCGTAAACGGGTAAATGCTCAGCTAACCAAACCTAGATACTTATATAAAAAGCTCTAATTCAGGCTTAGACGAATTAGAGCTTTTTGTATTGATCTTTGGATTTAGTTTCCAGCAGACAGCTCATCGAGTGACATTTCAAAGCTCGGAGCCATATGAGTGAGGAAATAATCTACTTCCTGTAAGCCGAGTCCGCGTAGCTTCGCACCTGTTTGCTCTTTCGCCGCTGCGAATTCACGGTTGCCCGCAGCAACCTCCCACACACACTTAAGGTAAGCATCAAGTCGATCGGCTGCCTTAACGTAGCTGTGCAGCAGAACGTCCTCCGAATCGGGAGAACTGTCCTCCGGCTGTATGAGCTGCGTGTAAATGCCCTGAAGCTCGGGAGGAATCATACCGGTCAAGCGTTCCGCAGCAATTCTTTCCATTTCGCGGAAGCTGGTAAGTAGCCGGGGATTATTGTATTTCACTGGTGTGGCAATGTCACCGGTGAACACCTCGCTGGCATCATGGAACAGGGCCATAGTTGCTGCTCTTTCGGCGTTTAATGAACGTCCATAATGAATATTACCAATGGAACAGAGCATATGTGTGAGCAGAGCGACATGGAAAGAATGCTCAGCAACATTCTCAGGTGCGGTGCTGCGCATTAGGCTCCAGCGCTGAATATATTGAAGCCGATATAAATAGGCGGAAAAATGGTAGTTCAATTTTAAAGTAACCCCTTTCATGAGCTGCTAGGTATGATATTATTATACTAATTGTATCAGACTTTTGATAATCTGGATCTGCTGAGAGGAGCTTGAATGAATATGCAGCATTTTGAAGACAGCATTTATAATCTAATTGTAGAAACGTCCACGAATTTGCCGGGTGATGTACGCCGGGCGGTCGCCAAGGGGCGCGCACTAGAGGACAGAGCTACCCGGTCAGGTCTTGCGTTAACTACGATTGCTCAAAATATCGGAATGGCTGAGCAGCAAGTATCACCGATCTGTCAGGATACGGGAATGCCTACATTTATCATTCACACACCTGTGGGAATCAATCAGATTGAGATGAAAAAAGATATTCATAACGCCATTGTACGGGCGACCAAGAATGGTAAGCTTCGTCCCAATTCTGTAGATTCATTAACAGGTGAGAACAGCGGAGATAATTTGGGAGCAGGTACACCAGTCATTCATTTTGAACAATGGGAAGAGGAAAAAATAGATATCAGACTGATTCTGAAGGGTGGCGGCTGCGAGAATAAGAATATTCAATACAGCCTTCCAGCAGAATTAGAAGGATTGGGCAAGGCAGGTCGTGATCTGGACGGAATCCGTAAATGTATTTTACATGCTGTTTATCAGGCACAAGGGCAAGGCTGTAGTGCTGGTTTTATTGGTGTTGGTATCGGCGGCGACCGTACAACTGGCTATGAGCTGGCTAAGAAGCAGCTGTTCCGCAAAGTGGAGGATGTTAATCCAATAGAGGATCTCAGCAAACTGGAAGACTACATCATGGAGAATGCCAATAAGCTGGGCATTGGAACGATGGGCTTTGGTGGGGAAGTCTCGCTGCTTGGTTGTAAGGTCGGTGTTATGAATCGTTTACCAGCCAGCTTTTTCGTATCTGTTGCCTACAACTGTTGGGCGTTCCGTCGCCAAGGTGTGCTGGTTGATCCGTTAACGGGCAATATAGAGGACTGGCTGTACGAGAGTGGTACCGGGATTTCGGTTGATGATGAACGGGACCAAGCGTCGGAAACAGAAGCTACAAATGCAGCTGAAAACAACAATGCAGCTACTGGATCTCGCGAAGTCCGCCTGACTACACCGATTAGTGAAGAGGATATCCGTAGTTTGCGAGTTGGGGATGTTGTTATTTTATCCGGCGAAATGCATACGGGCCGCGACGCACTGCATAAATATCTAATGGATCATGAGGCTCCAGTGGATTTAAACGGTGCAGTTATCTATCACTGTGGTCCTGTAATGATGAAGGACGAGGAAGGCTGGCATGTTAAAGCGGCAGGCCCGACTACTAGTATCCGTGAAGAGCCTTATCAAGGCGATATTATTAAAAAGTTTGGTATTCGTGCCGTCATCGGAAAAGGTGGAATGGGTCCGAAAACGTTAAAAGCCCTTCAAGAGCACGGTGGTGTATACCTCAATGCAATTGGTGGAGCTGCGCAGTATTATGCGGAATGCATCAAGAAGGTAAATGCTGTTGATTTTATGGAATTTGGCATTCCTGAAGCAATGTGGCATTTGGATGTGGATGGTTTCGCTGCTATTGTAACGATGGATGCCCACGGCAACAGTCTGCACGCAGATGTAGAGAAAGATTCCGCAGCAAAATTAACCCAGTTCAAAGAGCCCGTGTTTAAATAAGTCGGGTACAGCCCGGTGAATTAGTCATAAAGTGGGAACTTCCGCTGCTATGGCTTTTTCTCCGGTTTTATCAAAAATATAAGAATTTATATGTTCCACGCTATAATTTATCCTTATATTCCTCGTATAATCACTTAGCGTCCATATAGATAGGGACGTTGAAGGTGTTTATGCTTGTCTAAAGGAGGTTTACGAATGGTATCACATTATATTAGAAATGGTCTTCTTAACGTTACTCCGTATTTCATCGTGGCTGGTGCAGATCAATTGATTGATTTTGTTGTGAACTGCTTTGATGCAAGAATTAATGATATGCTTCGCAATGATGAAGGCAAGATTAGACATGCAGAACTTAGAATAGGAGATTCGATCATCGAGGTTTCCGAAGCTAATGAGAAATATTTACCAGTACAACTCGCAATTCATCTATATGTAAGAAATGTGGATGAGACCTTTCGTAAGTGCTTGGATGCCGGGGCATCCATCATTGAAGAACCACTGGATAAGCCTTATGGAGAAAGAGGAGCGGGTATTAGAGATACTCAGGGTAATCAGTGGTTTCTTGCAACCTGTATAGAATGAAATCACGATATTTTACAAAAGTAATACAAAGTAACAGTCCAGAGATAATCAACTTGGGCTGTTATTTTTATATAATCTATTATAGTAGGGATTTATGTCACGAAAATAGTAGCACTGGTTTTTTGATGAAAATGAAGTTAGGATAAAAGATACAATGAAAAAGGGAGAGGCACACTTCAGATGAAACCGTTTCGCGCTCGTCTTACGTTTATACTTATGGCCTTAATCGGTATTTCCATGATTGGCACTGGATTTACGATGGCTCATCTGTTTAAGAGCTCCCATATAGCTGCTCTCGAAGAGAACATGTCCCGGGAAATAAATCTACTCGCAGGTACATTGGAATTTGTAGATATGGACGCCTCCAATTCCATTCCGTATTACACGGAGCAGGCAGAGCATATCGCCAAGCTTCTGGATTCCCGGATTACTTTTATCAGTAAGTCAGGTGAAGTTTTAGGGGATTCAGAGAAAAATCCTCTGGAGATGGACAATCACGCCAATCGTGAAGAGGAGATTGTTGCAGCTAAAGAGGGGACTGGGCGAGCCATTCGTTACAGCGAAACTTTAGATCGCAAGATGTTATATGTAGCAGAGCGGGTGACCTCAGATCATGGTTTTGACGGTTACATTCGGGTCTCGATGGGTCTGGATGCAGTAACGGAAGGGCTTAATCGTGCTTGGATGATTATGGCTGGGGGGTTAGTTATTTTGTTCCTGGCAGCAACTATTGTTAGTTACAAAGTGGCATCGAGCATGACTTCACCGCTTGAACAAATCACGAGAGTCGCGCGGCGTATTACAGATCTTGATTATGATGCAAGAGTTCATTTGAAGCGTAAAGATGAGGTCGGTCAACTGGCAACAGCGATAAATGCCATGGCTGACAGTCTTCAAGCTCAGCTTAAGACCATCCGTGATAATGAGGATCTGCTGCAAAGCGTACTGGACAATATGACTGGCGGCATCATAATGATCAATGCGGACGAAGAAATTGCCCTGCTGAACCGAGCTTCAGAGCGGATGCTGGATGTTAGCAATAGTGAAATGGCGGGTCATTCGTACAAGGAGCTAAAGCGTCATTATGAGCTAACGCGTCTACTTGAAGAAGGAGTATCGAGTAAAGAACCGCTCCATGAAGAACGAAGTATTTACAATCCGAGAGAGCGAATTGTACGCATGGATGCGGTACCTATGATCCAGGATGGAACGTATAGAGGAATGCTCTTCCTTCTGCAGGAAGTTACAGAAATTCGTCGCCTGGAGCGGATGCGAAGTGAGTTTGTCGCTAACGTATCCCATGAATTGAAGACGCCGGTTGCTGCTGTTAAAGGATTTGCCGAGACTTTGCTGGGTGGTGGGGTTAAGGATGAGAAGACAGCCCGTTCCTTCTTGCAAATTATTTATGATGAGAACGAACGCTTAAACCGATTGATTGGAGATATTCTGGAATTATCTAAAATCGAATCTAAACGTGTGCAGCTCGATTGCTCACCAGTTCATATCATTGAGTTCTTTGATTCCGTGCTGGGAACCATTAGCAAGGTGGCTGAGAAGAAAAGTATTAGCCTTAACGTAGAAGTTCCTGAGGAGCTGTTCATTGAGGCCGACGAGGATAAACTGCGTCAAATCTTTATGAATTTGCTCTCCAATGCGATTAATTACACGCATGAAGGGGGTAGCGTAAAAGTCTATGTTAAGAATATACTGAAGCCAGATGGTTCTGAAAATGTACAATTTACTGTTACTGATACAGGGATGGGAATTCCCAAAAAGGATTTGCCGCGTATTTTTGAACGTTTTTATCGAGTGGATAAAGCAAGATCCAGAAGCTCCGGTGGAACGGGGCTGGGACTGTCTATTGTAAAGCACTTGGTAGATCTGCACCATGGTGTGATTTCGGTTAAAAGTGATCTGGGGATCGGAAGCACATTTATTATTGAGTTGCCGCTTTTGCAGGAAGAAAAGGCGGATTAGATTTTTGTAAATTCACCTTATCGATTTTACACCAAGTTAACATTCTGGTGATATGATTGTTTTGTTGTTGTTTTGTAAAAATCAAACTATATGGAAGACGGGGGAACCTATGGCTCAACGATTGCTTGTCATTGAAGACGAACCGACACTGGCCCGGCTGCTGTCCTATAACTTAACGCAGGAAGGTTACGAGGTAACAGTAGAGGATCATGGTACGGCAGGATATGATCGTGCGACGAGGGAACCTTTTGACTTGATCGTATTGGATCTGATGTTGCCAGGTATGAATGGCATTGACATCCTTGATAAATTGCGTGGACAAGGTATCCGTACACCTATTATTGTATTGACCGCTAAAAATGCGGAAGAAGATGTAGTTAGAGGGCTGAAATCAGGTGCTGATGATTATATCACCAAACCATTCGGCGTTTCCGAACTACTCGCAAGAGTAAGTGCTGTACTTCGGCGGATTTCAGGTCTTGCTGAGGAAGCACCAACAGAAACACCTATCTCTGCTTCTACCATTATTTTAGGTCAATTGGAGATTTACCCTGAGAGATATGAAGTCTCCCTCGGTGGGCATAGTATTAACTTGCGGCCTAAAGAGTTCGAAGTGCTGTTATATTTGGCGCGTAAGCCAGGGGTTGTATTAACGAGAGATGATCTCATGAACGCTGTATGGGGCTTTGATTATATTGGTGGACAGCGTACGGTTGATGTACATGTCAGTTCACTCCGTAAAAAGCTTGAGCTGGATCCAGAATCGGTTCATATCGATTCGATTCGAGGCGTAGGTTATAAATTAGTGGTTAACAAAAAGAGAGCTCCGGTCATTTAGAGTGACTGGAGTTCTATTTTTTCTATACTTTTCATAAATAAGAAATGCCTGGAGTACTAGTTGGCTTCTGGGGAAATACTGTGATGTGGATCCATTCCTCTCACTGATTTTACATTGCGTTAACATTTCTCTCCAACTGTATTTACACTAAAAGCTTATCATGGAGATCGAAGATGATGAGAAGGAGACGTAAACACTAATGAAATCCATCATTGACATAGAGAATCTTGATCTCTACTATGAGTCGTTCCACGCACTGAAGAATGTGAATCTGCAAATCCCGGAGAAACAGGTTACCGCTTTTATTGGACCTTCCGGTTGCGGGAAATCCACGTTGCTTCGCACATTGAATCGTATGAATGATATGATTCCTGGCACACGTATAGAAGGAACTGTAAACATCGGTGGCAAAAATATTTATAGTGATGAGGTAGAGGTGGAAAGCCTGCGTAAGCAGGTCGGTATGGTGTTTCAACAGCCGAATCCTTTTCCTAAGTCGATTTACGACAATGTAGCCTACGGTCCCCGTCTGCATGGCATCCGTTCCAAAAGTGAACTGGATGAGATCGTAGAAAAAAGCTTGCGTCACTCCGCCCTATGGGAGGAAGTGAAAGATTTTCTGAAGAAATCTGCCCTTAGCTTGTCTGGTGGACAGCAGCAGCGGCTTTGTATTGCTAGAGCGTTAGCGGTACAGCCTGATATTCTGCTAATGGATGAGGCAACCTCTGCGCTTGATCCTGTATCCACTCTCAAGATAGAAGAGCTTGTTCAGGAACTAAGAAGTGAGTATACCATTGTTATGGTAACTCATAACATGCATCAGGCCGCACGTGTATCCGGTCGAACCGTGTTTTTCTTAAATGGTGTAATTGTAGAGGCGGCGGACACAGAGGTGCTTTTCTCGACCCCTAAAGATTCCCGCACTGAAGATTATATTTCCGGACGTTTCGGCTGATCAGTTGTAAAAGGGTGTTCGTCCCTGGAAATGGCAAGCTGACCATACGTTAATGAGGAGGATCGCTCTTATTATGATTCGCAGAAAAGAATTTGATAAAGACTTGGAAGAGCTGCGCAGTCTGCTGCAGCAAATGGGTGAGCATGTTAAGGATGCTCTTGAAGGTGCAATTAATGCTTTACAAAATCTAGATACAACGCTCGCACAGGAAGTCGTTGAAGCGGATTTACAGCTGAATGCCATGGAAGATAAAATCATGGAAATTGGCTCACGCTTAATTATTACGCAGCAGCCCGTAGCTAAGGATTTGCGCCGCATTATCGTTGCTTTCAAAATATCAAGCGATTTGGAACGCATGGGTGATCTGGCGATTGATGTAGCTAAGGCGACCATGCGTCTTCAAGGCCAACAACTAATTAAGCCGCTTGTAGACATTCCTCGAATGGCTGAAATCGTGACGATTATGATTGATGAGGCTATCCAGTCTTACTTGGATGAGAACACTGATCTGGCTTATAAAATGGCACAGGATGATGATCAGGTCGATCAATTGTATGGTGCGATGATTAATGAGTTGTATTCTTATATGGTAACAAAGCCTGAGACCGTATCCCAAGCTATGTTATTGACGCTGGTAGGCCGTTATATTGAACGGATTGGCGATCACGCTACTAACATTGGTGAAAGCGTAGTTTACCTGGTTACCGGTAGTCGTCCAGATTTGAACGAATAGGGTTTTGCAAAAGATGTTCGGTGGCTGGTAATTACAGAGAGTGTTTGGACTTTCGGCCGCTGTTGTCTCCAGATTTATTTTATTTTAACCACCTTCAGTGGTGTAAATCCAGAGACAAAGGCGGGCGCTCTGCTCCTACAGTTCCAAACCTCTCCTCCATTACTTGCACTTTCACATCTTTTGTTTATTTTTAGGTAAATTGAGTAGCCGTCCTTATATTAGGACGGCTACTTGTTGTATAGCCGTTTCTACTTGGACAGGCCATATGTTAAGATGTAAGAAGTAAGCATGAAAAAGGCGAGGTGCACTATGGACAAGTTGATACTTATAGATGGAAATAATATTATTTACCGCGCATTCTTCGCGATGCCTCCGCTAACGAATACAGCAGGGCAACAGACGAACGCGGTGTACGGTTTCACAACGATGCTGCTCCGTTTAATTGAAGAACATAAGCCGACACATATGATTGTTGCCTTCGATGCAGGGAAAGTCACATTTCGGCATGAAGGTTATGAAGACTATAAAGGCGGTCGGCAAAAGACACCTCCCGAGCTCTCCGAGCAGTTTCCACTGCTGAAAGATTTGCTCAGAAATCTGGGTGTGCCGCAGTTTGAAATTGGTAATTATGAGGCCGATGATATTATTGGAACCATTTCTCGCCAAGCAGATGAATCAGGCCGGCAGGTTATGATCGTGTCGGGAGACAAGGATATGCTTCAATTGGCTTCCGAACATACGACTGTTGCGTTGATCCGCAAAGGAGTTACTGAGGTCGAGCTTTATGGACCAGAACAAATTCGTGAGAAGTATGACCTAACACCAGAGCAGATCATCGACCTTAAGGGACTGATGGGTGATGCGAGTGATAACATTCCGGGCGTTCCGGGTGTTGGTGAGAAAACAGCGCTCAAACTGTTGCATCAATTCGGATCGGTTGAAGGTGTATTAGCAGGAACCGGTGAGCTTAAAGGTAAAATGAAAGAAAAGCTGGAAGCTCACGCGGAAGACGCTGTCATGAGTAAGAAATTGGCAACCATCTATCGTGAAGTGCCTCTTGAGCATTCGTGGGAAGATATGATCTTTAACGGGATTTCTGCGGATACAGCAGGACCCGCACTCGCAAAATTAGAATTCAAATCACTTCTGGAAAGGTTGTCACTTAGTGCCTATGCTCCAATAGCTGATGGAGAAGAGGGTGCAGCAGAAGTAGAAGCTGCTACACTTGATATTTCGCTCGTGAGTGAAGATGAACTTGAGGCGCTAAGTGAAGCGCTCCCTAGTATTTCGGCACTGCATGTGGAATCCAATGGGGATAATCCGCATCGTGCCGAGGTGATCGGGGTAGGGCTATCTACTCTGGAGCGGCATTATTATGTGCCGTTTGAATTACTGCAGAAACCAGCGGCTGCGAAGCTGCGCGACTGGTTAGGAGATGAGAAGGCTCCGAAGAGCGGATATGATCTTCACCGTGCTGATTTGGCACTGCATTGGCAGGGGATTGCTTTTGCAGGTGCAGCCCATGATGTGCAGCTGGCGGCTTATTTGCTGGATCCGACGGAAGCAAATCAGAACCTAAACGATCTCGCTACGAAATACGGCTTACCAAGATTGTCACCTGATGAAGATGTATTTGGTAAAGGTGCCAAATATAAGATTCCTGAGCTTGAAATCTTAGGGAATCACGTCGCACGTAAGAGTGCTGCGGTACTTGGCATCGCCCAGAAACAACAGCAGGAATTGATCGAAACGGCGATGACCGGACTGTTCGAGGATCTGGAAATGCCATTATCACGTATTCTTGCGGATATGGAGAAACAGGGGATTGCAGTCAATGAAGGAGATCTTAAAGAGTTAGGAAAAGAATTCGAAGCTCAGATTTCCAGGCTAGTCACCGAAATTTATGAGATTTGTGGCACAGAGTTTAATTTGAATTCACCAAAACAATTAGGCGAGATCTTATTTGTAAAACTGGGTCTTCCTGTCGTTAAGAAGACGAAGACCGGATATTCAACAGACGCAGAGGTGCTGGAGAAGCTAGCACCGTATCACGATGTGGTACGTTTGATTCTACAATATCGCACGATTGCCAAATTGCAATCCACCTATGTAGAGGGGCTTCTCAAGGAAATTTCCCCGAAAACAGGGAAGGTGCATACTTTCTATCGGCAGACGATTGCTGCGACAGGACGGCTTAGCAGCCAATTTCCGAACCTGCAGAACATTCCAATCCGCTTAGAAGAAGGACGTAAAATCCGTAAAGTGTTTGTTCCATCCGAACCGGGCTGGTCCATTCTGGCGGCAGACTATTCGCAGATTGAACTACGGGTACTTGCGCACATCTCCGGTGATGAGCGGATGAAGGAAGCTTTTCTCCATGATATGGATATCCACACGAAGACAGCGATGGATGTATTTGGAGTTACTGCCGATCAGGTTGATAGCAATATGCGTCGTGCTGCTAAAGCCGTTAACTTTGGTATCGTGTACGGAATCAGTGATTATGGTCTTTCGCAGAACTTGAATATTCCTCGGAAAGAAGCCGCTCAATTTATTGAGCAGTATTTCGAGGTATACCAAGGCGTACGTCGATATATGGACGATATCGTAGTTGATGCAAGGAAACATGGTTATGTAACCACACTGCTGGAGCGCCGTCGTTACTTGCCTGAGATTAATGCGAAGAATTTTAATCTACGTTCTTTTGCGGAACGGACAGCAATGAATACGCCTATACAAGGAACTGCCGCTGATATTATTAAGCTGGCGATGGTGCATATGGACAAGGCGCTATTTGAGCGTGGGCTAAAGAGCCGTATGTTGCTTCAGGTGCACGATGAACTTGTATTCGAGGTGCCAGAGGATGAAATGGAGCTCATGAAGACGCTTTTGCCTGAAGTAATGGGTGGAGCATTGCAGTTATCTGTGCCGCTTAAAGCAGAGGTAAGTTTTGGCAGCAACTGGTACGAAGCGAAATAGGCTCCCTTTAAGGTGTGCATATCAGCTATAATGTAGTTGAGGTGAAGACATCATGCCGGAATTACCGGAAGTAGAGACAGTCAAGAGAACACTGAATGATTTAGTTAATGGAAAGCAGATAGAGAGTGTAACCGTCCGGCTGGCCCGGATTATTCAGCGGCCGGATGATATTCAGGCTTTTGCCAACCTGCTCGCAGGTCATAGCATTGTTAAAGTTGAACGAAGAGGGAAATTTTTGCGCATCGTGTTAGACGGTCTGGTGCTGGTATCTCATTTACGGATGGAGGGCCGTTACGGACTCTTTTCGAATGAAGATCCACTGGACAAGCATACGCATGTGATATTCCATTTTACCGATGGCACTGAGCTGCGTTACACGGATGTTCGTCAGTTTGGTACAATGCATCTTTTTCAGATTGGTGAAGACCTTCAGCTTCCTCCTCTAAATAAGCTAGGACAGGAGCCGCTGGAGCCATCCTTTACACCGGAGAGGTTTAAGCAGATTGTATCAGGCAAAAGCACAAAAATTAAATCACTGCTGCTGAATCAGGAATATATCGTCGGCATAGGTAATATTTATGTAGATGAGTCGTTGCACCGTGCAGGGATTCATCCGGAAGTCGGCGCTAAAGATCTCTCGGATGATCAACTGAATCAGCTGCACCATGCTATTGTCAGCACTCTGGCAGAAGCGGTAAACGCTGGCGGTTCGTCTGTAAAATCATATGTGAATGGTCAAGGTGAGAGCGGCACTTATCAGCAACAGCTGTTGATTTACGGCCGTAAAGATCAGCCGTGTAACCACTGTGGAACGATGATTGAGAAAACCGTTGTAGGTGGACGCGGTACGCATTATTGTCCAAGCTGTCAGCGTAAGGCAGATAACTGAAGAAGTAATTAGGTTGGCACCCACTATTTGTCCCGCCCATATACTGTGTGAAGAATGCTTAATAGAGAACGGAAGCTGAATGAAGTGTATTCTTCAGTGTTCCGGTTCTTCACAGGAGGGATTGCGGGTGCTCAGCCCATTTTTTTCATTAATATTACTAGCTTTTGCTTTGAGTTTGGATGGTTTTGGCGTTGGTATTACATATGGACTGCGTAAAATGAAAATACCATTGCTCTCCATTCTGATTATCTCGCTTTGTTCGGGGGTAGTTATCTGTGTATCTATGCAAGTGGGTGTTCTGCTTGCCAAGGTAGTGTCTCCACATGCAGCTTCTGAGGTTGGCGCTGTTATACTCGTGCTAATGGGGTGTTGGTCGCTCGTCCAGATGCTAATGCAGAAAGAGAAGGAACAGACAGGTGAGCGTAAAGTAGATAGTGAAGAAAATGTGCTATCCACAGAAGCTCGGGCAGAAGTAGCTGTTGATACTGAAGATGTTGTAGAACAGGTTGCCATGGCTCCTGAGCAGGTAAAGTCGGCTGTCTTTTCCCTTGAGCTACGACGGTTGGGGATTGTTGTTCAGATCTTACGTACTCCGTCTTCTGCAGATATGGATGATTCCGGAAGTATTTCTTCGATGGAGGCTATGCTGCTCGGGATTGCCCTCTCTCTAGATGCTTTTGGAGCTGGACTTGGCGCAGCATTGCTGGGATTCAATCCGATATGGACATCACTTACAATTGCTCTGTTTAGTGGTACATTTCTATTGCTGGGCATGAAGACAGGATTAAGATTCGCCGGGAACTACTGGATGAAGCATGCTGCTGCACTACCCGCGTTATTATTAATTACAATGGGAATACTGAAGCTATTATGAGGTGAGTACATGATTATTGGCTTAACCGGAGGCATTGCATCTGGAAAAAGCACGGTGTCCGCACTGTTTGTGAGCAAGGGAGCGAGGCTGGTTGACGCGGATGTGATCGCCAGAGAAGTTATGCTCCCCGGTCATGAGGTGCTGGCTGCGGCTGTGAAACAATTCGGAAGCGAGATCCTCTCTCCGGATGGCACACTGAATAGGGGCAAGCTGGGGGATATTGTATTTCAAGACCCGGCGGCCCTGCAAGCCCTGAACAATCTGACGCATCCTGCAATCCGGCGGGAGATTAAAGAACGTATGAACAGCATGGAGGAAGAAGATCCAAAGAAGTTAACAATTGTGGATATCCCTCTTCTTTTCGAATCAGGCCTCGAGAACATGTTCCATGAAATACTTGTGGTCTACGTGCCTCGTGAAGTGCAAATCGCTCGATTAATGGAACGTAACGGACTTTCTTTAGAACAAGCAGAAGCGCGCTTAAATGCACAGATGGATATTGAAGCGAAGCGTAACAAAGCGGACTATATCATTGACAACAGTGGCGAACTTGCGCACACTGAGCAACAGGTTGCTGTTCTTTGGGACAGGCTGGGCTTATCATGAAATGGTTACGTAAAAAAAGAGTCCTTCTTCTGTTATTCATTGGTTTTACTGCAATATTGTTTCTGAGTACGAACTGGATGTCCTGGTTTTATCCGATTCATTATAAAGATGAGATCCGTAAGCACAGCATTACGTACGATATAGACCCGTTTCTAGTGGCTTCGATTATCCGCGTGGAAACGAACTTCAAAACTGGACGAGAATCCAAAAAAGGTGCTATAGGTTTAATGCAGCTTATGCCGGATACCGCCAAATGGGCCCTTGAAAAGGCCAAGCTTCCTGATGCATCTATGGAGGAGCTAAAGCATGAACCATCAGCAAATATTGAACTAGGTACCTGGTATCTTTCAACATTATCCCGTCAATTCGAAGGTAAACGTACAGCGATTATCGCTGCATATAATGCCGGACCGGGTAAAGTTCAAAAATGGCTGGATGAGGGGATCTGGGATGGAACGGATGCCACGATTAAGGATATTCCTTTTGGTGAAACCCGGCATTATGTACAGCGCGTCAACTATTACTATGATCAGTACACGGATATTTACAATGAATTCTAAAACCGTGTTATGAATAAAAAGAAGCATTAAACGACCTGTGAGTCGTTTAATACTTCTTTCAGTAAGCTTATGTGGACAGGTTATTTGAATTGACCTGCCAATTGTTGTTCTGCCAGGGTTACAAGACGTTTAGTGATGTAACCACCGATCGAACCATTTTCATAAGAAGTTTTATTGCCATTGTAACCATCTGGGGAAAGCGTGATTCCGAGTTCTTGGGCAACTTCATATTTAAGTTGTTCCAAAGCACCGCGGGAATTTGGAGCTACAAGGTTATTGGAGCTGTTGTTTGGGCTCATTGCTGTTCACCTCCTCTGTTGGTAACTGTATTATGTGCCGTACTTGCCATAATCATTACAATAAAAAAACGGTGATTTCTGGAAAAAATAAAATAATCCTTTAAAAGCCGGATGTTTAACATACCGGGACAAAAAACACTATGTAATAGGAAGTGATGAAGCTTATGAAATGCCCTTACTGCGATCACACCAATACTAAAGTGCTCGACTCGCGACCAGCGAATGAGAATAAGTCAATTCGCCGCAGGCGTGAATGTGAGCGTTGCAGCAAACGGTTTACAACCTTTGAAATGATCGAGGAAACACCGTTAATCGTGATCAAAAAAGACGGCAGCCGCGAGGAATTCAGCCGTGATAAGATTCTGCGTGGTTTAATCCGTGCTTGCGAGAAACGCCCCGTCTCTGTAGAACGTCTAGAGAAGATCGTCTCTGAGGTGGAAAAATCCCTCCGCGGCATCGCCGTAGCTGAGGTAGAGAGCCAACAGATCGGTGAATTGGTTATGGAACAGCTCTATCCAGTAGATGAAGTCGCCTACGTTCGCTTTGCGTCCGTATACCGCCAGTTCAAGGACATTAACATGTTTATGAAGGAACTGAAGGGTCTGCTATCTAAGAGCACTGGGGATCTGGACAGATTGTAGGGTTGTGGCTAGTCTAATTACTAAAAAAAGTGTTGACAGCGAAGGCGATTTTTTATATTATATAGGAGTCGCCTATGGCGCTTGATTTTGTCAGAATGACTTGAATACACCAAACTAAATTTTAGAATGTGTGATTACATACATCTGAAAATTACGTTTGGGGCCATAGCTCAGCTGGGAGAGCGCATCGCTGGCAGCGATGAGGTCAGGGGTTCGATCCCCCTTGGCTCCACCAAACTTCATATGGACTCTTAGCTCAGTTGGTAGAGCAGTAGACTCTTAATCTATTTGTCCAGGGTTCGAGCCCCTGAGAGTCCATCCTAAAGAAACGGCAGAAATGCCGTTTTTTTTGTTGTTCAGGAAGCGGAGTGACTTTTTATTTGGTTTTGATCGTGGTATAGTTTGGGTAGATAAATCGTACAATGCAAAGAGAGCCGTGCGGAAACACGGCTCCCAGTGCAATAGCCGCTTTTAAGGGCAGCGGCTTTCAGGTTTTACGGGCAGAAATAGACCGCATCCTTTGGACTAGGGCGGTCTATTTCTTTTTGAGGTAATTTAGCAAAGCAATAATGAACATGCCGAACATGAACATCAGTGACAACGCTTGATAAACCTCCATGGCCTCACCTCCCTTCGGGGAGATTAGCCGACCGCCCTTGCAAGCCGTTCTATTGCTCGATTAGTATAGCATATTATGGCAATATAGTAAGCACGGATGTTCTGTTTTTGATTTGATTGATTCCGCAAAACCTCATATTATTGTATTGATGTCTCCAATTAAAGACAATCCAAATCTAAAGAAACAGGCAAGATGCTGTTTCTTTTTTTGTTTCCATTTATTAATTTTTTTATATGAGACGGATTGTAATATGAAGTGCGACAGCTGCTAAGAGAATAAAAAAATAGCCCATGACTGATTCGTGTAGAATGAAGTTACCACACCACCCCTACATAAGGAGAATCAGAACATGAACTAC
>NZ_CAKMAB010000048.1:0-38556 GCF_924513355.1 Paenibacillus pseudetheri
TACGACATGTAATTTTACTTTTAAAGAGGCTGGACTTCTTTTAGACATTAGAAAAACTCCCATCATTGTAGCAGTAGAAATTTTTGTTTTTTCTACTGTCTACTATGATGGGAGCATATCAGATTATCCGATGATAGCGTCTTTTCGCTATGGGATAAGGCTGTAAAGAATGTCAATTAGATCATACAAGCATGCTTATCTATCCGTATCCTAACATTGGTTAGAATTTTTTTCTTATTTTCCCGTAAACTACTTCATCTGTCGTAGTAATTGTGATATACTGCAACTACTACGACAGATGAAGTAATCGAGGAGGTATACCATTTTTGATCAGCAGTGATGTTATACGTGGCTACAATGATACGCTGATCCTTTACATGCTGCTGGATGGAGAATCCTATGGGTATGAAATTTCCAAAAACATCAGACAGCTGACGCAGGAGAAGTACATTATGAAAGAGACAACATTGTATTCCGTTTTTACTCGGTTAGAGAAGAACGGTTACATTGAATCCTTTTTCCAAGATGAGAGTCTCGGCAAGCGGCGCACGTATTATCGGATTACTCCGCTAGGTCTCGCCTATTACAAGGAGAAATGTGAGGAATGGAAGGTTACTCAGGAAGTTGTTAACCAATTTATCAGGGAGTGGTGATAGAGCATGGAGACGATTGTAGTATATCTGGATAATATGTTCGCTAGTCTGCCAAAAACCCCAGAACTCGAACATCTGAAGCAGGAGCTGCTGTTCGGGATGGAGGAGAAGTATCAGGAGTTGAAGCGTGATGGTAAGTCGGAGAATGAAGCGATCGGCATCGTTATATCGGAATTCGGTAACATTGAGGAGTTGACCGCTGAGCTCGGTATCCATCCTGTCGAATCGGAGCAGGTTGTGAATATGCCCGTGCTGACGGAAGAAGAGGCTTATACTTATATGGCTGCCAGACGTAGCTCAGGGTTATGGACCGGCATCGGCGTTTTTCTCTGCGCGTGTGGGGTGGCGCTTCTGATTGGTCTTGATACACTGTTTGAAAATAAAAATGCTATTCTAGCTGATAAAGGTTCGATGTTAGGGCTTGTTGGAATGTCCATGCTCGTAGCCGTTGCGGTGGGAATGTTCATCTATAGCGGAATGAAACTTGAGCGCTTCAAGAGTCTGGAGCAAGGCTTTCAGCTGCCTTATTCACTCAAAGCGTCACTTCAGCGCAGCCAAGCCCTATTCGCCCCGACTTACCGCCTTTCTCTAATTACTGGAGTTTGCATATGCGTGTTGTCGTTAGCTTTTATATTCGCAACTTCATTTGTCAGTGATGACTACACTCCTTATGGAGTCGCGGCCTTCCTACTGATCGCTGCAGTGGCAGTGTTCCTGTTTATCTATTATGGAAACATTCAGGGCGCGTTTACGAAGCTGCTGGAGGATTCGAAAGTCACTGTACAGAAGAAGGAAGAGGACCGATTTATTGGAGTTGTGGGGGCATTGTTGTGGCCTTTGGCGACAGTGATCTTCTTGTTCACAGGTTTTGTCTATCAGCGCTGGGATGTCAATTGGGCTGTATTCCCGATTGCCGGTATTCTGTCGGGGATGCTTAGCAATGTCTATCATATCCTGAAACGCAAAAATGCCTCTTAAGAGGTTTTCAAAAATCATCGTTTAAATAAATTTGAAGAGCAAAGCATTGAATTAATTAGGCAGTCTACCAGTATGATTTTACTGGAAGGCTGCCTATTTGTGTGGCATTTAATAGAAAGCTCGAGAGGATCTATTAAAAAAGAAGAAATATATTTTCAACTTACATTGGACATATATTGGGCGGACGAGAATAAGAATATAAAATAATACTTCTTGTTGAAGAAGACGAAAAATACATCAACTGTTAGGAGAAATGAACGATGGAATTTGAACTGGGCAGCATTTTGAAACTAGTGAAACGTAGGCTGCTGTTCATCATTGTGTTATGTATCGTTGCGGTCGGTCTCGCTAGCTTTGTAAGCTACTATGTTTTGAAGCCAAAATATGAGGCGACAGCTTCTATTCTTATTCAAGGGGACAGGCAGCAGAAAGCAATTAATGACATTATGGCTGGGCAAAAACTAGTAACCACGTACGGGGAAATTATTCGAAGCAGCAGAATCGCTGAAGAGGTCGTTAGAAGGCTGCAATTAAACATGACCCCTGAAAAACTATTAGAAAAAGTTAAGACCAGAACAAGTAGTGAGTCCCTCGTGACAACGGTAATTGTGACAGATTCTAATGCTCAGCGCGCTACGAATATTGCTAATGGCTTTGGGGAGGCCTTCAACGAGAATATCCAAGCGATTATGGGGGTAGAAAATGTTGTGCTTCTCGACCGAGCCAAGGTTCCTTTTGAAGCGATCTCCCCCAAGCCTGTCTTTAATATAGTCGTTGCTTTCGGACTTTCATTGATTGCTGGGGTCGCGTTTTCTATTCTGCGGGAATTGGCAGAGAAACCTGTGAGAAGCGCCAAAAACATTCAGTTGGATTTGCAGCTTCCGCTTCTGGGAACGGTGGGGAAACTGAAGCCACGGAAACGGCGGTCGAAGTCGAAATCCAATTCAGTAGAAGGAGCCAGCAAACATGAAGAAGAAAACGCCAAAATTGTATTGCCTGGAACAACCGAAGTCATCTAATGGAGATCAATTCCGTACGATACGTTCCAATATTCGCTATACCCGAGTAGGTGGAGAAATCCGTTCTTTATTAGTTACAAGCTCGCTTCCAGATGAAGGTAAGTCAACAGTAGCAATGAACTTGGCCATAGCCATGGCGGAGACGGGTAGAACCGTGCTTCTAATTGATGGAGATTTGCGCACGCCAACGGTGCATAAGGCGTTTGATCTACCCAATTGGATCGGACTAAGTAGTATCCTAGTGGATCAAACCTGTGTGGATGATTGTATTTTTCCTATTGAGGATTCAGAAGGACTTTCTGTAATGACATCGGGTCCGATCTCCCCCAATCCAGCCGACTTACTAGGATCAACAGGAATGAAAAGGTTATTCGCAGAGCTTAGTGAGAGATTTGATACGATAGTCATCGATTCTTCTTCGGTGCTAATGCCTTTTTCAGATGCCCTTATCTTGGCAAAGATGACCGAGGGGGTACTGTTAGTTGTAAAATCCGGGAAAGTGCTCTTGAAGCACACCAATTCTGCAAAACAGATCCTTGAGCAGCAAGGAGCACATATTTTGGGAGCGGTTTTGAATTATCGAAAAAGTAGCAAACGTTACAAGATTCGCGGTGAAGATTTTGCCGATTGGGCCTCAACTTCAGGGTTGGTCTAACGCATTATGACACTTGCTTCTCTTCGTTATTTATTCGGAAATATCACATACGCAGGCGCTCAATTCGTGATTGTAATTTTGCTTAATAAATTTGGCTCATCCGAAATCGTTGGGCAATATTCGTTAGGGCTTGCGGTGACTGCTCCCATCTTCATGCTGTCGCATCTGCATCTGCGTTCGGTCTTGATCGTTGATACCTCGGGGAAATATTTTTTTGGAGATTTTTTTGGCCTTCGTCTCGTGACAACCGCAGTTGCGTTCACGGTTACAGCAGGTTGTTGCATCCTCAGTGGTTTTGATTGGAATACAACTTTAGTCATATTTTTCATCGGATTGTATAGAATTGTTGAGTCGGTCAGCGATATTTTATTGGGTATCGTTCAGAAGCAGGAAAGGCTAGATCAAATCTCTTTCTCGAGAGCAGCTAAAGGATTGTTCTCCATACTTGTCTTCGCCCTCGTATTTATCCCTACACAGAGTCTCATTCTAGCGTTATTAGTCATGATTATCGGATGGTTAGCACTAACCATTGGATATGATGCTCGCAAAGCAAGAGTGCACACGTCGCTCAGGCCACTTTTTAACAAAAGACGATTATGGGGCTTGCTGCTCGTAAGCTCACCCCTTGGCGTGGTGCTGGCGTTGATGTCACTAAATACAAATATCCCACTATACGCGATTTCATATTTTAAAGGAGAACATGACTTAGGCATATACGCTACGCTCTCATACATGATCGTTGCCTGCAATGTTGTTGTTACTGCACTCGGTGAAGCGATAACACCACGTCTTGCCCGTTGGCACGCTAGCGGACGACATAAGGAGTTCGTCTCTTTACTCAGTCGAATGATTGCAATGGGTATAGGAATTAGTGCGATCGCTTGTTTGATCGGGTGGATGTTTGGTCATCAGCTACTAACTCTTCTATTCAGTCCAGATGTAGCTGCAGAGATAGGTTTATTTCATTGGTTGCTCGTTTCTACCCTATTGGTATTTATAACGTCTTACCTGTGGTATGCCATAACGGCTACCGGGAAGTACAAAGCACAGATTCCCTTGTTTCTGTGTTCCGTGATCACTAATGGACTTTCTTGCCTAATATTCGTGCCTATTTTCGGGGTGATAGGTGCTGCGGTGGGGGCTAGCTTGGCCTTATTCGTTCAGATGATAGGCAGTGTGATCGTACTTTTCTTGGTAATCCGTCAGGCAAGGAAACAGGTACAACGAGAATTAGCCGCATAGTGGCCATTTCTCTTAGGAAAGTAGGGGCTTGTATGACATCTTTATCGGTTGTAGGGAGACCCTACACCATGCGTAATTTATTTTTATTTGCGGTTATGGGTTACATCATCTGCCTTCCGGCTCAAATTGATTTTGGTGGTGCGTTTCGAATGGCACCCTCTGACTTTTTTTTAATACTTGGTTTGTTTGCAGCTGGATTACACCTCAGATTGGACCCGAGGCAGTTTAGTTCATGGCATTGGGGGATGTTGTTTATTTTCGTCCTCGCTTCATTTGTATCCATTTGGCGCAATGGATTTATTACGCAATATGCCCTATTGCAAAAAGATTTTGGGTTTATACTCCTACTGCTGACTTATATCATGCTTGTTCAAGCTGTAGACAGTTGGGGTCGGTTATATAAAATGCTACGAGTTTTTTTGATCAGTGTGCTGATCTTTAATGGTGTCGCTTTGTTCGATTTTTTTAGTGGAGTCAAGGTTCCGTTTATGGTGCAGGACGGTCGTCTCTCCGGGATGCTAATTGATCCGAATGCATACGGCGGATTACTAGTAACGGCTTTTGCCATTCATATCATGACGAGCGGAGACGGGGTGAAGCTGCTTAGGGGATGGGTGAGTACGCTAGCGACGATAACCTTAGCCGGGGGCATAATAATGACTTTTTCGCGTTCGTCATGGATAGGTCTGTTCCTTGTCCTGCTTACACTACTTCTGACTAATCCTTCTCGACTTCTCAAGATCGGCATGGGGTTTAGCGTCGCGTTTGGAGCACTGCTGTTGTATAAAGGTACAGCTTATCTGGATGTGCTTGGGAATATGGCCAGTAGACCCTCGCAGATTCAGTCGCGCCTTGACATCATTGGGAAGGCAGTGGAGTGGATCGCTCAAAGTCCATTACTAGGGATTGGACTCGGTAGCTATAACTATGAACTGCGGATTATTATCCATAATACTCCGATCTGGTTTATGACAGAATTTGGCTTATTGGGCTTGATTGTGTACGGAGGATTCATGATCTGGTTCTTCATCGTTGGGATCCGTTCTTATCGCGCAGCAGATAGGGTGAATAGACCGATCATTATGGCATTACTGCTGTCTCATGCAGCGATGATTGGACTTTCGATGGGTATTGAAGCCTTATTCCAGCGGTATTGGTGGTTCATGATGGCTATGAACGCAGCTTGCATCCGACTAACGAATACGGGATGGAAAGGAGTGAAGCGATATCGAACCAAGGGAACTGAAAGGTCAACGGGTCGTAACCTACGACAAGAAACAGAACAAGCGCAACAAGCGCAATAACAAGAGGTTCGGGAGCATACATGCTGAAGAATGTGGGCCGGTAAGAGTTGCTTTTGTAGCCTCCATTTTTGGGCATTTTGAGAGTTTCCATCTACCTTACATGGCGTTATTGCAGCAAAAGGGCTGTGAAGTGCATGCTTATGCGCAGCCCGGAGAAGCGAGATTGCGGTTAGAAGAGAAGGGGATTGTGTGCCATGATGTGCCCATTCAGCGTAGCCCTTTACAGATGCAGAACTGGGCGGCACTAGGCATATTAACGGATAGCTTCAAGGAGGAGGGGTTCCAATTCATCCATGTACATACGCCAGTCGCTTCGATTCTCGGACGGATTGCGGCTCATAGAGCAGGTGTACCTTGCACATTGTATACAGCTCACGGCTTTCATTTTTTCAAGGGAGCTCCTCTCCTGAACTGGATGCTTTATTATCCGCTTGAACGGTTAATGGCTCGCTGGACAGATGTGCTGATCACCATAAATAGAGAAGATTATAAACGCGCCCAGAAATTTTCTGTCCGGAAAAAAGTGACCTATGTGAGTGGTGTAGGACTTGATCTCCAGGTTTACGGCAGTGAACAGGATCTTCCTGAAGCTGAGACGGAGAAGGCAGATAGGCGACGCCAACTATTTGATCTGCCGAAGAGTGACCATGATGAACCTCCCTTCGTCATCCTATGCGTTGCTGAACTAAATGCCAACAAGAATCAGAAGCAGTTGATCGAAGCGCTGGGTCAGTTGGGGTCTCAAGCAGGCAACATCCATCTGGCTTTTGCGGGTACAGGACCGTTCGAACAGACTCTATTGGAACTTGCTAATCGGCTAGGTGTCAGTGATCGGGTGCATATGCTTGGGTACCGTAGAGATATTCCGGATCTGCTTAGAGCGTGTGATGTTGCTGCACTTGTGTCCTATCGCGAGGGGCTACCTCGGGCGATTATGGAGGCGATGGCAGTAGGAAAACCCGTTATAGGTACGCATATTCGGGGGATTCATGATTTGATCGAACATGAGTCAACAGGCATGTTGGTTCCTGTTGGTGATATTACCGCTACCGCTAAGGCTTTTACTCAATTACGTGATGATCCAGCATTAACTACGGCAATGGGAGAAGCAAACAAGGAGAGGATCATTCGTTACGGGTTGCCTGCGGTGCTCCGTGAAATGGACTCGATCTATATAGAAGCGCTAAATAAGGAGGGAAGAAAGCGGGTTCCGTCTGAAATGCATGCGAGCCTATAGGGGGATTGAACCATTCACTCTCACTTAAAGGGAGAGTAAATGAACTTTTAGTTAATTAGGGAGAAAGAAGTGATGAGAATGCGGATCGTCCGTTTGGTCATGTTGGATGCAGGGATTATTGCGGCTTCAGTGTGGCTTGTGTTTTTACTTCGGTTTGATTTTCAAATCCCTGAGATGTACGTGTGGATGCTTCCGTGGGCAATATTGATTCACATTGCGGTGTATGCGGCCTTCTCATTTGGATTCAAAGTGTATAACAATATCTGGCGATACACCGGAATGAGAGAGTTGCTGCAGCTTCTAAAAGTGAGTGTATTAACCCTAGTTGGAGTGATTGTTGCCAACGTATCCACCCATGCAGTAATTCCTTCCTATCGACTACCGATTTCTATTTATTTTGCAGCGGGTTATGTGTTTCTGGGCATTGTCGGGTTACGAATGGTTAAACGTCTTCTAAATGATGGGTTTGAGACAACGGGTGTGAAGGATGCCTTCGAAGGTAATCTTTTAATCGTTGGAGCTGGTAAAGCAGGAATTCTCGTTACGAAAGATATCAAGCATTCAAGGTTCAAATTTATGCATCCGGTCGCCTTCATTGATGATGATGCATCCAAACAAAAGCTGGAAGTAATGGGGCTGCCGATTGTGGGTAATCGGAATTTCATTCCCGAGGCCGTGAAACAGCTGGACATTGCTTTCATTATTATTGCCCTTCCGACAGCGCCACATAATGACTTAATGGAGATTATTGAGATCTGCAAATCAACAAAAGCACAGATTAAGCTAATGCCTAGTATGACTGAAATTTTGGATGGGAAAATGGCAGTTAATCGAATCCGTGAAGTGTCCGTAAATGATTTGCTGGGTAGAACTCCTGTTGAGATTAATACTGAAGAGATTCGTGAGAATTTAGGGAGTGAGTGCATTCTCATCACGGGTGCAGGAGGCTCCATTGGGTCAGAACTATGCCGTCAGCTAGCTGCATATCGTCCGAAGGAAATGTTGCTGCTTGGTCATGGTGAGAACAGCATTTACCTGATTGAACAAGAGCTACGCCAGTTATATCCTGATCAGAAGATTCAACCCATCATAGCTGACATTCAGGATGTGTCGCGGATCGATAGTGTTTTTCAGAATTTCCGACCTACGATTGTGTATCACGCCGCTGCGCATAAACATGTTCCCCTTATGGAGATGAATCCGGTGGAGGCGGTAAAGAACAACGTGATCGGAACAAGGAATGTAGCGGAAGCGAGTGCCAAATATGGTGCTAAGCGTTTCATTCTGATCTCTTCGGACAAAGCGGTTAATCCAACAAGTGTCATGGGAGCTACGAAGCGAGCGGCAGAAATGATTATTAATGATCAGAATTCATCTAGCAAGACGGTTTTTGCTGCTGTACGTTTCGGTAATGTTCTCGGTAGTCGGGGGAGTGTTATTCCGTTATTCAAAAGACAGATTGAGAGCGGTGGCCCGGTTACGGTTACCCATATGGATATGGTGCGGTATTTCATGACGATCCCTGAAGCAGTGCAATTGGTTATCCAGGCGAGCGTACTGGCACAAGGTGGCGAGGTGTTCGTGCTTGATATGGGTAAACCGGTTCGGATATACGATCTAGCGAGAGACTTAATACGTCTGTCGGGCTTAGAACCTGATAAAGATATCCCTATCGTGGTCACGGGCATTCGTCCTGGAGAGAAATTATTTGAGGAACTCCTGACAGAAGAGGAAGGATTGATGGTTACGAATAACTATCGCATCATGATCAGTCATCCTCAAAGTGTATCTAGATCCGAACTGAATTTGGTCCTTGGCGTTCTGGAGAATTTGTGCAAACGGTACGAATTTGTGCCAAGCAGTTATCAGATTAAGAAATTATTAAAGCAGCTTATTCCAAGCTATTCGGGCTTTCAGGAAGAACCACAGGTGGCTACTCATGAGCTTGACCGGATCAAATCCGAAGTTCATGCGGGGATCTAAGTGATGAAGTCGTTTATGAGTAGATGGAACAAGAAATTGCGTTTACGAGGTAAGAGTGACAAGGAATTCACAAGAAAGCAAATGTTCATGCGGCGAATTGGAAGATTCGCCCTGATTGGTTTTCTGATGGTGATTGTAATTGGTGGCATTTGGATTAGAGGGGTATTAAATGCTGAACAGCGATTTCAAAAGGCTGTCCTTAATCCATTGACGATACCTAAAATTTCTGCAGTCCCTGCGGGGAAGACGCAGTCGTATGGGATTCTGGGAAGTCCAGCAAATTCGGATGGCGTGGTACTACCATCGACTGAACCAACAGCATCGCCAGGTGCAACCGATAAAAAAACTTCATCCTTTAATGTTGTATTAATTGGAACAGATACGTGGGGTGGGGAAATCTCTCGTGCGGACACGATCATGGTTGTGCATGTAATGCCGGAACAGCGGAAGGTAAACATAGTCTCTGTACCGCGCGATACAAGGGTTTATGTACAAAATGTTGGATATACCAAAATTAATCATGCTCATATTATTGGTGAGTCCAAAGGTGGGAATGAGCAAGGAACGCTGACACTCATTCAAGCGGTGAGCGACTTTATGAATATTCCCATTCATCATTACATCAAGACGAATTTCTCTGGAGTTCGTGATTTCATCGATTCAATCGGTGGGATCGACATGGTAATCAATCAGGACGTCACAATAACCCCAGAGATTACCATTGAAAAAGGCGAACAGCATCTGGATGGCGTGCATGCACTCTACCTTGCCAGGGAGCGGTATTCTACTCCAAACGGTGACTTTAGTCGTCAAGAGGAGCAATTCAATATCGTTAGAGCTGTGGCCAATAAGCTGTTGAGCCCTGAGCATCTTCCGGATCTGGCGGGATTATTACTCCATGAAAAGAAAGACATTATCGATACAAGCTTCAGCGACAGTGATCTACTCAGCTTAGCCTGGTTATTCAAGGGGATTACTTCTGAGGACTTTCAATACGAACAGATTCCAGGTAACAACAGTTTTGGTCCTGATCCGCTAGTCAAAACTAAGGTGTACTACTGGAGTGCTGATTTAAAACAGGTGAACTCACTTAAGGAACGTCTTTTTACGGATTAAGAGAAAGGCGGGAGGAGTACTAACATGTATCGCCATATGAAACGAGGCTTCGATCTTGTAGGAGCGATCGTTATGTTATGTATATTTAGTCCAGTCATGGCTGTGGTGGCGTTGTTGATTCGAATGAAGCTTGGAAGCCCAATCTTGTTCAAGCAACAGCGACCTGGACGGGGAGAGAAACCCTTCTTCATCTACAAATTTCGGACCATGGCTGAACTGTATGACACGCAGGGTCAGCCGTTACCAGATGAGCGACGATACATCAAGTTTGGTGGAGTCATCCGGAAGCTTAGTCTGGATGAACTACCGCAATTGGTGAATGTTGTAAAGGGAGAAATGAGCCTGATTGGCCCAAGACCTTTGCTCATGCGATACAGCCCTTACTACTCCGAACAGGAGAAGCTGCGTTTCTCAGTAAGACCAGGCATTACAGGATTAGCACAGGTGTCGGGACGCAATACTTCGTCATGGAAAGACCGGCTTTCGTATGATGTCACCTATGTCGAGCATTTAAGCTTCAGACTTGATGCGCTGATATTATGTAAAACCGTCTTGAAGGTGATTCGCCAAGATGATGTTGTAGCCAATCCAGGTCGGCATAGCCTACCTTTGGATGAGTATAGGCTGAATAAAAAGGAGGGCCAGGCATGAGTGTGCAGTTTAGACCGCTGCATGAAGACGATATACATCATGCATGCCGGCTCTTGAAGAGCAATTTACCGGAGCATGTGTACAATCAAACGATATTTGCTTGTACGGGTTATCCTGCATATCTACAAGCGGCTTGTAAGTGTGGAGTTCATTCAGCCACGTTGTTGATTGGGGCCTATCTTGGAGAAGTGCTCATTGGATTCGCGGAATGGCGAAGAATGGAACAAATGTTGGTTCTGAATAATTTAAACGTGGATGCGGCGTTTCGCAAGGATGGCATTGGCGGAATGCTCATGGCGTACGGAGAGAAATTAGCCAAGAGGGACGATATTAAGAAGTTGGTACTGGATGTGTTCTCATGGAATGAACAGGCGCATGCTTGGTACCTTCGCCTTGGCTTTGTAGAAGAAGGACGTACTTATTGGTATGTGAGGGATCTGGATCGTTCATTAACGGCTAGCGCAGATGTTATTGCTGCTGGAGCGGATATAGATGATGAAGAAGTGACTTACATTATAGATGAATACCCAATGGCAGAGGCACATCATCTAAAATACGGATTTTCTTCATTTAGGATTAGAACGAAGCAGAAGACTTCAGTTGTGGGTCGGCTCGGCGAGCAGTATTTTCGCATCCAACTGCAACGTGGGGAGTGGGACGGTGGGTATCCACTAACGGATGTGTTACTCGAACTAGACCGGGAGAGAAAGCTGTTATTGCTTTCATCCGATGCATTTTTACGAGAGAGAGACCCTGCGCTAAGCTTAAGCACTGAAAGTATACGTATGATCAAGATATTGGATTAGCGGCGAATGCTTCCGATGTAAGTTTTGTCGAAGGACCTCAAGGAAGCATACGCTAACAAAGCTTTTAGGAGGTGACGTATGAGTGATTTCATTGTGCTTAATAGCTCGCATTCTGAAGAATGGGATGCTTATTTGAATCAGATGGATAGGAAGGATATTTATTTCTCTGCAGATTTTTGTCGGCTGTTTGAGGATGATGATCACCAGCAGGCAGAGCTGTTTGTTTTTAAGCAGGGTGAGAAGCTCATCATTTATCCTTACTTACTTCGCTCCATTAGCCATCTTCCCGCAGTCATCCAGCTGGGACTTGAAGGAGAATGGTATGACATCAGCACACCTTATGGATACGGGGGGCCAATATCTAATGTGCCAATAGGAGCGGAACGAACGGAGTTGTATCGACAATTCAGTGAAACGTTCACAGCTTACTGCAAAGAGAAAAAGATCATGACCGAGTTTGTAAGATTCCATCCTTTCATAGGCAATGCCGCTGAATACCAAAAAGGGCTTACTACGGAGCTTAATCGGAATACAGCTTATATGGATTTGACAGTTGGCTCAGAGGCAGTGCTGATTCAGAATTATGGCAGCAATCATAGAAGAAATATCCGTAAATTAAAGTCTGCCCCATTCACCATCCGAAAGTCGGATCTTAAGGATCGAATCGAGCCTTTCACCGAATTATATTACGGTACGTTAAATGATTTACAAGCAGATCCCTTTTATTATTTTCCTCAGAAATTTATAGAAGATACAAGCCTTTTACCAGATGGACGGGTAGCGCTGTTCGAGGCGATGGATGGGGAGAAGGCTGTAGCGGCCAGCATTGTACTCCTTGATCGACCATGGATGCATTATCACTTATGCGGTTGGGATCGTTCTTATCTGCAGTGGTCACCCACCAAATTTCTCATCCACGCAGCAGCCGTGTGGGGAATTGAGAATGGATACGAAAAATTCCATCTCGGTGGGGGATATAAGGGCAATGACGAACTGTTTCAATTCAAGCTAAGATTTGCTACCCAACTAAAGCCACTGGACTATTACTTAGGTAAGCGGATATTTTTCCCCGAGGTATATGAACGTATGATTGCGCTCTGTGACACAGGGGTTGTTGGGAATTACTTTCCGCTCTACCGGCATCCATCTCTATTGAATCAAAATATCATGGACCACGCTCTGAAGTAAGTCATTAAGATATGTATTCCATCTGGATTAAAGCATCCAAATGGAGAAAGGAGCAAGGCATGAGTATTCGTCAACCAAGCATTCTACCAAGAATCTTGTTATCCCCACCGCATGTAAGTGGACGTGAACAGGCTTATTTGGAGGATGCAATTCACTCTGGCTGGATCGCTCCCATCGGACCACAAGTTGATGCTTTCGAGCGGGAGATGGCCGAGTATACAGGTTCAAAGGGCGCACTTGCGTTAAGCTCTGGAACAGCGGCAATTCATCTCGCACTACGTCTTGCTGGTGTGTCTCAAGGAGATTGCGTGATTTGTTCGACGCTCACGTTCGTAGCCAGTGCCAATCCTATTTTGTATTTGGGGGCTACACCAGTATTCGTAGACTCAGAACCAGAGACATGGAATATGTGTCCACTAGCATTTCAGCGTGCCTGCCAGGATTTGAATGATAGAGGGATGCTGCCTAAAGCAGCCGTAGTTGTCAATTTGTACGGGCAGAGTGCAGACATGGAGCCAATTGTAGAAATCGCGAATCGTTACGGTATTGCTCTAATAGAAGATGCTGCGGAATCCCTAGGTGCCTTTTATCACGGAAAGGCTAGTGGTACATGGGGCCGCTTCGGAATCTATTCTTTCAACGGGAATAAAATTATTACAACCTCAGGTGGAGGTATGCTTGTGTCGGATGATACCGATGCATTAGATCAAGCCCGTTTCTGGTCTACCCAAGCTCGTGACTCTGCTCCACACTATCAGCATTCCGAAATGGGTTATAACTACCGGCTAAGTAACCTATTGGCAGCCATAGGACGAGGGCAACTGGAGCTACTTGAGGAAAGAGTCGAACGACGTAGATATATTTCTCAAGTGTACTCAGATCGATTGGGATCCATTCCGGGTCTTCATTTCATGCCGGAAGCGCCAAATTGTCGCAGTACACGCTGGTTAAGCGCGCTAACGATTGATGAAGAGATCGCAGGCTTCTCCGTTAATCAACTCTTAAAGTGCCTGGAATTCAACAATATAGAAGCTAGACCTGTATGGAAACCACTACATTTGCAACCTCTGTTCGAGAACGCCTTCTATTATCCATACATGGAGGGACATAGTGTATCTGATCAATTGTTTACAAAAGGTGTATGTCTACCTTCCGGTAGCTCTTTATCGGATGATGATCTGGTACGCGTAATGGATGCGATAGAGTCTTGTATTCAGAACCGCTGAAAAATTACTTAGCGATCCATCCGTTAGCACCGGTTCCGCTTTCCTTCACATAAAAAGTGGCTTTCGCTATACCATCTGTTCGCATAGCCAGACTGCCAATCGGAGCGGTAATCGTTCCCTCAGGCGATCCTTCCACGATAAATACTGCAGGAAGTAATGTTCCACCAACGAGTCGGATTGCCCGTTTGAAGTTGTCATAGGTAGAGAACCATTCAGTTAAAGCATACGGATTATACAAAGTACCAAGAGAAGTACCCTGCATGGCAACCAAGGTTTCGAATTCCAGAATGCGTTTTACCTTTACAGAACGGGTATCAAACACTGCTACATTGTTCAGGTGCAGGAAGGGCTTAGCTGTACCATAAGATGACGCTAGTACGACTTGATTGGTCCCGCAGTTGCGGACAATCATATTGTCGACAGTAACCATCGTGTCTGATTCCGTAGCGAACAAGTATAAAGTACTGCCTATTAGATCCTGTGCATCCATCGTCCCCACATAAAGATCTCCTCCGTCGATTCGGACTCCACTAGCTAAAGTGGAGCCTGATCCGTACATTCCTAACGATCCGATATGCAGCCTTGGTTTACCTCCAGCAGCATTAAACGCAGCAAAGATCGCTGGACCTCCGATGCCATCGAAGCTCGCACTAGCGATATCAATAAATTGTGAATAGATCGTCTGTAGACCGTAACTAGCTTTATGATCGGTGGAACGAATAAATAAGTTACTGATTTTCAGCGTCAGTCCATAAGACAGTATAGCAGGACTCACTGATCCACTAACACGCATATCAAGTGAACCGATGTCGAGGGTCCAAAGTCTAGCGATTTCATCTGTAAGCCCTGCAGACAGATCATTCCCAAAACCAATGGTAGTCAAGGAATCGAAGCGTTGATAGAAGCTGCGAGTTCCTTTGAATTCATCGGGTTCCAAGTCTAGAGAGTTGGCTCCAGTGAAGCTAGGTGCTCCACCACGACTGTTGTTTAGGACGGCTCTGTTAACATAAAGTTGATCTACAAAATGGATGACGAAGTTCTTTCGGCCAGCCGTTTCACAGCGCGCATACCCAATCTGCACATTAACGGATGGAATTTCTTCCGTACCTCCAATAAAGATGTTATCACCGTAGCAATCATGGGAGTACACCGATTCGATGGATACATTTTTCGCAGAAGAAATAAACAAGCCGTGAAGCTGATCATTGACGTTTGATTTCACTGTCGAAGCACTTCCATCAATTTCGAGAGCGCCCGTTATCGTGATATTAGATGCGTTTAAGATGACAAGTACTCTTGTATCTGATGGAGGGTTAGAAGCCAATAACAGCTTAGACCCTGCTTCAAAGCTCAGGTTAGTTCCGGTTGGAATGCGAAGGCACCACCATTCAAGGTTGGAAGGATTACGCATGCGGCCAGAAGAGACTTTATATACACCAGGCGGGAAAATAACAACCTTACGTTTGGCATTTCCAGCATTAATTGCATTTTGAATCGCGACGGTGTCATCTTTGGTGCCATTCCCTGTAGCTCCATAGGATCGAACATTCACGTAACCGTTAGTCTCAGGATCTAATTTAATAGAAGTGACCGCGCCATCCGCAATAACGGACGTAGTTACAGAATTATCTGGAATAGGTGCAGTTGCCATATACTTCACTCCTTTATTTATTAATTTGAAATATAAGGCTAAGTTTCACGTTGAATGTCATCCCTATATTTCTATGAGTAACGGTTGTCGTCCATAAAGGATGGCAACATCGTTTCTTCTTAAGTATTTTATGTGAACTTTTCTACAGATGCACGGTACAAAGAGCACTATTAAAGGGCGAAAGGAGTTTTTTTATTTGAAGGTATTAGTAACTGGGGGGCTTGGTTTTATTGGGTCACATGTTGTTGATCGGCTTATAAGAGAAGGGATCGAAACTGTAATTGTAGATAATCTATCGGGTGCTTCTGGCTCTTTCTATAGAAATCCTTCCGCACTTTTATATCCGTACGATATTCGGGACGAGACACTGGGTGAAGTCTTTAGCCGTGAGAAGCCGGATGTGGTCATTCATCTGGCTGCACAGATTGACGTAAGAGAATCTCAGCGCAATCCATTGTTTGATGCGAATGTGAATATTGTTGGTACACTAAACGTCCTGCGGATGTGTGAGGCCCATCAGGTTGAAAAGATCGTGTACGCCTCGTCGGCCGCTGTATACGGTAATCCTGAATATTTGAGCATTGACGAGAAACATCCCTTAAATCCTGAATCTTGTTATGGGGTATCAAAAAGCGTTCCTGAGTCTTATATTCGGATGTTTGCCAGCATGCATGGGCTGAAGTACACCATTCTTCGTCTTGCGAATGTATATGGACCTCGACAAAGCTCGCATGGTGAGGCAGGTGTCGTTTCCATTTTTCTTGATCGCATAAAGCAAGGCAAGGAGCTTGTGATTTATGGGGATGGAGAACAGACCAGGGATTTTGTCTATGTTGAGGATGTTGCAGAGGCGTTTGTAAATGCGGCTTGTACAGATGACAATACGGATAATCAGATCATAAATATTAGCTGCGGGGTGGCGACCTCCATTAATACGATTGTACAGATGATAAACGGTATTACAGGTCGGGAATCCCAGACAATCTATGAACAGGATCGACCGGGAGATATTCTTCACAGCTACTTAAACAATAGGAAAGCAAACGAGCTGTTGTCCTGGTCTCCTCACCATCATCTTCACCAGGGATTAGAGAAGACGATTGCAGCCCGATTGACTATAGGCAGTGCTGTGGATCATTAATCGTAAATATCGAAAGGGGTCATCCCCATGGAACGAAAATTAAATTCGGAAATGTTTGTTCTGCGTAGTATAGCCTGCTTAAGTATAGCGCTGTTACATGCTTTATACCGAGTCTATGACGATGGTAACACGCCTTGGGTAGAGTCAGTGGGTCTACTGCTTACATTTGGTACGCCGGTATTCGTATTTATCTCCCAATTCGTATTGTCTTTTGCATACCCGGATGGAATTCCCGCGAAATTTTGGGAGAAACGGATCAAGTATATTTTGCTTCCTTACTTTTTTTTCGGAGCTTTGTACGCAGGGTTAAAAGGATTGGATATGGCGAGTAGTGAGGGGATTCCGCTTTTTCAAGCTTTTTGGTACTTCCTCTGGCGTCATTGGTTACTTGGCGATTTTCATGGCTACTTTATCCTTATTATCTTTCAGTTTTATGCCTTGTTCCTCTTATTTCAAAAGTATGCCAAAAAATTCACTCCACGCTCTATACTGATTGCGTCATTCGTTATAAATGTGGCTTACTTAGGTTTTTTCAATTTCACTAAACCCGTAGATACGGTAGCTGCTCAATATATTTGGGATAAATTGTATTGGGTTTTCTCTCCAGGGTGGATTTTCTACTTCACTGTGGCTTATTACTTGGGACGAAATGAGGCTTGGTTCCGGGAAAAATTAAAACAGTTCCGTTTAGCTGTCTACGTGCTTCCAGTTGTAACAGGTGCGCTTGTGTTATTCGTGAATGGGCAAGGTTGGATTACGGCCCATAGCTCCAAGAGAATTGATATGTTACTTTTCGCCATGAGCATGATTCTACTACTCTTCACAGTGGCTTCTTCATTGAAAAAAGTGCCGCGTGTGCTGGAGTGGAGCAGTAGATACTCCTTCGGCATATATTTGCTTCACCCGTTGTTGTTGGCTTTATTTGTCAAACTCCCTTCTTCGTTCGGGTTGCAAAACCTTGGACTATTCAGTGTGTTGCTCCAATTTGTCGGATGTGTGGTAGGCTCGGCGATCATCATGAACATAGCGAATCGTATTCCAGGCGGAGCCTTTGTGTTCGGTCGAGTCGGGATTGGAATTAATCAGACAAAACCCCCGAAACCGCTGGATAAGCCCATAATCTCGAGTATAGGGAACATAAACTAGTTAAAGATTGACCACTAACCTACCGTTTTACTGGTGATTAGTGGTTTTTAATATTTTCTTGGTAAATGGCTATTACATCGCAATAGATTAAAATAACGGCGCCTCAGTCCGATCTATAGTGAAAGGGGAAGTGAAAAAGTTGGAATTATCGGGGAATCCTATTATAATGGGTTTCTTGATTAAATGTAATTATGAATATTCAAACATTTACATCCAGAGAATAATGCAACGTGCAGACATTAGGAGGAAATGAAAAGTGGAACTTGGAATAAGTACCTTTGTCGAGACAACGCCCGATGTCCAAACGGGTGAGACAATAAGTCATGCAGAACGACTACGTGAAGTAGTGGAGGAAATTGTACTTGCCGAAGAGGTGGGACTAGATGTATACGGAGTGGGCGAGCATCATCGTCATGATTATGCGGCTTCATCACCTGCGGTGGTGTTAGCTGCGGCTGCATCGTTGACTTCGAAGATTCGGTTGACCAGCGCCGTAATGATTCTGTCTTCAGCAGATCCCGTACGTGTATTTCAAGATTTTGCAACGTTAGATGGTATTTCGAATGGACGTGCTGAGATTATGATCGGCCGCGGTTCGTTTACAGAATCTTTTCCATTATTCGGCTATGATCTGAAAGATTATGAAGAACTCTTTAATGAAAAGCTGGAATTGTTGTTAGCCATCCAAAAGTCAGAAAAAGTAACCTGGAGCGGCAAACATCGGGCGGCCATAAATAATCTGGGGATTTACCCGCGTCCGGTTCAAGATCCGTTACCGATTTGGATTGGGAGTGCAGGTAGTCCAGAGTCTGCGATCCGTACTGGAGCATTAGGTTTACCTTTTGTTTTAGCTATTATTGGAAATGTTCAGCCGCTTGATTATGCAAAGCATGTGCAGCTCTACAAAAAAGCAGCGGCTGAAGCCGGTTATGATCTTTCAAGCCTGCCTATTGCCTCACACTCACACGGGTTTATTGCAGAGACTAATGAGTTAGCACTGGAGAAATTTTTCCCTTCAACGCATGCTCGGACCAATGTGCGGGCGAAGGAAAAAGGGACACCCCCATATCATCGTTCCGATTATGATGCAGCTTGCAGCTTTGATGGCGCTCTGTACGTAGGTGATCCAGAAACCGTTGCTAACAAAATCATTCATCTTCGCAAGCATGTGGGAATTACGCGATTCTTTTTACATATGCCCCACGGTACAATGCCTCATGAGGATGTTATGCAGGCGATTAGACTGCTGGGAACGGAAGTAGCCCCTCGTGTTCGTGAAGAAGTAGCGCGCTGGGAAGCAAGTAATCGTTAACGAATAAGCTACGTCCTTAGGACGTGGCTTTTTTTGTGCGGTATACTAAAATAACGAATAACGTTATATAAGGGAGGGGCTATGGAGACTATTCATTATTTATCTCAATTCAATTTGCTTCAATCGTTAGCGTTGGAAGATCTAATGGAAATGGAAGAGTTAACTCGAATAACAGTGGTTCCGAAAAATACATATATCCAGACACCGACAACCTTCTCTGAAGGATTATTTTTTGTGAAAAAAGGGAAGGTGCGTTTATACCGATTGAATGCGGATGGGAAGCAGTTTACTTCGGATATTCTGAGTGAGGGTAATGTTTTTGGTGAAATGAATGTGATTTCGTTTGGAACCAAAGATCATTACATTGAAGCCATGGAAGAGTGTCATATCTGTACAATTGATCCTGTAAGATTTGAAGAATTCGTAGCTACTCGACCTAGATTTTTGATGTCATTAATGCAAGTGTTGAGCGATCGTATAAAAAGTATGAGTCAGTTAACTCAAAACCTAGCCATCGGAAATCTTCATGATAAAATATTGTGCGTTCTTTTAAAGCTATCGGATCAACTAGGCGTTAAAAGTGAAGATAATTATTATAAAATCAATGTTCCACTGTCACATCAAGAAATCGCCAATTTGATTGGTGCAAGCAGAGAAGCGGTTACTGTGGCATTGCAAGAATTGGTGAAAGCTGAGGTGCTCCAGACAGGGTTCAGAACTATACTTATCCACCATGATAAGGTCTTGGGGAGAAATTTATAAAGATTATGAGTTGTAAATGAGATTACATCTTTATGGTTAGAAATACCCGTATCCTAGATATAAGAGAAGGTTATCCAAGCTTTTAAAATCATAGGTGAAGGGACGATTTCTATGGAGCATAGGAAGGGAGCTCGAAAAGTTAGCGATATTCCTGCTGAGGTTGTAGGACTACTGCATAAAGGACAATTACAGACTGTGAATTTAACGGAATGGCTTGCTGTGGACCATATGGTTTTGTTGGAAAATGTGCTGGACGAGCTAGGTTTTCGACAGGAATCCGAACCAATTTTACAAAGGCTTCGTGATTCAACGGAAAAGAAAATCATGAAGCTCATACCGGCTATCGCACGGGAGTGGCAACAGGTATTGGAATGCAAATCAGAAGTGGAACAATCCCGAGTATTCACAGCTCTAACACAGCATCGTTCCGATAGTGTCCGCTGTTGGGCTGCCTATATGATCGGTCTAAATCAATCTTTAAGTCTATCGCAAAAGCTAACGGATATCCGTCCCTTTGCAGCGGATGATCATTTTGGGGTGCGTGAGATTTCATGGATGGCTTTAAGGGAATCAGTCATTGCAGAATTGGATGAATCCATTAAGTTGTTAGAGGATTGGGTTCATGATCAAGATACGAACATAAGGAGATATGCGATCGAATTGACGCGGCCACATGGGGTATGGGCGAAGCATATTACTGTGCTAAAAGAAAACCCAGCAAAAGCACTTCCATTATTAGAACCACTTAAGTCAGATCCGGCAAAGTACGTTCAGGATTCTGTAAGTAATTGGTTGAACGATGCGAGTAAAAGCAATCCAGTCTGGGTGCTGCGGCTTAGCGAGAAGTGGATAATTTCTTCGGATTCCAAGGAAACGAAGCGGATTGTAACACGGGGAACAAGGAGTATTACTGATCTGCGTTGAAAATGAAGTATCACTTTAGCCCTCTAGTGGTACGTCACTGCAGGAGTGTGTCTGAGCATTCTCAGCTTAAGATGTTGACATTGAAGAATTATTTCACTATACTGGCTGTAATCTTATATACGATATACGTTGAAGAAGCCCAGTAGTAGCTTAGTCCCTGTTCCAGAAAGCCGGGGGTTGATGAAACCCGGTACACACTAAGAGTACGAATTACACTTTGGAGTATCTCGGTTAACTCCGAGCGGAATGGCGAACGATATCTCGTCACGAGTGGCATCAATGCTGTGTTTTAGCATTAGCGTTTCATTGGTGCAATCTGGGTGGTAACACGGTTATTCAATCGTCCCTATGTCTACAATAGACAAGGGGACGATTTTTTTGTTTTTAAATATAAGGATTTATATGTTTCACTTCATCAATTATCCTTATATTCGCTTGGCGGACTGATGATTCGTTATAGGATATCTACTAATTTAAGGGGTGTTAGGCAATGAATATTATCGACGAACTAGAATGGCGCGATGCCATCAATCAACAAACCGATGCCGAAGGGCTTAGAGAATTGACCAACCAGAAATCCGTTTCGGTGTACTGCGGTGTAGACCCGACGGGTGACAGTATGCATATTGGTCACTTGATTCCGTTCATGGTACTCAAAAGATTCCAGCTTGCAGGACATCGTCCGGTTATGCTAATTGGCGGTGCTACGGGTACGATCGGTGATCCAAGTGGACGACAATCTGAGCGTTCATTGCAGACGTTGGAGCAAATCCAAGCTAACGTAGATGCACTTACCGCACAAATGAAAAAACTGTTCGTTACTGATGGCGACAATCAAATTCGTATGGTGAACAACTACGATTGGACGCATAAAATCAATGTGATCGAATTTTTGCGTGACTATGGTAAGAACTTCAGCATCAATTCGATGCTTGCCAAAGATGTTGTAGCGAGCAGATTGGACAGCGGAATTTCCTTTACAGAATTCTCATACCAAATCCTGCAATCTCTAGATTACCTACATCTGTACCAGCATGAAGATGTGCAGCTGCAAATTGGTGGCTCCGATCAATGGGGCAACATTACAAGCGGTCTGGATCTGATCCGCAGAAAAGAAGGACCCGAAGCAAAAGCATTCGGTCTTACGATCCCGCTTATGCTGAAAGCCGATGGAACAAAATTCGGTAAAACAGCTGGAGGAGCAATCTGGCTCGATCCAAACAAAACGACTGCGTTTGAGTTCTACCAGTTCTGGGCGAATACCGATGACCGTGATGTTGTGAAATACTTGAAGTACTTTACGTTCCTATCTAAAGAGCAAATTGATGCACTTGAAGAAAAAGTACAGACTGAACCGCATAAACGCGAAGCACAAAAAACACTTGCTGAAGAAATGACCAGATTCGTGCATGGTGAAGAATTGCTGGAACAGGCTAAACGTATTACTGCTGCTCTGTTCAGTGGAGATATCAAATCCCTAACTGCTGATGAGATCGAGCAAGGCTTCAAGGAAATGCCGACCTATGAAACTGCGCTGGAATCTAAAAATATCGTAGAGTGGTTGGTTGATCTTGGTATCGAGCCATCTAAGCGTCAAGCACGTGAAGATATCACCAAAGGAGCAATCTCCATGAATGGTGAGAAAGTTAGCGACGTAGCACTGGAAGTTACAGCTAGCGAAGCTATCGGCGGCCGGTTTATCATTATCCGTAAGGGTAAGAAAAACTACAGCTTGGTGAAATTGTCCTAATATTAAGAGCCTTCCTTATGAATAAGGGAGGTTTTTTGTTATATTTTAAGTATAGAGGCGGATCCTTTGCATATTAAGTGAAATTTGAAAGGTGAAATAGTCAAAATTATGGTAAGCTTAGGATTCGTGTGATTTATGGATTAACATGATATTCTATAACTATAACAGAAAATTAGGAGTGGTAATTTGAGAAGACAAAAACCAATGACCATGGAAGAATTGATGAATGAGTTGCAAGGTCAGAAAACGTATCAAGAAGATCCCAATCATATCTCATTCGAGAAGTTATTTAATGAAGCGTTTATGAGTAAGTATTCCAATTGCAAGAGTTTCGATGAGTTTGTAATCAAAGGGAACTTTCAAGTAAAGACAGAAGAAGATGTTGCTGACATACCTGATGAACTTTTTGATCGTCATGTAGTTAGAGAGACGAAGTTTGCGGATTGGAAAACCATGTTGGAAACAGCGAATAAGGAATACGTCCGTATTTCATGAAACAACATGTAATAAAAAAAGTACCCCGTTTGTGATACGGGGTTAAAACACCTTACAAGTTAAAATAACCAGTCTCCGGAAGTCTATCGGTGACTGGTTATTTAGTTTCGCTTGAATCCGTATTATTGCCATCGTTGTACATATGAGATCTTCCAGATAGAATTTTTCACACTTAAGCGTGGAATGAAACAGATGGGCCCTTGTTAGCCGAAGAATTTCAGGTATTTAACCTGTTTTTCACTCGGCTTTTTCTTTTGACAAGAGTCAACACGACAACCTGATATTCGTTTATCTTTAGTGTTTCGTCCATACACTTTTCTTTTTTGGTCATAAGATATTTCGAAAATGAGTAAAGGAGGATTTATATGGCAGAAAAGGTGAAGGTTAGCCCGCAATTCAAAAGACTTTGTATGCAATTTGGAAAAATTCTAGGTGGTGTATCGGAAGTTGAAGAAGGTCCGGTTTGTTTTGTCATGCGCATGACAAATTTAAGGGAGACGATCCTGGGAAGAAGAACGCGCTCTCCTTTAGTGCAAATGCAAATGTTTTCGTTTGAAGCTCTTGATAAGTCAGGCCGCGCGCTTTGTTTGGGAGAAACTGCTGTACATCAAAATCAAGTGAATCGATTGATGTCGAATCTCCGTAAACGTGGGATAAAAGTGACTGCGCTTCATAATCACTGGCTAAAAGAAAACCCTCGTTTAATGTATATGCACTGGGAATCCATTGACAATCCAGTTGCGTTTGCTAGAAAAACTAAAGAATCCATTGCATTCTTGGGTTAATGAAGTGGAGCGATGAAGTTGGATTCTTAACTTATTCTGAAAGGATGATTTCGTATGGCTGAACAGGTGAAAGCAAGTCCCCGTTTTAGAAGACTATGTAACCAATTTTCAACCATTTTAGGTGCAACCGAGCATGAAATTACAAAGGGGCCGGTTTGTTTTGTCACCAGAAACAGGAAAGTAAACGCTTCAATTTTAGGAAGAGCTACCACATCTCCATTGGTCCGTTATCAACTGTTCTCATTTGAATCACTGGACAGTTCAGGCCGTGCATTGTGCTTAGGGGAAACGGCTCTCTTTCAGAACCAAGTCAATCGATTGCTGTCAAACCTTCGCAGGAACGGGATCAAAGTAACAGCAGTCCATAATCACTGGTTGTTTGAGAATCCACGTCTTATGTATATTCACTGGGAGTCGATTGATAATCCCGTTGCATTTGCAAGAAAAGTAAAACGTTCGATTGCCTTTTTAGGTTAATGATGAGGAATATCTTACGAATCGGAGAGGTCTTCCCATCTGAAATTCTTATCTCCCAATTAGTGGATTTTAGTGGTAAATATACAATTCCGTAAGCATTTTCGGGGGTAACACCCACGTGCTGGTTATCTCACTGAACAATCCTGAATCGTATTTTGAAGCAGCCGGGTTGATACCAACATATTCTGCAACTCATCCTCAAAGAAACTGCACGCTCTCATGAGTTTGTCGCAATGGGCAATGGGGAGTGCAGTTTTTTGTCCAGCTATTCGACTTGCTATGATGTTTTAGTATTTACATAGGAGGGGCAGAATCGTATGGAAAACCGTCTCAGAGGATTGTAATCTAGCCTGTGATTATTGCTATTACAGCACTGCAGGGGGACAAGCTCAGCAACTGATCAGAGTAATGGATACGGATCTTCTGGAGCGGTTTATCGCTCAGGACATGACAAGATCATCAGGAATAGCGACGTTCTCTTGGCAGGGAGGGGAGCCGCTATTAGCCGGACTTCAGTATTTTGAACGTGTGATTTCACACCATGCTAAGTACGCTCTACCACATACGATGATCAGTAATGCACTGCAGACCAACGAAACGCTTATTCATGAGAAATGGGCGAAGTTTTTCAAAAGGTGTAACTTTTTGGTCGGGATTAGTCTGGATGGTCCATAGTCTATTCATGATGCACATCGTATAACGGGTTCGGGGAAAGGCAGTAATGATCTAGACGAGTTGATGTCATATTACCAGGAACAACAATTTCCCTATATTCAGTTTATCCCTTGCATGGATTTTGTTTCACAGAAGAGTGATATACCAGGCCGCTTTCGAATTACACCCGAACAATCTTCCAAGTCGAAATAATCCTTGTATATGCGGAAGTGGTTAAAAATTTAAGAGTTGCTGTCAACCACTATAGGTCAAATTAAATAAGGTTGTCCCAACAATCATGCAAATGGCTGTGGGACAACCTTATTGTTATGTTAAAGAACCATTTGATTTCTTACCATAATAGCGGCTCCAGTCACCACAGCTTCTTCTTTTAAAGTACCTAGAGTGAAGTGAGGTTGGTATTCAGGATAACGGTAAGTGTTTCGCTGTGCCACTTCAACCGCCGTTTGGAAGAACAACTCGTGAGAGTGGATGAGTGCACCACCTAGAATGATGGTCTCAGGATGTAACAGGTTGATAACGTTGGCGAGGCCAATCCCGAAGTGAATGGCGGCTTGAGTAAATAATTCACGTGCGTGTGGATTGCCATCTCTAAAGGCTTGAACAAGTACATCATAAGTTAGCTTCTCAGGCGAGACTTTATATCTTTGGAGGATCAGGTCGTTGTCATTTTTCGCCTCTGAGCGTGCGCTTTGTTCTAGCGCCTGTACAGATACGAATGCTTCCAGAGCACCGTAGTTCCCATCATTGTTTAATCTGGGTCCGTCTGTCTGGATGATCATTTGACCAATGGCATCTTCCGTATCCATCGTGCCATGAACAATACTTCCATGCGACATCATCGCATAGCGGAGCCCTGCTCCGGCATGTACATAGAGCATATGTTGAATGCTAGCGTGACGGATGGACCATCGTTCTCCAAGAAGTGCGGAATTGGCACCGTTGTCGAGCAAAGCTTTGAAGCCCGTTCGTTCCTCCACCAGTTTGCATATCGGGAGATTGTTCCAGCCTGAAGAAGGGAAGTGTAGCGGTTTTAAGATTAAACCATTTTCCCGGTCAAGCGGTCCCACGGCCCCTATTCCTATCCCAATGATTTGACTGTCCACTAACTGATGATCCCTGAGAAAAGCGCGTATTTGACTACTTACATGATCCATAAATCTTTCTGGTGTGAATGCCTGGTCCATTCTCCAGTGCACAATTGATTTTGGGTTCATTTGCATATCAAATAAACCAAGGGAAGAATACAACCTGGAAATCTCTAAACCGATGATGTAGCCGTAGGAAGGATTGATCTGGTATAAAATAGGTCTTCTACCTCCGCTAGATTCCCCAAATCCGCATTCTATCAGCAAGCCTTCTTCCGTCATCTCATCTAATATTCGGGTCATTGTGCTTTTGGTAAGTGAGAATGTCTGTAATAGGTCCGATTTGGAAACTGTGCCTTGTTCGGCGATTCGGTCGTATAGGAGTTTCTTTGGGGATGGAATGTGTGTCGAGCGCTTTTCCACGATATACCTCCAAGCTATATATAGGATGAACTAGTAAGATCGTTTTTTATAAAGTTTGTATTTATTAACATTAATATAGTATAACGCATAAACCCTAGATTGTATTTTACCGTTCAAAAAACTTAATTCCATTTTGGGAAAAAGTGATATAATGAAATTATGACAGAAAATATAAGGGTGGAGTCCATGAGAACAACTATGAAAACAAATGCGATGACGAATACAGACCTTAGGATAAGTCTATTGTTCCAGTTATTTTGGGTATTTGTTCGAATCGGTCCCGTAACTTTCGGGGGAGGTTATGCGATGATCCCTATGATCGAACGGGAAATTTCCGCTAAACGGAAATGGCTGGGGGAAGAGGAGATGGATGAAATTCTATCTTTAGCTGGCGCAGCACCAGGTGGGGTAGGTGTAAATGCGGCGGCATTCATTGGTTATCGTCTTGCTGGTGTGAAGGGTGCGATTGCTGCAATCGCTGGGATTACGATTCCAACCTTTATCATTGTTTGTTTGCTTAGCACCGTATACTCACAACTGGCCGACCAACCAAAAGTTATTGCCGCCATGAAGGGGATTCATGGTGCTGTTATTGCCTTGATCCTAGTAGCAGCATATCGAATGGCCAAGAACGCTATTTTTGACAAGACTACCGCTGTTACGGCGTTGGTTATACCGATTGTTTTATTAGTTTCCGGAATCAATCCCATTTACGTGATCGCAGTTGGATTAATTATCGGATTTGTATATATGCCAATCAAACAGCTCTTAGGGCTCCAAGTTCGGACGGAGAAGGATTCCTTGAATGATTCTGATGAAGAGTCGAATTATCCGGAGTATTACATCTAGGGGGAAGCGATGTGATTTGGAATTTATTTTTCACTTTTATAAAAATTGGCCTTCTCTCTTTTGGAGGAGGGTACGCCATCATTCCGATGATTCAGCACGAAGCCATGGCTGGTGGTTGGTTATCCGAGAGGGAATTCCAAGAGGTAGTTTCCATCGCAGGGATGTCACCTGGGCCTGTTGCGACGAACAGTGCAACCTTAATCGGATATCGTATAGCCGGAATCGAAGGAGCAATTGTGTCAACACTAGGTATGGTTCTGCCCTCATTTTTAATCATTATCGTTATTTCCATCTTCTTTTATCGGGTGAGGGACAGTCAATGGATTAAAACGTTATTTTATGGTTTGCGTCCAGTGATTACAGGCTTGATTGCCTATGCTGCGATTCGGTTTGGTTTAAATAGCGTGGACAACGTCTTCGTTACTTGGCAAACCATTGGCACGTTGATCATTGTATTCGCTGCACTTTATGGTTTAATGAAATATAAGCTGCATCCACTCACCATTATCGTTGCCTCTGGCATTCTTGGTGTAGCCTTTTTTTAGACAGAGCCGGGACGATCCCAGATTGGAGGAGGCTGAGAAAGTGGGTTGAGGCTGGAAGAGCTATAGAGGAGGATTGCTAATGAGTTATGATTTGATGGCATTCGAGACGTCTAAGGCACCGAAAGAGAGAGCAGCGTTTATGAAGTGGTACGAGCAGCAAGTGCAATGGTCGGAAGACCATGCCTATAATGATCCATCAGTTTTATCGGAGGCGCTGCAACGCTTTTATAGTGAGTTGTCCGAGCAATTTCCTAATATGAATGTAGAGGATGAGATTTTTGAGGCGATGGAGGAAGCCGGAACGGATAACCGGTTGACTGACTACTCGCTTGGCACATCCGTCATCTATGCGGCGTTCGCTTATTCCCTAGCTGACGAAGCCTACACGGCGATGCGGGAGTTGGCTATAAAACACAAAGTAGGATTTTTTGATGTAAGCAGTAACGAAGGCGATATTATTTTTCCTTGAAGTAAAATGATTTAGAGTGTAGACAGCTGGCTGCTCTTCTTGATGTTAATGAAGTGGCAACCAGCATGTTTCTAACTTTTTACTCTAATACAGACGGAATTATACAATCCTTAATCAGAGGCCACCGGTCACGAGGCTGAAGTGTGAATTCTGAGGCGATGGTTACGATGAGGTTTTTTTCTGGAATGCAACAAATGACATTACCACCATCACCTAACGCTGAGTAAGTGTAAATCCCATCTTCTTCGCGTAGCCACCACAAATAACCGTAATGATTAGGGTTCATCGCTGTTGATTCTTCAATCCATGTCTCCGAAATAATCTGATTATTCTCCCATTTTCCACGGTTCAAATATAATAAACCAAAACGCGCCATATCACGTGGAGACAACGTAAGTCCCCATCCTCCTGTGGTGATACGATTGGGGTCTTCCACCCATCCCTTCACATTTACCCCAAATAAATCATCAAACCCAAATAATTTCATCTCATAATCAGGGATTTCCGTCATGCCAATAGGTCTGAATAATCGCTCGTTAGCAAACTCACGGGCACTTTTTCCTGTGGAACGAGTGATGACAGCTGACAGTAAGTGCGCCCCCGCGGTGGAATATTTAAAATCACCAACATTCCCTTGGTGGCCAAGGATATCAAGTGTGTATTTGATCCAGTCGGACGATTTACAGAGTTGCTCCAGTGGCTCGTGCCAGTCTTCAAAAGCATAGGGAGCTGTCATGGTAAGCAAATGGCGTATAGTGATTTCTCGTTTTTGTAGATTGGCAGCAGCATCGTCGGGAACATAGTCGGGGAAAAAATCCAGCACCTTCTGATCAACATGCTTGATAAATTCTGCATCAATGGCAATACCAATGAGGGCGGAAACGATGCTTTTCGTTACAGAAGCCACATGATGCGGATCATCCGTTCCATAGCCTTTGAAGTATTGTTCATAGGCAATCGCCCCATTTCTCACTACTACAATTCCGTTTATATTGCTATAGTCGGATTTAATCTTCGCTTCTAGGGCTGAAAGTTGTTCAGCATCCATTCCTAAGGTAGCCGGATCTGAAGTTTGCCAGTCTGTCGTGGGCCAGTAGTTTCTATTCATTAAGGTAACTCCTTTAATCAAATTTTTGTGTGAATATGAGTGTGGCTACGATCTTTTCTTAACTGGAAAAAACACCTCAGTAACAAGATCCTCAGGATCAGTAATTTGCGTGGGGTCTGTTATATATTTTTCATAGGGTGAGTTCACCATTTCATAACCTTCATTTTCTATCCATTCTGTGAGCTTCGCATAAACCGATGTTAATTCTGAATAAGGGCCCTTATAAACAGACTTCGCACATAGCCCTTCACGTAATTCTCTCGTTCCCTTTACGATCTCCTCAATAGGTAGGGCGAACTCTGTATCATTCCCGGCAGGATTATATTCTTCACTGTGATAAATTGTTATTGGCGTACCCAGCAAGGTCAGCTTTTCAGTGGCAATAGTTTCATACAGTTGGCTAAAATACTTACCATATCCAAGTGCATAATCATCACTGCTCAACATTTGACGCGTGAAAAGAATTTGCATTGGTTTGGTTTCAACAAGTTGCACTTCTATCTTATTTAGGTAGGACATCATCGATATTCCTTTCTCTAAATTTAGAACATCACTATTAATTTGCTTTAATGTATATTCGTAAGTTCGTAGTTTCGCTTGTAGTTTTCTTTTTTTGAGATTTAGGGTTGCACTAAGCTTCTCTTCAAAATGATCCTGCTCCCATTCCAGAATGTCTTTGATTTCTTCTAGTGAGAAATGATAAGATTTCAAACGGTTGATAAAGAGCATTTTTGTTAGTTGTTTGATGGAATAATACCTATAACCGTTCTCGGGATTAATCTCATCGGGATGAATTAATCCGATTTCATCATAATACCGTAGTGTTTTTGTTGACACTTCGCATATTTTCGAGAATTCTCCTATGGACAGCAACAATCTCATCTCCATTTCTTCGATATTTAATGATCAATTCCACTATGCACCTTCCCCTAAGGGTAAAGTCAATAGCCAGACTTCTTACCTGGAAATAGGTTGCGGTGGTGTCTTCACAAATCGACTAAGATCATTTAAATATTGATCATCCACCAATTGTCGTGGAAAGAAAACAGCGGTTAAATAAGTCCTTAAGGGGGATGCGGCATTCTTCTTCGTCAGCATAGAGTGGTCAGCGTTGGAAAAATAAGAGACGGAGAGCAAGCTGGCAGGTATTTTTTTACGGTAAATAACTTCGGTTTCCTCAATATCTACATTAATATCTTGTCCGCCGAGTACTAAATGGACAGGAGCATTGAAGTAACTGTGAAGGCTCCTGCTAAGCCAATTACAGCACCGGGTATTCCAACATCCGTAACTGCAACTGCAGAGAATGGTCAAGCGATCATCACCTTTACACCGCCGGTGAACGATGGGGGAAGCGAAATCACAGGTTATCTAGTAACGGCTAATCCGGGAGAATTAACGGTTTCTGGAACTGGAAGTCCGCTTACAATCAGTGGCTTAACGAATGGTACTAGCTACTCCTTCACGGTACAGGCAATCAATAAGGTGGCATTAGCGAATCATCTACTAAATCCAATACAGTCATCCCGAGCGCTCCATCCAGTGTTGATGTTCCTTCTCAACCAACTCCATCAGCAACGCCGGCTAAAGTGGCAAATGATGCTTCCATTTTAATCAATGGTAAAGCGGAAACCGTGGGAACTGCAACGAATGGTAAACGGAATGATCAAACTTTAACCACTATTACTTTAGATCAGAAGAAGCTGGAAGATAAGCTCGCCGCTGAAGGTAAAGGTGCTGTGGTTTCTATCACTGCCACTCGAAAATCTGATGTTATCGTTGGCGAACTAAACGGACAAATGGCTAAAAATATGTAGGGAAATCAAGCAGTACTTGAAATCAGAACGGGAAATACGACATTTACACTGCCTGCCGGGCAGATTGATATTGAGGCCTTATCCGCGCAGATTGGCAAGTCTATAGCTTTACAAGATATTAAAATACAGATTGAAATCAGCGCTCCAACTGCCGATCAAGTTAAGGCATTAGGAGCAGCTGCACAAAACGGATCATTTTCATTAGTCGGCGCACCAGTAAACTTTACAGCTAGAGGTATTTACGGAGATAAGAGTATTGAACTTTCTCAATTCAATACGTATGTGAAACGACAATTGCTATTCCAGAGGGGATGGACCCGAATAAGATTACAACCGGTGTGTATATTGATTCTGATGGTTCAGTGCATCATGTACCTACTGATGTGATAGTCATTGAAGGCAAATATTTTGCTACAATTAACAGCCTTAGTGGTGGCACTTACTCTGTAATCTGGCATCCGCTTGAATTCAGTGATGTTGCTAATCACTGGGCAAAAGAGGCAGTGAATGATATGGGTTCCCGTTTAGTTATCGAAGGGACTGGCAGGGGTCAGTTTACACCTGATCAAGCGATTACCCGCGCAGAGTTTGCGGGGATTGTCGTTCGCGGTCTCGGACTAGGATTGAGTCAAACAGCAACACCATTTTCGGATGTTAAAACTACGGATTGGTATAACAGTGCGATTAATACTGCATATGCATATCAATTAATCAATGACGAAGCAGCAATGTGTTTGCTCCCAAGGATGATATGACCAGAGCTGAGGTTGCAGCAATCGTTAAGCGGCTACTTCAAAAGTCTGATTTAATTTAAAATGTGACCCACAAGATCCGTTGAAAAGAGAGTATTCATTCGATAACCTTCGAATTGAATACTCTTTTCTTTTGGCTATATTAAATTCTAATGTTAATATTTGATCGTGAATCATACATTTTTTGGCTTTATATCTAGGGCATTTTTTAATGGCTTCTGAAGTGCGTCCACAATGGCTGCGATGATACTTGTTGCTAAAAGACCCATTAGACATAATGATTCAGGACCCGATGCATCATCACTAACTGTAACTTTCGCAAGCACCCTTAAGCTTACTATTCCTAACAAAATGAGGAAAATGACTGTAAAAGCACATTTCTTTATGATCTTCAAAGATTTAAGGGATAATTCAGAGAAAGCATTGTTCTTTTCGATGTTGTTTAATAGTTTATATGCTTGATACAGCGCAACAGAAAACGCAATACAGAATCCGTAAGCACATACTAAAAAGGGAATCAGGAAGTAAGCCGTATCTGGATGTACTCTTGCATCTCTTACCGCTATCTCAGGCAACCAGATACACAAAGCAAGCACTGCAATTCCAACCAGAAAAATAATTATTTTTAAGAAAGTGGTTGATCCTCGTTTAACATTCATTTAAAACACCTCACTTATTTAATGACTTCATGATTTTAGCATTTAATTTATTGTTTTACAATAAATTTGTATTGTTTTTATGTTTTCTATTGTTTTGAAATATATGAAAGTATAAGTTTCACGCTATACATTATCCTTATATTTTACGAGAAATGGTTATCGTCTTTAAAAGACGACAACGTCGTTTCTTCTTGTTAGCAGGAGAATGGCTTAACTATCCAGAAAAAATAAGCTAAATCATTTCTTCATCAATCGAAAAGAGGCGAAATCTAATGGAATTACGGCAAAGCATTAATGAAGTTTTTCAGTCGGCACAACATGGCGATGCTGCACGGCTAAAAGAAATTCTAGAATTCCATCCGGCTCTAGTAAATACGGAAAATAACGAGGGTCTTACACCTTTGGGATATGCAGCACATTTCGGTAAAGAAGCAGCGGTGCAGGTGTTATTAGACTTCGGGGCTGACATTGATGCAGTGTCCCATTCTAAGATTAGTTTCATTCCTTCTAATACTGCACTTCATGCTGCAATTGCTGGGGAGCGGGATATGAGTGTTATCCAATTGCTATTGAACAAGGGGGCTCAGACACAAATTTTTGATAGCGATGGGCATACTGCCTTGCATTCTGCAGCTTTTCATTCGGATAATGTGGAGCTGATACGCTTGTTAATCGAACACGGAGCTAACGTCCATGCTAAAATTGAAGGTGGTGAATCCGTATTAGCTATAGCTATCCAACAAGGAAACCACAATGTAAAAGAATTTCTTATTGAAAAAGGAGCAATTTAGAATGCAAATCACATTAAACCGTAAAGACAATTCAACAGTAGCTTTGATTTCCAGCGAGGGTATTGTAATTAATAATGTAAATGATGCACTGGATCTAATGGCAAACGTGAGATATCAAGAATGCGATAAAATGATTCTAAGAAAAGAACAAATCACAGATGATTTTTTTGAGTTAAAGACGGGGTTTGCCGGAGAGATTCTTCAAAAGTATACAAACTATCAGATGCGAGTTGCTATTGTAGGAGAATTTACTGGTTATAATAGTAAAAGTCTGAATGATTTTATTTACGAATGCAATCAGGGGAATAAAATATTGTTCAAGAGTACAGAAGATGAGGCATTGGCAGCACTTCATCAAAGTTAAATGTAACTTGAAATAGAGAGGGGATTTAACATGGAAGGTAGAATCACATATGAATCAATCGATGACTATATTTCCAAGTTTCCACCGGAGATTCAAGAAATCCTTAGTACAATAAGAAAAGTTATAAAGGAAGCGGCACCTGATGCAAAAGAAAAGATTAGTTATCAGATGCCTACTTTTGAACTGCACGGAAATCTGGTGCATTTTGCAGCTTTCAAAAACCATATTGGATTTTATCCAACGCCTAATGGGATTGATGCTTTTAAAGAAGAATTATCAGTCTATAAAGGAGCAAAAGGATCCATTCAATTCCCTCTTAATCAGCCGATGCCCTATGAATTAATTAGTAAGATCGTGAAATTTAGAGTGGCTGAGAATATCAAAAAAGCTGAAGATAAGCGTAAGTAATTGTTGTGTAAAAAAACATTGTCCACTGGCACACCTGAAGCTTTCGATCTTCTCTGGTTTCAGGTGTGCAATTCTTACGTGTTATCATGTACCCAATACTGAACGACGCACAAACGACAGGATGATATCCTGTGAGTAGTCTCCGAAACCACTTCCGAATAGATTTAGTCCTCGTCTATTGAGGGCATCCTCGCGAATCTCAAAGCGTACTCGAATGGGCTCATTAAATGCCAGCTGCAGTGAGCTAATTGTAGTAGGGGAAGAAGCAATTCCATTTATTTTGCTACCCTGTTCTGAGATACTCCACTCTGTCAGCATTCCATATTCTGTACCACTCTTCCAACGTTCGGGTGTTAACTTTCCTTTCCGGTTACCGAAATCTGATGGACAAGTCCAAGTACCGACATGTAGGTCATTTATAGTTAATGTGATGTCACTTGCCCAATCTTCCCGGAATGCAGGTGCTTCAGAACAAACCTCAGCCGAAATCCGAATCTCATCTAGCTCGACACCAGGGGGGAGTGGATTGGCAAAATAGTATTCGACATAACCAGAGTCAGCGAACCATAAGAGAGATGCATCAACACGTTCCGGCATGTAGAATACCCGTGGATCATCCTGAGAACCGATGATTCCGCCGTCTTTTCCAGCCATACCACACGAGGGTTGAATAGAACAGCGGGAGAACATCCCGATGGGCATATGTATTTCTTCCGTTTGATGCAGACCATCGCCTAGCTTCGAAGGAAGATCGAGATGGATGGATCGGCAGGTGACCGCGCATATTTTCTCGCGATTTGCTCCTTGTGTAGATGAGATTAAGTTAACTTGCTCAAGGGTCTGTACATTGATTGAAATTGTTGGTTGAGCTACGCCAAGTGTTTCGGCCAATTGACTGACACTCATAGGCTTGTCACCAAGGGCTTCAAGAATGCGGACTCTGACATCTCCAGAAAGTGCTTTAGCAACATCTAATATGCGTGAAGCAGGGTACCGTATCGTTTCTTGCGAAATATCATTCATTGGTTGTATTCCTTTTCGTTAGGATAGGTTGAGGATATTGTACACTGAAGATTCAATATTGTAAAATTATAATATACATTGCGGATTTTATATACTGGTGCTAAAATGAGCTCAACTTCTTATTTTGAAAGGCTGTGCTCATATCATGACAACTTCAGTACTGAATGTTGAGAGTCTTCCGATTCCTCGTCCCGAACATCCGCATCCACATTGGCAGCGCAACGAATGGATGAATTTGAATGGGGAATGGTCATTTAGCTTTGATCCAAACAATGAAGGAATTAGCAAACATTGGTATTCCAATTTCGAATTCGCTTACAGTTCGAGGATTACTGTTCCTTTTTCTTGGGTAAGTCCATTATCAGGTATTGGCAGTGATCATAAAGGGATAGGATGGTATCGGCGGACTTTGAAATGGCAGTCTATCGACTCACAGACACGACTATTTTTGCGATTCGGGGCAGTGGATTATTCATGTGACGTTTGGATAAACGGAGTACATGTTGGTTCGCACCAAGGTGGATATGGCTCGTTTGAGTTTGAAGTTACTCAGCACTGGGTTGCAGATTTAGAGAATACAATTGTCGTCAGAGTAGAGGACTTCGATCACGATTACCAAGCACGTGGCAAACAGGGATATGGAGAAATTCGCGGAATCTGGCAGCCCGTATGGCTAGAATCTCGGCCCCAGACTTATATGAAAGATACTAAGTTTGTGACCACTATTGATGGGCAAGTGAACATGACTACAAGAATCATTGCACAAGAAGCTGGTTCAGCTGATTTCACGCTGAAATTCGCAGAGAATTCTATATTGCATACTGAGAAAATAGATCTTATCGCAGGGGAGAATGAATTTAAGCTCTCTATTCATATCACAGATCCAATTTTGTGGAGTCCAGATACACCTTATTTGTACGAAGGCGAACTCCAACTTAGCGGATCTTTTGGCACAGACACAGTCAGCACCTATTTCGGAGTTCGAGAAATCCAAACAGTACGCTTTGATGAGCGTGGTTATCGCTGGATTACCCTTAATGGTAAGCCGATTTATTTGAACGGTACCCTTGACCAGTCTTATCACAAAACGGGCTATTTCACTTATCCGTCTGATGAAGACATGCGGGATGAAATCTATCTAATGAAACGTTTGGGACTGAACTTTGTGCGTATTCATATCAAGCCAGAGGAACCACGCAAACTATATTGGGCGGATAAACTGGGTATTTTGGTGATGGAAGACATGCCTTGCTTTTGGGGAAATCCGGATGAAAAAGCACGTACCTCGTATGAACGTGAAGCACTCGAGATTATTGAACGAGACTATAATCATCCATCCATTTTCTCTTGGGTAATGTTTAATGAGACTTGGGGCTTGAAGACGAACGCTCAGGACATTCGTCTGACGAGTGATTTACAGCAGCAGACTAGTTATCTCAAAGAAACACAGGAATGGGTTCGGGAAAAATATCATTGGGCTAAACGGCTTGATCCATCTAGAATCGTTGAAGATAACTCACCTTGTAACTATGATCATGTGGAATCTGATATCAATACTTGGCATTTCTACATTAATGGTTATGATCAGCTTAGATCTCATTTGAACGAGGTTGTAGCTAGAACATTCCCGGGTTCAGACTTTAACTGTATCGGAGGTAATGTGCAATCAGATGCCCCGTTAATGAACAGCGAATGTGGTAACGTGTGGGGTATTGAAGGTGGTGCAGGGGACAGTGATTTAGCATGGCATTACCGTTATATGATGAATGAATTCCGGCGGCATGATAAGCTGTGTGGTTTTGTATTTACCGAATTTCGCGACGTTACGAACGAGTTCAATGGTTATTATCGGTTAGACGGCAGCGATAAAGATTTTGGTTATGATGCCTTTGTTCCCGGTATGACGATTTCTGATCTACATTCACCGGACTTCATCGTGATCGATGCACCGCCATGCCAGACAGTAAGCGCAATGGATGAAGTTAAAATTCCGCTCCTTCGTTCCAGCTTCTCGGATAAATATCATGGACAGCATTTACAGGTGAAGTGGGAACTTTGGTACGACAATTTGGGAACGCGAGTTGTTGCACAAAGTGAGCATATGTCCGTGAATTGGGACGGATATGGAGTAGCAGATTTACTTCCTCTGTATGTTCTTATGCCTGATCAGGACGCAGTTGCGGTGCTGGCAGTTTCCTTGATAAATAATAAGGAAGAGGTAATCACACGCAACTTCATTACGTTTGATGTTAGAAGCGGAAATCAGAGTGTAAGGTTTGAAGGGGGTGGAGATTGTATTAATATCCCTGTGGATGCGTATAAAGAACACAACTTTGAACAACAATGGGAAGCTATTCAGTGCGCAAAAATCAATGGGGCTGGGCAAGGCCATTATGCATATGATGTAACTCTTCCAGATGGTATGGAGAAAAAGATGATTGGCGAGATCGAAATCATGTTCGAAGCCGGCGCAAAGCGAGTATTGGCTCGAAATCTTGAAGGCGCAAAGCAAAATGAAATGGGACTTGATCTCATGCACGGTGCAGACGCTAGGGTGGAGTATAATCCCAATACGTACTATATGACTGACGAAGAACGTCATCCTTCACGTGTGAATGTTCTGGTAGAAGGTAAACAGATTGGCTCCTTCTATTTGCCAGATGATCCGGCCGACAGCCGAGGTGTATTATCTTGGCATTATCAGCCATTAGCGAATAAGTTGGATGAGGCGGGCTCTTACGGCTATCTATGTAAAGTAAGTGTACCAGGGCAGTTAGCGGCTAAATTAGATCGAAATCGTAGTTTCCGATTGGAGCTTAAAGCAGAGGGTGGAGGCCTAGCCTTATATGGTCGCAATGCGGGGCGTTACCCCATAGATTTATTGATTCGTTATCGATAACATACATGAGTAAAGTTGGATCATTCCATTTTAAAAAGCAATCCAAGCCATAAGGCAAGGATTGCTTTTTTTGGTACGCCCAGCATGGGCGTCATCTTTAGGGTGAAAGTCCCGAACGGGGGCTGGCGAGCGCCTACCGTTAGCCAAGGGCAAGGGTGTCCACCGTGAGGTGGAATCTGAAGGAA
>NZ_CAKMAB010000049.1:0-38090 GCF_924513355.1 Paenibacillus pseudetheri
GTAAGGAGTTTGGGGGATTGGGTGGAGGGGGTGGGGAGCGGCAAACTTTAGGAAAGATTGACAGTAGGATTAATCTCCCGCGAGTGCTTCCCGAAAGGGAGCGACAATCTGTGATGCACCGTGCTCGTTGGAGTAAGACTAACGGATGGGCTCATAGGCACCATAGTTCATCGACCTTCCTCTCCAGCCGCAGTAGCAGTATTGACGGACCCTATTATTTTTCATCTGTTGTGGTGCAGCGCGTGCGCTGCATGTCTGGCTAACGGGCAGGCTAGCTAATGCACCAAGAGTATGCAAATAAAGACACCATATTTTAAGGCCGCCTTTAGTTTTGGGTTTTTCTCTGTCAAAACATTGATGTAACGGGAAAGGGCGTAGTGACGCGAAAGAGGGTCCGAGCAGATAAGGTTTTCGTTGGAATAATCCTGAATTCAATGGTTATAATAACCGAAATTGGAATGAACATGGGTGGAGTGGATAGATGAGTCTTTTAAGGACATTATTAACGAAAAAACCGACTGAAAATAAGCCGCATGAGAGAATGAGTGTTTATTCTTTGTTACAAGAAAATAAGGAGTACGTTGAAAATCAGCTGTTTCATTCAAGCGATTTAAAATGGAGAAGCATTAGATTTAATCAAACGGAGGGTCTTATTGTTTTTCTAGAATCCCTGGCGGATCTACAGAAAATTCAAAAAGAGATCATCCAGCCTCTAGAAGAAAAAAGTGAAGGAAACGTGGATGAAGTCATAACTTCTGTGGAGATTACGAAAAAATCGGATCTCAACGAGGTGCCTTACGCCTTAATTCAAGGGAATTGTGTATTGTTATTTGAAGGTATAGTAGAAGTCTTTATTGTCGATGTAGCTGCAGTTAATACACGAAATATTTCGGAGCCAGTGAATGAAGGGGTTATTCGCGGCGCGCATGATGGATTTATAGAGCACCTCATGACGAATCTTTATCTGGTTCGGAAGCGCGTCGAGAATCCGAATCTGGTCGTTCGTTATTATCAGACCGGAAAGGCAACCAAAACAAAATTAGCTCTTCTCTATATGCAGGATCTGGCGAATCCGGATCTGGTCAAAGAAGTGGATCAAAGAATCGGTTCCATTGCGATGGACATCACGATCTCGCCTGGGTTCATTGCCGAATTGATTGAAGATAACCCATTTTCTCTATTTCCGCAAATCTTATATACAGAAAGAACGGACCGGGCGGCAGCTCATCTCATGGAAGGCCGTGTCGTTATTATAGCTGATGGAGACCCGTCTGCGCTGATTTTACCGGTGACTTTCTTTGCTTTCTATCAAAGCCCTGACGATTACCACAGCAGGTGGATTGCCGGATCGTTTGTTCGTTTGCTTCGTTTTGTGAGCTTTATCATTGCATCTCTTATACCTGCTTTATATATAGCGGTTATTGGCTTTCACCCTGAAATTCTTCCTGAAAATTTGATTTTTTCCGTGAAAAGCAGTATAGACAGGGTTCCATTTCCGCCTATAGTGGAGGCTCTTATTATGCAGATTACCTTAGAAGTACTGCGTGAAGCAGGGGTTCGTTTGCCGAGCCGGGTAGGTCAAACCATCGGTATTGTTGGCGGTCTGGTCATTGGTGATTCAGTCGTGCGTGCAGGATTGATATCCTATCCCATGGTTATCGTCGTCGCCTTAACGGCTATTTCCTCTTTTGTCGCACCGTCTAATGAAATAAGTACAGCAACACGCATTCTGGGCTTTCCGCTCATGATCCTGGCTGCGATGTTCGGTTTGATTGGGATTACGTTCGGCATGTTATTCATCTTGATTCACTTATGTAAATTAGAAAGCTTTGGTACACCCTATTTTTCGCCTGTCATGCCTCTTCGAATGAAAGATATGAAGGATACATTTGTGCGTTTTCCGATCTGGAGTCTCAATCAACGTCCTCATGATCCGCATCCCCAAAAGTATGTTCAAGAAAGAAATTCAAGAGGGTGGGAACAGGATGATCCCGGAAAAGAGTAAGATTACGCAAGGTCAGTTCATGTTTTTTATCGTACAGTCTCAAGTGGGGGTTGGTATTTTAACGCTTCCTCATACAATGCAAGCAAGCGCCAAGGGAGGAGGGTGGATTTCTGTCCTCATCGCGGGATTGGCTGTACAAGTTATTATTTTGATTCTATGGGCTCTTTGCAGACGATTTCCTTCCGATACGATATACGGTTTCTTGCCGAAGATTACCGGGAAGCTTCTTGGGAATCTACTTTGCTTTCTTTATATTGGCTATTTTCTTTTTTCTGCAGGAACGGTTCTGGCCAAGTTTGCCGATGTCGTAGGAAGGTGGGTGCTGCTATCAACGCCTAGATGGGCATTATTAATTCTCGCCCTTCTCACTTGTATGTACTTGGCTAAAGAAAACCTTCGGGTGATTGCCAGGCTGTTCGTTATCTCTTCATTAACGATCATTGTATTGGTGGCATTATCCTTGAGCGGTTATGTCAATGCGAACTTCAGTTATATTTTTCCTATAACCGAAGCGGGATGGGGGAATATCTTCAAAGCTGCGAATGAGGCATTGTTTCCTTTAGTAGGGTATGAAGTGATATTGGTGCTTTATCCTTTCGTTGAAGGGAAGAGCAGCGGAAAATTAAAGGCAGCTTCTTTAGGTAGTATGGTGATTACACTTTTTTACACCTTTGAGGTGTTTACCAGTTTAGTCATTTTCAGCCCGGCGGTCATGCCCGCGGTTTCAGAACCTCTCCTCTACATGCTGAAAGGTTTTTCTTTTCAGATCATCCAACGGATCGACTTGATCTTTTTGTCGTTATGGGTCTTTGTAGTTAGCAATGCCATTGTCTCTTGGATATATATGGCAACGGTTGGGTTGGGCCACTTCTTTCACCGGGGCGAACATAAAAAGGCCGTCCCCTATACCATATGCATACTCTTTATTCTGGCTATGATTGCTCAAGAACCATCGGTCACTGACTTCTACGATCAAGTAATTAAGATTACTCATTATACATTTGTGATTGGACTTCCTGTGATCCTGCTTTGTTTCGCGTACTTTATGAGAAAAAGGGGGACGTAAGTCAGATGAAAAGAATCTGCTTTTTGTGTATGGTTATGTCCCTCCTCCTATTTATAGCTGGCTGCTGGGATCAAGATCTATTAAAAGATGCTCGTCTGCTCTATGGAGCGGGGGTTGATCTCGCGCCGAATGGTAAGCTTCGAGCAACTTTTGTCATTCAGGACGTGCCATCAGGCGAACAACAGAGTCCTAAAAACGATATTATATCCACAGATGGCAATACGCCTATGGAAGCTCGCAGTCATGCAGACGATCAGATATCACGGCATCTTCGTGCTTATAAAAACCGGTTTTTTCTCATTGGAGAAGAACTGGCCAAACAAGATATTTATCCGGTCCTCGAAGTGTTCTACCGTGACCCGAAGAGTGCCTTAAACGCCAGGATCGGAGTGGTCCAAGGGAAAGCGGAAGATATACTTTCCCTAATGAAAGTAGGGAATGTCTTGATTGCAGAAGAAATTGATGAATTAATCAAGAGCAAAGAAGAGACGACAACCGTTCCCAAGGTGACACTTGAAAAGATCTACCCTGTGATGTTGGACCCCGGGGAAGATTTTGTTCTTCCTTACCTGATGGAACAAGGGGCTCGTGTGAATGTTTCTCGTATTGCCATGTTTCATAACCATAAGTTTACAGGTACACTGAGTCCGGAAGAAACAACAATGTACTTATTATTGAAAGGCAGCAAGGGGAAAGTGACGAGATACACCCAAAATATGAGCACGGCAGGGGAAATGAGTACTACAGAGGAGAACCCTCAAAACAGGTATGATTTTCTGACCTTCAATGTAGAAAAGTTAAAGCGAAAAATGAAAGTAAAGGTTCAATCGGGCGAGCAAATTACGGTTCATCTGAAATTAAAATTGAAAGTGAGTGTAATTGAATATCCGAAAGATCGCTTGGATAAGAAAAAAGTGGTCGCAGAATTAAACAAGTATCTTTCGAAAGAGATGACTAGTCTGGCTCAAGAAACACTGAAAAAAATGCAAATAGCTCGCTGTGATGGATTAGGGATCGGTAGACAACTTATGGCGTTCCATCCACGTGTTTGGAAAAAGCAGGAGGAAGACTGGGGCAGCAATTATCAAAAAGTGCATTTTGCCCCAGTAATACAAGTGGAAATTACGAAGCAAGGGATTATTAACTAACCTAGTGTGAAGATTACTAAGATATGCAACAAGGTGATAACTTAACTGTTAGTCCAATAATCATATTAATGTTTGTTGTTCTTGCGATTTCTATCAAGCCTCTGAAACTAAAAAATCTAATCAAACTTTAAAATATCTAAGATTTATGATATCTTTATATTTATAGGCTATTAAGCTCAGGAACGGCATATTAATTAAATTTGAGGTATTTTTAAGAGGTAGATGAATTATGGATAATCTAGAATTAGGTAAAACAATCGCAAAATTTCGCAAAAATAAGAATTATACTATTAAACAGTTATCAGAAATAACGAATGTAACTTCATCAATGTTAAGTCAAATTGAAAGGGGACTTTCCAGTCCGTCACTGAATACTCTACGCATGATTGCCGATGCATTGGAAGTTCCTATATTTAGTTTATTTACTGAATTTGTGCAAACTAAAGATTTAATTACCAGAGCAAATTCCAGAAAAAAAATCATATTTCCATCATCGAACAATTGGGAATATTCATTATTGTCTCCGGATTTAAGCGGCTCAATTGAGATGGTTTTAATGAAATTACCGCCTGAATCTCAGTCTGCCGAAAAACCTATGAGACACATTGGTGAAGAAGTCGCGTATGTATTGGCGGGTGAGGTAGTATTATTTATTGGGGACGATGTGGAGACTTTATATCATGGAGACAGTGTAAAAATACCACCTGGGATAGAACATAAGTGGGAAAATAGATCGGATAACGAAGCAACCGTTATTTTCGCTATTACTCCTCCGACATTTTAGTCTAATCATAGACCGTTTATGTATTTGCAAGTGTATTTCACACTAGCAAATACATAAACGGTTTTTTTTACCAAAAAATCGATAAATATTATGCTTGAATTAATAAACGTAAAATGCTAATATTCATTTGTACTTAATTTATTAAATCTGATTTAACTTTTTGGGTCTCCGTTAGAATATCATCTACAATGGAGGTGCAGATATATTAATATACTGCAATTAGAAGTGCAATTAGATATTAATGGGAATGTTACTTCAAAACAAGGAGATAAAATTATTATGAAAAAAACAATTATGACTAATACCGCTCCCGCTGCTATTGGACCTTATTCGCAAGCGATTGTAAGCGCTTTACGTTTGTATGCATCTGGACAACTTGGAATTAATCCGCAGACAGGTGAAATGAATGATGACTTTGCATTACAGGCAAAACAAGTGATGGAGAACATCTCCGCAATTTTGAACGAAGCAGGATACGTTTTCGAGGACATTGTAAAAACGACTATTTTTATGACCGATCTTGCCAACTTTACTTGTCTGAATGAAATCTACGGCTCTTACTTCAAGTCTAGCAAACCCGCACGTTCCTGCATCCAGGTTGCAGGTCTTCCTAAGGGAGGCAAAGTAGAAATAGAATTTATCGCAGAAAAATAAATATAAAAAATCACCCCAAATCACCTTTTGGATTTAAAATATATCCATTTTAATACGGAGGTAAAAAATGACTAACAACATTGCTGGAAAAACAGTCGAAGAATGGAAAAATGAATTACCGGAACTGCAGAAAATCATTGATACTCAGGAAGTTTTCTGGGTAAACCCGCAGCTTGAGAGTTGCAACAACCGAATTATTAACACGGAATTAGGGATAGCTGATATTGAAGATGCGGAACAACGACTGCTTCGCTTCGCACCCTATTTAGCAACAGTATTCCCGGAGACCAAGGAAAAAAACGGAATCATCGAATCTGAATTAGTCAACATCCCTAAAATGTTGCAAAAGTTATCAGAAATGTTCAATCAGGAAATAGCGGGAACATTATATCTTAAATGTGACAGTCACCTGCCCATCTCTGGTTCTGTAAAGGCTCGTGGAGGAATTTACGAAATATTAAAAGTGGCCGAAGATATAGCTTTTAAACACGGCATGCTGTCAATAACCGATGACTACTCCATTCTGGCAGATGAAAAATTTCGGACTCTATTTTCGAATTATTCGATTGTGGTCGGATCAACCGGTAATCTAGGTCTTAGTATTGGTATTATGAGTGCCCAATTAGGTTTCAAAGTTATTGTGCATATGTCTACTGACGCTAAACAATGGAAAAAAGATTTATTGCGGCAAAAAGGTGCAATCGTAGTTGAACACAATAGCGACTATGGGAAAGCAGTAGAGGCAGGCAGACAACAATCCCAGGAAGATCCCAATAGCCACTTCGTTGATGATGAAAATTCTGCAACGTTATTCCTTGGTTATGCCGTAGCAGCTAAACGGCTCCAAAAGCAACTAAATGACATGAAGATTCTAGTCGATCAGGATCATCCACTTTTCGTCTATCTACCTTGCGGTGTAGGCGGCGCTCCTGGCGGAATTACTTTCGGATTGCGGACAGTATTTGGAGACAATGTCCATTGCTTTTATGCAGAGCCAACCCATTCACCGGCAATGTTGCTAGGTTTAATGACACGTAAGCATAGCGAGGTATCAGCTCAGGAATTTGGCGTTGATAATATTACTGCAGCAGATGGGCTTGCCGTAGGGAGACCATCTGGCTTTGTGGGCAAAGCACTAGAGAAAGATATTAGTGGTGTCTTTACTATTCAAGACGAATGTCTCTATCGAATCCTTAGAAAGCTAGCCGATTCAGAAGGAATATTCTTAGAACCATCGGCAGTTGCAGGATTTATCGGACCAGTTCAACTGTACGCTTCTTCCTTTGGACAAGATTATTTAAAAAATAATCACCTTGAAAAGAAGATGCAAAATGCCACTCACATTCTTTGGGCTACTGGTGGCGGCATGGTTCCCAAAGATGTTATGGATGATTTCTACCGTAAAGGTGCAATGAGCTAATTTACTCTATAGTATAGGGAGAGGTTAAGACAATGGACACTGCAACAATGATGATGCTAGTATTAGTTGCATCTATAGCAATTCTCATCTTTCTCATTCTTAAAGTTAAAATACATCCCTTTCTATCCTTAATATTAGTGTGTATATTTGTGGGGGTTGCTACAGGTATGCCTCTTCCTAAGATTGCAACTTCCATTGAAAACGGAATGGCTGGAACGTTAGGTTTTCTGGCCACCGTTATCGGTTTTGGTACGATTTTAGGTAAAATGTTGGAAGTATCTGGCGGAGCGGAGCGCCTTGCACGAACATTACTAGAAAAAATGGGAGAAAAAAGGGCTCCCTGGGCAATGACAATTGTCGGCTTAATCGCCGGAATTCCCGTATTTTTTGAAGTAGGATTTGTTTTACTTTTTCCCTTGGTTTTCATCGTTGCCAAACAAGCTAAGATGTCGTTACTCCGTGTTGGAATTCCTTTGGCAGTATCGCTGATGGTCGTTCACTCGATGGTGCCTCCACATCCGGCAGCGTTCGCAATTACTACAACTTTGGGGGCTGATGTAGGTAAGGTCATTCTATATGCTCTTCTTGTAGGAACTCCTACTGCCATTTTAGCTGGTCCAATTTGGGCCAAGTTTATCAGTACGAAGTGCAAGACTGGGGTGTTAAAAGAATCAGAAGAGAACGCTGCAACACCAACTGAGAATCTTCCAGGTTTCGGCATTACCCTATTTACTATCCTATTGCCTCTAATCATTATGGTAGGAAAAACGATTAGTACATTGTTTCTCGCAAAAGATTCTGCGTTATTGCCTATTGTAACTTTCTTAGGCAATCCAATTATAGCACTTCTCATTTCGGTATTTGTAGCTTATTATACGTTAGGTCTTTCTCGTGGTTTGAAAATGAAAAACCTGTTAACGCTTACAGAACAATGCTTTGGACCGATTGCTGGCATCTTGTTGATTATTGGTGGCGGTGGAGCTTTTAATGCCATCTTAGTTGACAGTGGGTTAGGTACTGAATTGTCTAAGATTTTGATGTCACTAAATATGAACCCAATTATTCTCGCTTGGCTCATAGCTTGGCTTATGCACCTTGCTATCGGTTCCGCCACGGTGGCCATGATTAGTACTGCAGGCATGGTGCTACCTATGCTAGCTGCTTATCCTGGTTTGAGTCCGGAAATTATCGTTCTCGCCATTGGTTCCGGAGCGATTGGCTGGTGCCATGTCAACGATTCGAGTTTTTGGTTTGTAAAAGAATATTTAGGATTATCGTTACCGGATATGTTTAAGAGCTTCACTGCCGCCTGCCTTATTGCATCATTTGTTTCTCTAGGTGGTATACTAATTTTATCTCTAGTAATTTAATAAAATACTATTATAACACCATCCTCTCCATTCATCATGGAAAGATACAGAAGTAAAAAGGTACTTAAATTACATGCTTCCAACGACATGTAATTAAAGTACCTGCAGCGGATCAGCTGCAGGACCTTGCCGTGTCTTGTCGGTGGGTGCCGTATGTACCGCCGGAACTGGACGAGGCCCAATGAACTCAGGAAGGCAACTTAGGCGAAAAGATGAGAATGGCACTACCGAAATGCTGATGAGGAATAAGAGCAATTACCTTGGCGTGACCTGCAACCGGTGCAGTGTATCGTGGTATGCATTATGACACGTATCTAGCTTCCTTGATCGCTGTGAAGATCAATTCAGTCACGTCTAGTAACTGTTGTTCCAGGTGGTTCGCAATCTTAAGGGAACTTCAGTCCTCTTTTATATGTAGACGAGTCGCTTGAATCTTGAGTGATTCTGGATAACGTTTAAACATCTGATCTTTCTGTCTAGCATAAAAATGCCCCTAGATATTCATCGGATTCGCCTAAGGGGCACTTCATTCTAGAAAATATGCTCTTTTCTTATGTTCTAGCAATCGTATGATATTGATTTTTTTTGGGGAAATGTAATGTAACTCTCGTATATCCATTTTCTTTTGATTCAATAGAAATGTCATGTCCTAACTTATGAGAAAGACGTTTTGCTAAATATAAACCCATTCCAGTCGATTGGGTATGTAGTCGACCATTAAATCCTGTGAATCCACGTTCAAATACACGACCCATATCCTCAGCTTTAATACCAACGCCGTTATCTTGAATAATTAGGCGCCGCTTTTCGTTGTCATCTTCTTCTCCAATAAACTTAATTTGCCCATGGTCATCTATATATTTCAATGAATTTGCTACGAGTTGATCGACGATATAAGAAAGCCACTTTGCATCGCTTTCCACTAGATCATGTAAATTTGTTCGTTCAACCTGAATACGTTTTGCAATAAACGTCCTGGTGTATTTTTTCATACTAGCTCCAGTAACAGTTTCTAAAGAAATTTCTTGAATGAAATAATCTTTTGAAAAAGAATCAAGACGTGAGTAATATAATGCTTGCTCTATAAAGTGATCTATTTTCTCTAGTTCATCTTCTAATTTACCATTAAGAATGTCAGCTGGTTTATCACTACGCATTAATAATTGGCTAGTTGCAATCGGTGTTTTAACTTCATGAAATGATTTACCTGCAAAAACAAAAGAAAAATTAGGGGGTAATCCAGTTCTTTTTTATGTATATAAATTGTATATGATTCTGGATCGGATAAGCTGGATTCTTATTGACTGTACAAAAAGGGGTTTGGAAACATAATAAGAAGCCAAGACCTTCTTAAAAAATGCGCTTGGTTGATGTTTAGACACATCTACAATAACAAAGAAAACCCAAAGGATAAGATATATAAATTTTTAAAAAAATATCTATCTCATTTGCCATTGAATCAATTGGTTCCCAACTTTCTTTACATGGTAATTCCTGGTGGTTCCACACTTTCTTTTTTGCTTGTTTATCACGTGCCGCGGCGAACCCAATAAAATCAACAAAATCGGTTCCAGACATTTATTTCACCTGACATGTAATGTAGAATGACATTAAAGTTAGTTATTAGACAATAATGTGAGTAACTTAACAATATTGTAAGTGTCTTGACACAATAGATTGTAATTACTGTGCATAATCAGTTTACTTTTTAAGTCGCTCATACAATTGAGCGGCTTTTTTATGTTGTAAGGATTTAATAAAGTTCTAGACTGAAAAATAAAGTGTTAGACTCCCACTCATTTTCTGTTTCTGCGAAAGTAGGGTAAGTTTGGCTTAATCTTTCATAAATTCGAATAATTATTTCCTGATTCATTATGTTCAGCTCCTTATGTGATTTTTATTATAGCATGCCTCTGTCAATAGTGTCAGAACCCTCAAATATAATCGTAAATATACACTACAATACACCAAGTTCCCCTTTCAAGCCTCTTGACACGCGTATGATATATTAAATTATAGGCTTCCATTTACCACGTGAGTAAAGTTAGAATTCCAACTGTTTTCAACTTGTTCTCAAACTCAATTTACGGACAGCCTGACGATTAAGACGGAAATCCGAGTTTGCCTATTTGTTATATTATATTTAATTCAGTTTTTCAGTGGTTTTGAAATATCTTTTATTAAACGAGGGGGATAATTATGCAAATTAATTCATTATTGAGTGAAAAACAAAGGATGTTGGAAAAGGCTCTGATAGAGATAGAGCGGACGTTTGGAAAAGGGGCTATCATGCGTTTAGGTGAACAATCAGTAAACAGAAAGATAGAAACATTTTCTACAGGTTCTGTTGGTTTAGATTTAGCACTAGGAATCGGTGGAGTGCCAAAAGGCAGAGTAATCGAGGTTTATGGACCAGAGTCATCTGGAAAGACCACATTAGCTCTTCATATTGTAGCAGAAGTTCAAAAATTAGGAGGAACGGGGGCATATATAGATGCTGAACATGCACTGGATCCAACTTATGCAAAGGCCCTGGGTGTTGACGTGGATTCCATGCTTATTTCACAGCCTGACACAGGTGAACAAGCATTAGAAATCACGGAAGCATTAGTTAGGTCTGGTTCAGTGGATGTTATTGTTGTAGATTCTGTGGCTGCATTGGTCCCTAAGGCAGAAATCGAGGGCGAGATGGGTGCCATTCACATGGGCTTGCAAGCACGTTTAATGAGTCAGGCGTTGAGAAAATTGACAGGAACAATATCAAAAACACAGTGTGTGATTATATTTATAAATCAGTTGAGAGAAAAGATTGGTGTTATGTTTGGAAGCCCGGAAGTAACATCCGGGGGACGAGCACTAAAGTTCTTCTCTTCTATTCGCCTGGATATTCGCCGGATAGAATCCATTAAAAATGGAGGCGAGAGTGTTGGTAATCATGTCAGAGTAAAAGTCGTGAAAAACAAATTGGCACCACCCTTTCGCATTGCAGAGTTTGACATCATGTATGGAGAAGGTATATCGAAAATGGGTGAGCTTATAGATATAGGAATTGAATGCGGGTTTGTCCAGAAATCTGGATCTTGGTTTTATAAAGGAGATACAAGAATTGGCCAAGGCAGAGAAGCGGCGAAGAAAACATTAATGGATAACCCCGATCAAGCAATAACACTAGAACATGAGATTAGAAAATGGGGACTCGACAAAATGAGCGTGCCCAAGCAGGTGAGCGAGAATAATAATATTGTTGATCAAACTAATAACATTATAAAAAGAAGTGAGGAGGAACCATGTGAATAAAGAGTATGCTTTGCTTGAGAAGAGCGAGAGAAATGAATTCAGGAGGGGAATCTGGGCAATAAAAGCGGTTGAAAAATTTGACTTTCACAAGGGATTCAAGTTTAGCACTTATGCTATTTGGTGGGTTAGACATGCCATAGAGCAAGCTATCACTGATAAAGAAAGATTAATTAGACTTCCAACACATGTTGTGAGGTCATTGAGAAGATGGAAGCAGACTTCACATTTGTTTTTGACTGAAAATGGTCGTGAACCTGAACCTGAAGAAATGGTGAATCCTATGAACATGTGTGCAACCAAAATTCTTCAAGTTAAAAATCTGGCAGAAAGACAAGTTTTATCTTTAGATTTTGAAGTGGGAGAAGTCAAAGTGAACAAACTTAAAGATATCATTGAGGATACGAACGAAAGCAAGCCGGATGAAGTGACAGAACGTAATTTTTTGAAAAGAAAAGTAGATAGTGTTCTTAATACTTTAGCTGAGCGGGAAAAAAACATACTTAGGTTACGTTATGGCCTAGAGGATGGGGAAATTCGTACTCTTAAGGAGATTGCAATGATGTATGGGGTTTCCCAGACAACGCATAAACCAAATTGCTTTTCAAGCTTTAAGAAAGCTCGAAAAGCAATTTGTGGAAGAACACATTCAAGAATTTATTGAGGTATAGATACAGAGCTCACTTGCTCCACTAGTGACAGCTAGAGTGCTTATCTTTTAACGTGAGCCAAGCAAATGTATGAAGATATATTTGCTCCTCTCTATTTTTCCTAAAAAGTAAATTGTACAAAATGCACAAAAATAAAAAGAAGTAGGTTGTGTATTTTGAACAAACTTAAAGTATCTCACCTCTTTTTGCTTAGATAATTTTTTTTTGTAATGTTAAAATTTATATATAACCAAGGAGGTAAGCATTATATGAGACGAATAAAATTTGCATGTGTTGAGCAAACAGTTCAATTTCTTCCAAAAGAGGATTTGGAACCTCAGTATGTTGAGGCGGGTGTTAAGGAAGAGCTGGAAAATTTCAAAGCAAAGTTAGAAAGTAGTCGCAAAAAATATAAAATTCTTGAGGAAGTAACTCATCCGGATAAGAGTATTGTAATTAAATTGAAAAGGCAATATAACGATTATCCGTGTGGCGAATATCTGGAGTAAAGTGGTGCATAAAGAAAGCTAACACACTGATGGTTTCAAGTCAATAAATTATACAATCAAATGTAACCTAAGAGATACCAGTTGAAGTGAAGGAACAGTGAGCAGAAGGATGAGCAGACTTTATCAAGTCTGCTTTTTAATTCTTAGTATAATAGTTTTGATCAAACACTATGCCGTATAACAAATGCTTTTTCGTTAATTCTGTATGTTTGGGGGTCTCTATGCAAAAGTTCATAACAGTACACGGAGCAAGAGAGAATAATCTTAAAAATATAGATCTACAAATTCCGCGAGATCAATTTATCGTTTTTACTGGAGTCAGCGGTTCTGGAAAATCAAGCTTGGCATTTGATACACTTCATTCTGAAGGTCAGATGCGGTACGTAGAATCCTTATCCTCTTATGCCAGACTTTTTCTGGGTAACGTAAATAAGCCGGATGTAGACTCGATTGATGGATTATCGCCTGCAATTTCAATAGAACAAAAAACCACATCCAGCAATCCACGTTCTACAGTTGGAACTGTAACTGAAATTTACGATTATCTACGTTTGCTTTGGGCCAGAATTGGAGTTCCGCATTGCCCCACATGCAATATAGAAATAAGCAGACAGTCTGTAGATCAAATCGTTGATCATATAAAGCAATGGCCTGAGGGTACGAAATATACGGTCTTGGCTCCTATAGTTAAGGAGCAAGAAGGAGAGCATCGTGAAGTCTTGCAACAAGCTAAGAACAATGGCTTTGTACGGGTCCGTATTAATGGAGAAATAGTACGTTTAGATGAAGTTGAAAATCTTGATAAATCTAAGAAACATTCAATAGAGATTGTATTGGACAGGTTGTCAGTGCAGGAGAAAGATGACCAACGATTAGTGGACTCCCTAGAAATTGCGTTTTCACTGTCGGGGGATACCGTACTCATTCAAAAGACAGGCAACTATGAAGAACTAATATTTTCACAAAATTTTGCTTGTCATCAATGTGGCTTTGTCTTGCCAGAGTTGACGCCCCGTATGTTCTCTTTCAATAATCAGTATGGTGCCTGCAATATCTGTACGGGTTTAGGGTTTCATTTAAAGATAGATCCAAGAAGAGTCATACCTGATTTAAGATGTTCAATCAATACAAATGGGATTATTGCCAACGGATGGAATAATGTTCACAATAATTATTATAAAGCCCTTGGAAGCAAATATGGATTTGATTTTGATACGCCATTCGGACAATTTACGGAAGCAGCTATGGACGCTCTTTTGTTTGGGACTCACGGTGAAGATCTGGAAGTAGAGGATAATCATGTGGATAGACAAGAGCACCAAGTTATTAACAAACCATTTGAAGGCATCATCAATAATCTGGATCGCAGATACCGGGAAACACAGTCAGAAGCTATGCGCAAGGAAATAGAGAGTTATATGTCTGATTTGGAATGTCCTAGCTGTAGGGGAGATCGTCTGAATCCGATGATTTTATCGGTTACTGTTGAAGGATGGAGTATATCTGAGTTTTGTAAACATTCAGTAACTGAGGCTTTGGAATTCATAACAGATATGAGTCTGAATGGACCAAAAGCATTCATTGCTGAATCTATTCTTCATGAAATTAAAGGGAGACTGGATTTTTTAAAAGATGTAGGCCTGGAGTATATAACACTAGCAAGAACTTCCAGTACCCTATCCGGTGGAGAGAACCAGCGCATTCGGCTGGCTACTCAAATTGGTGCCGGTCTAACGGATGTTCTATATATTTTGGACGAGCCTTCTATCGGACTCCATCAACGGGATAACGAACGTCTTTTATCAGCTCTTAAGAACCTGTGTAAATTAGGGAATACATTAATCGTTGTCGAGCACGATGAAGAAACGATACGGAATGCTGATTGGATTGTTGATATTGGGCCAGGTGCGGGAATAAACGGTGGCGAGATCATTGCCCAAGGAAAGCTGAAAAACATATTGGAAGAACCGCGATCCATAACTGGACAGTATTTGTCTGGCAGCAGACGAATTCCTACTCCCACCGAACGCCGAGGTGGAAGCGGACAATTCTTGACTATACTTGGAGCGGAAGAGAACAATTTGAAGGGAATTGATGTTTCCATTCCTCTAGGCACACTGACTTGTTTAACGGGTGTATCCGGTTCTGGGAAATCCAGTCTTGTCAATGAAATCCTCTATAAGAGCCTTGCATCCAAGCTTAATCGTGCACGTACCCAGGCAGGGAAGCATCAACATATAGAGGGGGTTCAATACTTAAATAAAATTATTAACATTGATCAAAGTCCAATTGGGAGAACCCCTCGTTCCAATCCAGCAACATATACTGGTTTATTTGATAATATACGTTCACTGTTTGCTTTGACCAATGAAGCCAAAGTTCGTGCATATGGTGCTGGAAGGTTTTCTTTTAATATCAAGGGCGGCCGTTGCGAAGCTTGTACAGGCGATGGAGTTATGAGAATTGAAATGCACTTTCTACCTGATGTGTATATTCCATGTGATGTTTGCAAAGGGAAACGTTACAACCGTGAAACACTGCAGGTGAACTATAAAGGGAAGAGTATTGCTGACATTTTAGATTTAACAGCTGACGAAGCTGAAGTCTTTTTCACTAATGTGCCTAAGCTCCGTAAAAAAGTCGAAGCACTGTGCAAAGTAGGTTTGGGATATATAAAATTAGGGCAGTCCTCCACCACGTTGTCTGGCGGAGAAGCTCAGCGTATAAAGCTGGCAACAGAATTGCTTAAGCCTGCCACAGGATCAACCATTTATGTGATGGATGAACCGACGACAGGTTTACACACAGCAGACGTTCATCAGTTAATTAATATCTTACATGAACTGGTTGACGGAGGTAACACAGTAGTAGTGATTGAACACAATCTGGAGCTAATAAAGAATGCCGATTATATTATAGATCTAGGTCCCGAAGGTGGCATGAACGGTGGAAACATTATATGTGCTGGCACTCCTGAGCAGGTAAGTGACTGTGAAAATAGCTTTACCGGGAAATTTCTGAAAGATTTACTGGTACAAGATAGAACAGCGGAGGTCTAAAATTATGAATCTATTCGATGAGCCAGTTATTCATATTAACTTCGGCATAGGAAGAGTTTTAAATGTTGACAATGGACGTATTGCTGTCGCATTCACTAATCAAAGTGAACAAAAAAAGTTTCTGTACCCGGAAGCGTTTGATGAGTTTCTAAAAATGCGCAACCCAGTAATTCAAGAGAAAGTATTCGCTGAATTAATGAATAAGCGTGAACATGAAGCGAACGAAAAAAGACTAGAAAGAGAACGTCTTGAAGAAGCAGCAAAATTGGCTAGCGAGCGAAAAGAAGAAACAAGAATTGCTTCTTTAAAAAGAAAGCGTAAACGCTAGACTCTAGTCTTTTTAGACAAGGTATTATTACGAATATAAGAGGTGGAAAGCATGATAAATGTAGGTGCTAAAATCTTCTACCCCAATCAAGGAGCGGGCTTTATCGAGTCTGTTGAATATCACCGATTTAGTGGTACTACAAGAAAGTATCTTAAGATCTTTATTCCGTGGAGCCGGTTGATACTTTATTTGCCTGTGAATAATGAAGAGAAAATGACCATTCGTCCGATTTCAACGACGAATGAGTTGAAAGAAGCAAGAAAGCAATTCTTAGACGTTCCAGCAAAACTGCTAACAAACAGCACGGAGCGTAAAATTATGTTGAAAAATAAGTTAATGTCCGGAAAAACAATTGAGTTAATCCAAATTATTAGAGATATAAATTGCTGTAAACTCCTTGGAATTAAAACAACTAGAGATGATAGATGTATCCTGGACGATGCTGTAGCTTTATTAGAAAGTGAAATGATGATGACAAATGAGATTTCTTTAGAGGGAGCCCGCCTACTGATGAAAGATGACATGCGACAATTGCATTCACTTGTAACGCATTAGATACGTAAGAGGTTGCCGGTATATCGTGGCATCCCCCTGCCAAATTGACAGATGAAAAATTAAGGAACCAACGCGTGCCGATAATTGATATGGCGCGCGCTGGTTGAGCTTAGATTGAAAACGCTGGTAGTTATAAAAATAGATTTATTATTCAACGGTCTTATGATCCTTTGCAACATATCCGTTCCTTCAATTGTATACATGGCAGAGCTCCCAGCAGGGTGGCTAAAACCGAAACAAGAGAGGGAGTTATAATGATGGAAAAATGTTGGCTGTTGTGCTTAGTTGTCTGATGGTGATGTCGATTGCGGCTTGTTTCAATGTTGAATCGGAAAGTCTGTAGCGGTTGGTGTGATGTGGGTCTGAATTGACGTCCTAATTGCCTTGTTTTAGTGGAATTCTATGAGCAGGATACTATGGCATGACAAGTAGTTATATAAGGAGTTCTAAAATGCTCATGAATCTATAGATAATTGTTTAAATTGAAACAAATAGGTTAATGATTAGTAACAGCACCTCAGAATAAACATAAACAACTTATAACTAATGGCTTCGTCCTTTCTAAGGGTAGAATGACATTAAAGTTGGTGTCTAAACATTAATGTTAGTTCTTCAAGCTCAGCATGGCTGAAAAAATAACACTTAGAATGGTCTCGATGATTTCAAAATTAATCGGGGCCATTTTTTATTTGATTAACTGTGATGAAAATGTGATTATTGTGAGAAGAAAAAAAAGATCTAGAATGAAAATTATCAAGACCTAAACTTAAGAAAATCAAATTACATAAAGGGTTCCACATATTACGCATGACTAATATGTGGAACCCTTTATGTTTAACTATTGTACCATTGCTCTGCTTCCATCGATTCTTTAATTTTCTTCGTAAATATCTTAGAGAACCTTTCGCTCCACTTGACATAGCTCTAGTCCTCCCCGATCTAGTTGATATAAACCTAAAAGAACGTTGATGGTTAAAACCTTCAACGTTCTAGCCATTTTATCGTTTAAAGCTTTCAAGTATATATATGCCAATAATCAAATTATTCTGACCAATATAACAATAAGGGCTAGGATTCCAACTAAAATAAGCAAATTTGTAATTTGACGAAAAAGACCAGAAACACCTTGAGAATGGAGTTTCTTTTCGTTCACATCAAGGTTACTTAATCGAAATTCCAAAGAAGAATAGTTGTAGCGTTTGTTATTCACAATGCAATTAAAGAACTTTTGCCCGGTCGGGCCAATTAATTAGGTACTCGCCTGACTCACATTGCTTACTTAGAAACCTGTCAATTGCAAGTTGTCATGATTTAACCAAATGTCTATATGATACAAAAGAATTGATTACCATGATTTAATAAAATGTAAATTAAATCATGGCCCTCTAAAATACATTAAAAGCTTAAAAGTTCTAAGATACTAGCGAACGATTTGAAAATTCAGATGGTTCGAGATTAGTTTTGGGGGAGAATAGATGACATAAGCTATCTGGGTAAACGTCAAATAACCCCCCATCTTTTCAAAAATTGGAGGGCTATTTGACGTTTACGGAGAAGAAAAGTATTTGAATCTACCGTTAACACTGCAAGTATGATTCCCCTAGAGATGCCATAAAGACACACAATTATGCCATTTCTAAAAATGGAATTCGGCTTAGTTGTGGCACTCAGCTCTATCAGTAATAGCTGTGTGACTTGTCGATCAGATCGCTTCCCCTTTAGGTGTTATGATCTGGCAACAACGAGCTGACAATTAAAGACAATGTTTGCCTGTATACCGTATGGGCCGATTGTACATCTCCCAAATGTCCACCAAAATAAAGATGAATAACGCCGTGGAGCGAGGCCCAGAATATACGTATAACGGACTCCGTGTCATACTGGTCGGAAATCAGTCCTTTTTCTTGCGCATTGCTAATCACAGTCAATAATTGCCGCATGGCTGTTACGGTGCCATGCATACTTTCCTCGTCCGGCTTGAAATCTAAGAAAGCTCCTCCGAACATCAGCTTATAATAACTGGAGTAACGCTGCCCAAATTGCCAAAAGGTTTCTCCTAAGTTCAGCATTTGCTGTGCCGGATCAGCAGCTTGTGGCGTCCCCTCGAATTCATTAGCGAGAAGCTTACAACCGTCCAGATACAACTGCTGAGCCAAGCCCTCTTTATTGACAAACAAGCTATAAATGATTTTTGTCGAGCAACCCATTTTCTGCGATACTTTACGCACGGTAACGGCTTCCGGCCCCTCTTCTTGCAAGAGAGTTGCCGCAGTATCAACAACGAGCTTACGGAGATTCTCAAAATTTTGCAAGCGAGCTTCTTGGTAAGTGTTCAACTTTCGTTTGTTCGCATTGGAGGAGATATCTTGCTCGCTCATAATCATCACCTTTGGTTATCATATTTTCGTCAGGAAACAAAGTTTCTTGCTCTCTTATCAGGAATTTTATACAGATGTTAGGCAGTTGTCAAAGAGAGGTTGGATGTTCAAAAATCATATTGACATTCTAAAATAGAGTGGTTACAATGAATCCAATCGGAAACAGTGTTACCGAATACGATGACTCTTAACTTTCTTAGTAGTTGCGAATTTGGGAGTACTTCTAAGTATTAGGTAACATTGTTTCTATATTATAACATAGTAACTAAAAGGAGAGTAGGCTATGACAATGCAAGGGAAATGGCGCTCGTCACGGGTGCTTCTTCCGGTATTGGAGAGCAATTCGCGAGACAACTGGCCAAACAAGGTAGCCATTTGGTACTCGTGGCCCGTTCAGAGAGCAAGCTGGAGAGCCTGACATCAGAGCTCAGAAAGATGTATGGCATCAAAACCGAGGTAATCTCTATGGATCTTTCGAAAGAGGGCACGCCCAGCGAGTTATATCAAAAATGTCGACTTTTGAAAGTGGATATCGAAATGCTGATCAACAATGCAGGCTTTGCTACACATGGTTTATTTGAACAAGTGTCAGGCGAGCGTCAACATGAAGAAGTTATGCTAAATGTCGCCGCTGTTGTAGATATGACCCACTTGTTCTTGCCGGGCATGTTGCGCAGAAGCTCAGGTGCAGTAGTTATCAATGTTGCCTCAACCGCCGGATTTCAACCACTTCCCTATATGGCCGTATATGGGGCAACGAAAGCGTTCATCCTGTCGTTACTCAATCGTTATGGTTTGAAAACCGCGACCGAGGCATCAAATTCTTCGCACTTTGTCCCGGTTCGACGGACACCAGTTTCTTTAATGTCGTAGGAGCGGAAGAAGCCTCCGTCGGAAAGAAAGACACGCCAGAAAGAGTCGTAGAGGTTGCACTTCGCGCGTTGAAGAAAGGGAAAGTGTATGTCGTTCCGGGTGTACAGAATTATCTAGGGGCGCAGTTATCGCGTTTCATTACACGAAAGCAAGGTCTTCGGCTTGTTGGTAGCATACTTCGTCCGCGTGAAGGATACAGCAGCAATAATAAGAATCTGGGTAATCAATCTGATCTTGCAGGGAGGACAATACGATGAAAGCTATACAGCTGAAAAACGGCTTCGGCTTTGAGGAATTAACCATGATGAAACTCGACAAACCAACGCCAGGCCCTACGGAGGTGCTGATCCGAATGAGGGCAGCTTCCCTCAATTACCGGGATCTAGTGGTCCTCAGCGGATTAATGCCGATCGAAGTCAAATTCCCCTTCATTCCATTATCAGACGGAGCGGGAGAAATTGTAGCCATTGGCCAAGGAGTAACTAGGTTTCAGGTCGGACAACGAGTAGCAGGTAATTTTCAACAGCGCTTCATTGGCGGCAACCCAAGACCAGGGGTGTTAGAAGAAAGTCTGGGAGGTCCGTTGAACGGAGTAGCGGCCGAGTATGTCGTTCTACATGAAGACGGAGTCGTCCCTATTCCCGATCACCTTACTTATGAGGAGGCCTCCACCCTGCCGATCGCGGCATTAACCGCATGGAGCATGCTAATCGAATACGGTGGTTTGCAAGCGGGTGATACCGTGCTGCTGCAAGGAACAGGCGGTGTCTCCATCTTCGGGCTTCAATTCTCGCTTATGGCCGGAGCACGAGTCATCATCACGTCGAGCAGCAACAACAAGCTGGAACGAGCAAAAGCTCTTGGCGCATGGCAAACGATCAACTATTCGGAAGTTCCCGACTGGGATAAGGCAGCGTTAGAGCTGACTGGCGGCGTCGACCATGTTCTGGATGTTGGAGGAGCGGCAACGATGGGGAAATCCATAAGTGCACTTCGCACTGGAGGGACCGTAAGTATGGTCGGGTTCTTATCGGGCTTGACCATTCCGGAATACGATGTCTCCAGTATCTTGCATAAAGCCGCAACTGTTCGCGGCAGTCAAGTCGGCAACCGGGATCACTTTGAAAAGATGAATCGAGCGATTGCCCATCATCGTTTACATCCCGTCATCGACCGTGTATTCCCTCTAGATCGAATTGGAGAAGCATTCGCGCTCTTGGCTGAAGGAAAGCAATATTTTGGTAAAATTGTAGTCCAAATCTAAAAGTCTCTCAAAAATGACATAGGAGGCGCTCAAATGCCCAATAAACCAGTTAGCTCCGTTAAATCTACTGAAGGCGTGAATCGTCCAAAACGCTCACTGCGTGCTAGGATATGCAGATGGGGTCTATCACTGCTCGCGGTGCTAGTTCTAGGATTACTCGTTTTCTTACTTTTGCCTTCACCGATCGAACCGGCAAAATGGTCCGCACCGACGGCTCCCTCTTTTGAGGAAGCGGGTCCGTGGAAACAGAACAACAAACTAAGCTTGGCTCAGCTTGTTACTGATGCCCCTCAATTCCCGGAATTCATTACATTCGATAAAGAAGGCCAGCTATATACAGGGGATTCAGACGGGAAAATTTACAAGGTTCCTTTCGATGCAGAGGGTAATCCGCAAAAAGCTCAACTGTTTGCAGACACCAAAGGAACGCCTAATGGGCTTATATTCGATGCCAAAGGCGATTTGATCGTTACGGATGTCAAGAGGGGACTGCTGTCTATAAACCCATCCGGGAGCATAGAGGTATTGGCCGATCAAGTGGACGGCAAACCGATCTATTTAGCTAATGAGCTTGATATTGCCAAGGACGGCTCCATTTATTTCTCCGATACTTCGAATTATGGTAGCGTGACCTTCAAAGAAATTGCCGAGAACAAGCCTCATGGACGTTTGCTGAAGTATGATCCAATGACCAAGAAGACGACCGTCCTGTTAGAAGGCCTCTATTTTGCAAACGGGGTTGCCTTGTCCGCGGATGAAGATTTTGTGCTTGTGGCGGAATCGTATCATTATCAGTTGACCAGATACTGGCTCAAAGGACCGGAGAAGGGTACATCTGATATTTTTGCGGACAATCTCGCAGGCTTTCCAGATAACATTACGCGTGATGAGCAAGGTCATTTCTGGGTCGGTCTCTTCACGACTCGCCTTTCTTTTGTAGATCAGATGCATAGCAACCCTTGGTTAGCCAGTAACATGGCCAAATTACCGCAGTCACTGCTTAACGGCGCAAGCGCACCGGTGAAGCATGGGCTTGCTGTGGAGCTCAGCCCGCAGGGAGAGCTTATAGGAAGCTGGCATGATCCGGAAGGCAAACTGTATGGCATAACTACGGCTTCAAGCCATAACGGATATTTATATATAGGAACGGCACCTGGAGGCAGTAAGGGCGTTCATCGCGTGCCTTTAACAAAATAAGGTTGGAATCCGGGAGGGTGCGAAATGAATCTGAATGATTTGGAGCTATCTTGGAATGAGAAGGAGAGTCTTACCGGCAAAGTGGCTTTGGTGACAGGCGCTAGCAGCGGCATCGGGGCGTCGATCGCTAGGAAACTGGCAAAGCGCGGCGCCCATGTGACTGTAGTGGCACGTCGACGGGATCGATTGGATGAGCTGGTTCAGGAATTGCATAAAGAGGGATTGTACGAGGTTATGGCAGTACCTGCTGATATTCAAAAGGCTGAAGAAGTACAGCATGTGGTCAATGAAACGATTAACCGCTGGGGCCGTCTTGATATTGTAGTCGCCAATGCCGGATTCGGGTATCGAAGTCCTTTGGTAGAAGTGGATCTGGAAAGATGGGAGGAGCTGTACAGGACGAATGTACACGGTCTAATGTTGACGCTGCGCTACGGGCTTCCGCCGATGCTGGGTCAGGGCAAGGGAGATGTCATCATCATCTCCTCCATTGCCGGCAAGGAAGTGATTGCCGGAGGAGGTCCATACAGCGCTACCAAGTACGGCGTTAACGCCATAGCATCTGCATTACGTTTGGAGACAATAGATCAGGGGATTCGAGTTACGACGATTCAGCCCGGGGCGGTGGCAACGGAGTTTTCTCAGGTGGCCGGGTATTCCCAGAATGAAATTCGTGCGTTTGCTTCGAAGGTCCTGCCATTACATCCCGATGATGTTGCAGAGGCGGCACTCTATGCACTGGAACAGCCTGAGCATGTCAGCATTCCGGAACTGACCATCATGCCTTCACGGCAAGCCCAGCGATTCAAATAAAGAGATGTCCACTTACCGTGCCATATCGTGTTCAGATAAAGCCCTAAGTTTGGTATCTCGGGCAGTCCAACTAACCATTAAGGGAGAAGAGCGCTTGCATGGCATTATATAGTGGTCCCGCTGGCCTGGCTATTGAACTTGGACGTAGCATTAATCAAAATATGTGGCCAGAAGTAGCTTTGTACGAATTTAAATATCGAGAAACCCCGCGCTATCAGCGAACTTTTAACATTTAGTTATTCATATTTCAACCAAGATCGTGAAGAATTCTTTAAAGTATAAATTGTGTTTACTAACTTTAATGTGATTGGGAAATAATGATTTATTATTGGTTACCAACATTAATGTAATTCAAAATATTGACGAATCTCCTGAAATTCCTTGAAAGTACGGGATTTCTCAGACACCAACTATAATGTCACTGAACAGAATACGTTAGTCCCGATGATGTGAATAGTCATCGGGATTTTTTATTTTTGCATATTGTTGAGGTGAGCTAAGCTATAAGCTAATTGAAGCTTTCTTTCATAAGTTGTCGCACGCGAAACACACAACGTCACCCATACTCCTATTAGGGAGTTAACGGGGGGTATTTTTCATGTCCAATTCTACAGATGAAGTAGCAAAATGCCGCGTCTTAAACTGTGTTATTTCCCGTGAAACCTTATCACGAGTAAAGCGAAATGAAAAAAAGGACTATATAAGAGCCAGCAGGATCAAGGAAACAAAAACCTCTTAATATATTGCGAGATTCGGCTAAGTGTATATTCTCAGCTCAGAAAGTTACAGAGAAAGTCATGACAGCACTCCACATAACTTTATGGAAAGTTAGCTTTACATGCGCAGTTCAATATGTTATCCTTACGGAAAGTTAACTTTCCATAATTACTTCAGGAGGTAAGGTATTGAAAAACAGGCTTGAAGAGATTAGAAAAGAAAAAGGTATTAAACAAGAAGAACTAGCGGATAAATTGGAAGTATCCAGACAAACGATTGGTTCACTTGAAAATGGCCGTTATAACCCATCCATCATTCTTGCATTTAAGATTGCGCGATTTTTTGAAATGAGTATTGAGGATATTTTCATTTACGAGGAGGAGCTGGGAAATGAAAACGGTAAGTAAATGGGTGCTCTTAACAATTGCAGGTGCTATTATGGTTTATATGGGTGGATTTATTTTAATTGACGAGAAGCTAAAAGGCATTTCCGGTTTGCTCATTGGTGTGGGTTCAGTCCTCACAGTGCTTGGAGTAGGAAATATGTTGTATTCGTTATGGCTTAATAAGCCTCAGAACAAAGTAAAGAATGATGAGAAAATTAGAATGAGTAAAATTGAGGCTAATGACGAACGGAAAATAAGAATAAGAGAAAAAGCGGGTTGGAAAACTAATATTGTTAACTTTTACATCCTAATGGCTCTAACTGTTGTGTTTAGTTTAATGGGAGTAGATCAAACTGTAGTCACTGTGTTATGTGGTGTTTTTGTTTTTCAAATCTCTTTAGGAATTTTCCTGTTTAATTATTATGCTAAGAGAATGTAATTGGAATGACGTCACATCAATTAGACCATTCAAAAATATTTTTTTAGGAGAGAATGACATGGAGGTTTTCGCAGAATATTTAACGCAAATTGATAACCCGCAGCATCGGGAGCGAATGGAAGAGGTGTTGGGTTGGGTAACTAAGAAATTCACAGATTTAAAACCGAAAATTGCGTGGAATCAGCCTATGTTCACCGATCACGACACCTATATTATTGGCTTTAGCGTATCCAAACAACATATGGCTGTTGCGCCTGAAATCGCAGGGATTAATCATTTCTCTGATGCAATTGTACAGGCTGGCTATGATCACACCAAGCAGTTGTTACGGATCCGGTGGGATAGCCCAGTTGATTTCTCATTGCTTGATAAAATGATCGAGTTTAACATTATGGACAAGGCAGATTGTTCAACTTTTTGGCGAAAATAAAAAATAAAAAAGTAGGTAGTCTCGATGATGAAGACATCATCGGGATTTTTTTATTTAGGAGTAAGATTTTCTTATATGAAAGGTTACTGGAAATAGGTTTAATATGCTCGCTAGTCGGTATTGGGGCAAAAATATTAGTTCTTTTTGCCGAATCCATAATTCTTTCTTAGCGGATCATTAGCAAACATGCTAATATATTGACTGAAAAGGTTGAAAGCCCTTACTTTTTTACAGATAGGGGCGATCATCTCATGTTCACATGATAAAGAGGGGAAGAGACTGCATGCGGCGGATACTGTCGATGTTAAAGTTAAATACGCTGCGAAATCAAATGTTGCTCGGTTTCCTCGCCGTCATGCTCATCATTCTGACGTTCGTTGGAGGGATTACGTTCCATTCAGTCTCGACGCTACTCAAGAATAATGCGGAGAAGCATATTCAGCAAACCGCAATTCAGGCTAACGGCCGTTTGGAAAGCGTTCTCGAACAGATCAATTCTCTGACGACGCTGGTATCGACCAACGATTATATTCAGCAACTCCTTTTACGCGATATAGAGGGTCATCCCGCTACCTTTACGGAACGGCAAGCGCTGCCATCTATTATCAATCTGGTCCAAATCTACACGGACGGCATCAAATCTGTTGAGCTTTATAATAAAGACGGAGTAAGGCTGTATCCTCTCGACGGCAGTACCCTTAGAGATAAGGTACCCGAGGATTGGATTGAAATGACGACAAGAAAGGAAGGCAGTCTCGTTTGGTTCGGTATTGATCCGCTCGATCCTACGTCGCTTGTGGCGATCCGGCAGATCAGCCTTATTGATCGGCATTTCACAACTGGAGGCTATTTACTCATCCGCTCTGACCGTGACAAGTTTGCACTTAAAGACTCTTTATCGGGGGAAGGGGACGGAGAAACAGTATTACTCCTCGCTCCGGATGGCCAGTTCATCACGTCTAACGATGACACTATTTCACAAAAGACAGCAGCAAAGCTGGTGGAGGAATCCGACGATCAGAATGTTTCTATCGGCAAACGGTCCTTTATCGTTGTCAAACAGCGGTCTTCCGTGACAGGATGGACGCTGCTCATCTTAACCCCGGTTAACGTCATCACCAAGGGGATATCGGTCTTGCGGACGACCATTGTCGTATCGGCTTTGATGGGTACCTTACTGTTCACCTTGCTTTCGTTTTTCCTATCTATACTTATTACCAGACCTGTGTTCAGGTTGATCAAAGCTATGAGAAGTACCCGTCTAGGCATACTGAAGCCTATCGAAAACGTATCGTCCACTATGGAAATTCAGGAACTGAATTATTCCTATAACAAAATGGTTGATAATATCAACGAGCTGATCCAATTGGTTTATGAGAAGGAGTTATCCCGGAGTCATACGGAGTTGAAGGCACTTCAAGCGCAGATTAATCCGCATTTTTTGTTTAATACCCTAGATGTCCTGTACTGGTCGCTGCTGGATAGGGATGAAGATCAACTGGCGGAGTATGTTGTCGCCATGTCTGATTTATTCCGTTATACGATCACCGGCTCAAGTAAAGGGGGATGGGTGAAGTTACAGGATGAGCTGGAGCATGTAAAGCGATATTTGCTTATTATGAAAATGCGATTTGAAGATCGCTTGGAGTGGGAAATTGAGGCTCCTCCTGAATTTTCGAATGTGGAGTTACCCCGACTATTGCTGCAGCCTCTTGTAGAGAATGCCGTATTGCATGGGGTCGAGAGCAAGATTGAACCGGGATGGATAAAGCTAACGGTTGCTGGAGATGAAGAATGGGTCACCATTACGGTGGAAGATGACGGGATGGGAATGGACGAGGAGATGCTGCGCTCTCTTGTGGAAGGGCTGGATAGCGGAAAGGTATCTTCTTCAAAAGATTCCGGCGTCGGAATCGCTAATGTGCATAGAAGGCTTCAACTATTTTTTTCGAGAGAGAATGAGCAGGGTGCGGCAATGACCATTGATAGCCAAAAAGGTCAAGGCACCCGTATAAACATCAAAATTCCTGTTCGAGGAGACAAAATGCCATGAGAAGCAGAACAATTCTTATTGTCGACGATGAACCGAGATCTAGAGAAGGGATGAAGAAAATACTAGAGGTGTGGGCAGCCGGTCATTATGAAATCCTTACGGCAAGCAATGGGATCTCGGCTATTGAAATACTGGAGGAAATACCAGTGGAGCTCATGATATCGGACATCCGCATGCCGGGAATCAGTGGTCTTTCTTTAGTTAGCCAAATAAGGGATAAAAAAATACAGCGTCAGCCATCCGTTATTCTCATCTCCGGTCATGCCGAGTTCGAGTATGCTCAGCAAGCGATTCAGTTGTCCGTAGTTGAATATTTGCTCAAGCCAGCCAGCCGGGAAAAGCTAATCGCATCTGTGGAGAATGCCCTGAAGGCAGGGGAGGAGCAGGAACATATCGGCTTCATGCGAAAGATGGCTGATCCACAATTAATGGCCATAAGAGATGAAGATGCCGCATTAAGCGATCCGGTCCGTCAGGCGATAGACTACGTGGATATGCATATAGAAGAGGCGATCAGTCTACAGGAAGTAGCCGGACTTGTTCATCTGAACGGGAGCTATTTCAGTTCTCTTTTCAAGGAGCAATGCCAGATGAATTTCAGCGAATACGTCGCCCGTAGAAAATTGCAGAAAGCGAAGGAATTACTGCTGAAAACGAATCTGCCTATAGCGGAAATTGCCAGCCTTACGGGTTACCAGACGGTTAAATATTTCAACAAGCTGTTCAAGGAATATGAAAGAATGAGTCCAGGGCAGTATCGTTCTTCCATGAGGAATGGTATAGAAGCGAATATCCAATAACGGCTCGGCAAGGGGGGAATATCTACGAAGAGGATCGGATTATCCATTACCCTTTTCTTAACATTGTTGTTGATAACAACTGCTTGCAATGGGGATAAGGGGAATAGCAGCAAGAGCGACGGCGAGAAAATCACTTTAAAAATGATGCATCTATGGCCGGATAGCAATAACTCCGCGCAAAACAAAATGGTAAAAGAAATCATCAGAGAATTTGAAGAAGCTAATCCGAATATCACCATCAAGACGGAAGTTCTTGAAAATGAGCAGTATAAAAGCAAACTGAAGGTACTTGCCGCTTCTAACGATCTACCGGACATCGGATTCACCTGGGCAGCAGGCTTTATGGATCCTTATGTTAGGGGAGATAAGTTTGCAGCCGTTGATGATCTTTTACAGGATGAGTTGAAAGGAAAATTCGTAGCTGGTACGACGGAGGGGTACTCCTTTGATGGGAAGACGTATGCCCTTCCTGTCGAACTAAACATAGTTCCGGTCTACTATAATAAAGAAATATTTTCAGAATTTAATCTGCAGCCTCCCCAAACCTTGGATGATCTCAAAGCGATCATTCGAACACTGAATAACAATGGCATAACACCTGTTACTCTTGGCGGTAAGGACGGTTGGCCGGCTTCCTTCTGGTACATGTATCTAGCTGATCGTATTGGGGGACCTAACCTGATGGATAAAGCTGTTGCGGATCAGGATTTCACAGATCCTTCCTTGCTAGAGGCTGCAAGACAAGTGCAAGAGCTGGTAAACCTGAACACATTCATCAAAGGCTACAACGGATTATCCAATGATGAAGCCAAGGTACAGTTCATGAACGGTAAGTCAGCCATGTTCGTTACAGGGACTTGGGAGCTGCCAGATTTCACGACCACTACAAATATAGCCCAAGAATTTAAAGTCAACATTGGGTATTTCAAGTTCCCGACAGTTGAAGGCGGTAAAGGCAACGTGGATGATTGGGTCGGTGGTCCGGGCACTGGATTATTCGTTTCCAAAAATTCGAAGCATGCTCTGGAGGCCAAAGAATTCGTCAGCTTTTTCGTTCAAAAGTGGGGGGAGCATTCTGTTGTCAATGCAGGCGTAATCCCGGCTACCAAAGTAGATACTGCGGCCATCAAGCTACCGCAAATGTTCATTGATTTATTAAACGAGTTAAATAAGGCTAATAAAGTAACTCTTTATCTGGATACACAAATGAAGCCAGTCGCATCTACCATACACATGAATCAGATTCAGGCATTGTTCGGCGAAGCCGTCACGCCAGAAGAGTTCATCAAGAAACAGGATGACGCGCTAAAAGCGGATAAGTAATGATCAAAAATATAAACAGATCATGGAGACATCAAGGGGTAGATCCCTCGATGTCTCTTTTTTGCGCTCTATAGAACTGAATCTAAAAATAGTGGAAGTTTTCCTAAAGAGGGTGTCCTTATGCTGAAGGATTGCAGGATCTATAATTATGTATGCGGTTACATAAAACCGAGATATCAATACAAAAGGGGAGGCAAAGTATGAAAAGTATGAAACGTAGTTTAGTGGGGATTTCTACATTGCTCGTGATGTCATCTGCTCTCGCAGCATGTGGTGGGAACTCGAATTCTGACTCATCTAGCCCAAGTTCAACGCCTGCACCAGCAGCCAACGCTACCGAAGCTCCATCAAAAGGAACAGGCGAGAAAGTCACTATCAATCTCTGGAGCTTTACGGACGAGATTCCTAATATGACCAAGAAGTATATGGAGACTCATCCTGACGCCAATGTAGAGTTCAAAACTACAGTTATCGCAACCACCGACGGCGCTTATCAACCTGCGCTTGATCAGGCTCTGTCCGCTGGAGGAAAAGATGCTCCGGACATTTATGCAGCTGAATCAGCATTCGTACTCAAGTATACACAAGGGGACGCATCCAGCTATGCAGCCAACTATTCTGATATGGGCCTTGATGACCAAATGGTTAAGGATGCTGGCATCGCGCAATACTCGGTTGATATCGGGAGCTTAGACGGTAAATTAAAAGCCCTCGGCTATCAAGCGACTGGCGGCGCCTTTATCTATCGCCGCTCCATTGCGAAGGATGTTTTTGGAACAGATGATCCAGCCACTATCAAAAATGAAATTGGACCAGGCTGGGATAAATTCTACGATGCAGCCGCGAAGTTGAAAGCTAAGGGATACGGCATCGTTTCTGGCGATGGCGATATCTGGCACCCGATCGAGAACAGCTCTGACAAAGGCTGGATTGTTGATGGTAAGCTTCATATCGATCCGAAGCGTGAAGAGTTCCTGGATCTTTCTAAAAAGCTGAAAGACAATGGCTATCACAACGATACGACAGACTGGACGGAAGCATGGTACGCGGATATGTCCGGTGCCGGCGCCCAACCGATCTTCGGTTTCTTCGGTCCTGCTTGGCTCATCAACTACGTGATGAACGGTCAAGTAAAAGACACGAATGGCGACTGGGCGGTTTCCGAACCACCGACAGGTTTTTTCTGGGGTGGCACTTGGCTGCTTGCCAACAAAGACGTCACCAAGGACGAAGCCAAGAAACAGGCTGTTGCGGACTTTGTGAAGTGGGTTACACTCGACACCTCAGAAACGGGACTCCAACATTACTGGGCTAACGGTACAATGAAGGAAGGCGAGCAAGGTACGAAGGACAGCGTTGCATCCTCCGTTGTTATGTCGAAGTCAAACGGCGAAGTTCCACTGCTAGGCGGTCAGAACATGTTCGACGTTTTCGTACCAGCCAACGCAAACGCTTCAGGTAAGAACTTGACCCAGTACGACGAAACAATCAACAAGCTTTGGCGTGATCAAGTACGTGAATACACAGCGGGCAATAAGGACCGTGCCAAAGCGATCGAAACCTTTAAGCAACAAGTCAAAGACCAACTTGGCATTGAAAGCGAATAAGAAGGATTCGGAGGGGCGGGGGAGTCATCCCGCCCCTTCATATCAACTAAAGAGGTGAGAGCATGCGCCGCAAAAATGTGAACTATTCGAAATACGGTTATATTTTTACCTTTCCGTTTGTCCTGGCATTTCTGATTTTCTCACTGTATCCCATTTTATATACCGCAGTCATTGGATTCACCGATATGAAAGGAATCATACCAAAACCGATCCATATTCTTGATAATCCTTTTCAAAACTTCAAAGACCTACTCTTTGATAATCCTTCGTTCCGGAAGTCTTTGATCAACACTGGATTGCTCTGGATTACTAACTTCGTTCCCCAGATGCTTCTCGCGCTCTTGCTAACGGCATGGTTCACGAATAAGCGTCTCAATATAAAGGGACAAGGCTTGTTCAAGGTTCTGCTCTATATGCCTAATATCATCACAGCGAGTACGATTGCCGTGTTGTTCAGCACTTTATTCGCCTATCCGATGGGTCCTGTAAACAGTTTGTTTCAAATGTTAGGATGGACCGACGCTCCGGTGTTCTTCCTGCAGGATAAGACGACAGCACGGGGCATTGTCGCGTTCATCCAGTTCTGGATGTGGTACGGCAACACCATGATCGTCCTGATTGCTGGTGTTATGGGTATAAATCCTGCACTCTTCGAGTCTGCATCGATTGACGGGGCCAACGGGTTTCAAACCTTCTTCCGCATCACACTGCCAAGTCTGCGTACGATATTGCTGTTCACACTGATTACATCGATGGTGGGTGGTTTGACCATGTTCGATATTCCGCAATTATTCCTTGCAGGCGGACCGGACGATTCTACGCTTACTACGTCCATGTTTATCTACGGGCAAGCATTCAAGGGCAGCTACATGTACAATCGTGCTGCAGCAGCGAGTATGATCATGTTCTTGATTTCGGCAGTACTGGCTGGAATACTGTTCTACGTGATGCGTGACCGCGACGCGTCAAGACTTAAAAAAATACAAAAACAAAAGTATAGAAAAGCTGCTATAGCAGCCCGTGAGGGAGGTGTAACACATGGCAAATAATCAGAAAAGCGGAACCGTTAACCGAAAGATCAACAAGACAATTATCTATGTTGTTTGCATCTCTTTGGCGGTGCTCAGTATCCTGCCGTTTTGGATCATGTTTGTAAATGCCACACGCTCTACACCGGAAATTCAAAGCGGACTTTCTCTGCTTCCTTCGAGCCACATGATGAGCAACCTGCGAGTGTTGCTCGATAAGAGCTTCGATCCGCTTCAAGGGTTCCTGAATTCATTTATTATTGCCAGTTCTGCAACCCTCTGTACAGTCTATTTCTCGTCCTTGGCGGCCTATGGACTCGTCACTTACAGCTGGAAGCTACGGGGACCATTCTTCACCTTCATCATGTGCGTGATGATGATTCCTTCCCAGGCAAGCGCCATCGGATTCTATCAGTTCATGTATAAATTACATTGGACTAACAATTTTCTTCCGCTGATTCTACCAGCGATTGCTGCACCGGCGGTGGTGTTCTTTATGCGCCAATACTTGCTCGCAACTCTGTCGATAGAGATCGTGGAAGCTGCGCGCGTAGATGGGTCCGGTGAATTCTTCACTTTCAACCGGATTATCTTACCGCTGATGATGCCAGCAGTAGCAACACAAGCCATCTTTGCCTTTGTGGCTAACTGGAACAACTTGTTCATGCCGCTGATATTGCTTACACAGAAGGAGAAATACACCATGCCAATCATGGTTAGCTTGCTCCGAGGTGATATCTACAAAACGGAGTTTGGTTCGATCTATATGGGGCTGGCTTTGACAGCTTTACCGCTGTTTGTGGTTTACTTCTTGTTATCCAGATATATTATTGCAGGCGTAGCGCTTGGTGGCGTCAAAGAATAACCCCGGCAAGCTGGCTTCACATAAGTAATTTCAATGAGGAGGAGAATCCTATTATGGCAACAAAAAATGAACCGTTAGTTACCCATCTCTATACAGCCGATCCCTCCGCTCATGTATTTGAGGGCAAGCTGTATATTTACCCATCCCATGATATCGACCATGATGGACCTACGAATGATAACGGTGACCAGTATGCGATGGAAGATTATCATGTGTTTTCCTTGGAAGATCCTACATCCCCCTGTGTAGATCATGGAGAGGCGCTTCATCTTCGGGATGTGCCTTGGGCTTCGAAGCAAATGTGGGCGCCCGATGCCGCGTACCGGCAGGGGACGTATTATTTGTTTTTCCCGGCCCGGGACAAGGAGGGGATTTTCCGTATCGGAGTGGCTACGTCAACTTCTCCGTCTGGTCCTTTCCAGGCTCAAGAAAGCTATATCGAAGGGAGCTTCAGCATCGATCCAGCCATATTCGTGGACGAGGACGAAAGAGTCTACATGTATTTTGGCGGCTTATGGGGCGGACAATTAGAAAAGTGGCAAGACGGTGTATTTCGGCAAGATGCGGTAGAAAAGGGCCCAGAGGAACCGGCTTACGGTCCTTGGATGGGCGAGCTGAGTGAAGACATGCTGACATTCAAATCGGCCCCTCAGGAAATCAGCATTACTGATGAAGAAGGGAACTCCATCCTTGCGGGTGATGAAGACAGGAGATACTTCGAGGGTCCATGGATGCACAAATACAAAGGGAAATACTATCTCTCGTACTCCACGGGCACGACCCATAAGATCGTCTACGCGGTGAGTGATAAGCCTTGCGGCCCCTTTGTTTTTCAAGGAACGATCCTGAATCCAGTCATTGGCTGGACGACTCATCACTCTATCGTGGAATTTAACGAGAAATGGTATTTGTTCTATCATGACGCATCGCTGTCTGGCGGCGTAGACCATAAACGCAGTATGAAATTTACGGAGCTCCATTATGAAAAGGACGGCAGAATCCGGCCGGTAGTGCTTTAATTAATCGGCTAGTCTACTTTTAATGAATTTATTATAAAAGTCTACTTAAGGATGTCTTGTGGCTAACGCTTCAGAGACATCCCTATTTGTCTAATAATTTACTTTTGGTACATTTCAGATGGGGACAAGGGAATTGAAATATCTCTTGATTAATAATGTTACTCAAATTACATTTATTATTGAAGTAACATGTTTTTGAGGGGGATAATGCGTGAGTAAACTTTCGAAAATATTAAAGTGGTTTATGGAAACATCAACTTGGATGAAAGCAATTATTTGGTTAGCCGCATCACAAATCGTGTATCTTATTATGTTGTTAGTAACGATTCCAGCCATTCAGAATAAGGCAGATGGAATGAAAATTTTAGACTTAAAGGCAAGCGGATATTCGCAAGAATACGTAATATCATTTTTAGAGACGATAGGGAAAGAGGGGCGGGATTTATATTTAACACAACAAATTCCATTGGATCTTATCTATCCAAGTTTACTGGCGATTACTGGGGCGCTATTCATTGCCCTATTCTCCAAGAAAATCAACTCTCGTTTAGGTGTAATCATGTTTATTCCTATTGTTGGAGCAATTTTTGACTATCTTGAAAATAGCATGGTTGCCGTAATGCTGCTTTCGTTTCCCCATATCACCAAACCGATGGTTGTGAGCTCCAGTATATTTACGGTTTCAAAAACATTCTTTGATTCGGTATATTTAGTATTGTTAGTGATACTATTCGGGATATTCCTATACAAGATTGTACGAGGAAAAAATAAACGAGAAGACAGGAGCACAATATCTAGTTAAGGTGGTCAAATGGAGAATAATCTTTCTTTAAGAGAACGAAAAAAATATCAAACCATGTTAAGTATTTTAGATGAGTTTTTAGTTTCCCTTGAAAGCAAGTATTTTGATGAGATTCACATTGAAGAAATATGTGACCGAGTAAGGATTTCTAAAGTGACCTTCTTTAGGTACTTCTCTTCCAAGGAAGAGGTTCTCGACTATTTTGTTCTTCGCTGGTGTTATCAAAGAAGTGTTGAAATCGATAGGGGGACCTTTTCAGGTACAGAGGGAATTCGTCATATGTTTAAAACCGCCGCTGAAATTCCGCATGCCAAGAAAATCCTGTTGTCCATCATCCAGTACTATTCTAAATTAAAAGCAGAGCCGGTAAAGAAGGAGCTTAGTGAATATGAACGGTACATTATTTCACAAAACTCCTCTGAGGGCATTCACATTGATGTATTTCCTTTGCAGTCTCTATTCCATATCTATTTATCTCAAATAGAAGGCATATCAGAGTCACAAAAAGTGCTCTATTCACGGCAGCTGTTGTCACTTTTTTATGGAATCCCATTTCAGGTTCATATTGACGTGTCAGAACCGCAGACAATACTGAGTGCTTATATGGACAGTTTAGATCTCTTGTTTGGTAGACTTATAATCATGGAATAAGACGCAAAGGATTTGAAGCGATGAAATTATATTTGTTTATTATTCAAGCCTTTTATTTATTATCGCTTATTCCCTGGTTCATAATTTGGGGATTATCCTTTATGGTTTTTGATAATGGAATCTCAGCATGGGGAATATCAATAATGATAATTGTTTCTTTGTATCCAGTTGCTGTGGTGATTTGTTCGATTCTATCTTGGATTTTTAGGGGAAGGTTTAAATCTTTAACTATCTTTTTTATTAGTGCTGTTCCATTACTGTGGGTGATTACGTTGGGGGCTATAATAATTGGTTATTAAATTGGTTCTCGATAATGTGCTTTGAGAAGACTGCTTTAGATCAAGATAAGAAAACCCTGTGGCTTGAAACTTTGGGAGAATCAAATGATTGAATAATTTAGTAGCGATTTAGAAGAGGGGGCAATGATTGTATAGAATAAATTCTTGCCTTTTAAATATATAAAAGTTATTATGGATTCGTAAAGTCTACAATAAAGGGAAGTAATCCGCTCTTTTTTTGGGGTTATACCAGATAATAGAGATCTTTGATATCTTTAATGTAAATTGAAAAGCGAAAGGGAGAATAAGAATGACTTACGATTGTGTAATTATTGGCGGAGGACCGGCAGGTCTAAATGCTGCTCTTGTGCTAGGTAGGGCAAGAAAAAGTGTGGTTGTTATGGATGAAGGACGCGCGCGTAATAGGGTTACTCGTAAAACACATGGCTTCCTTACTAGAGATCCTATAAGTCCAAGCGAATTTAGGCAGATTGCGAAGGAGCAGATTAGTGCCTATCCTTCCGTTACTTTTGCGGAAGATACCGCCATATCGATTACGGGAACCAATGGCGATTTTCAAATTACGACGGTTCAGGGTCAGACTTTTCACAGTAAAAAGGTGCTCTTCGCCATAGGGATGAAGGACCTCCCGATGGATATTAAGGGGCTCTCAGACGTATATGGTAAAAGCGCCTTTATCTGCCCCTATTGTGATGGATGGGAACTAAGAGATCAGCCTCTTGTCGTAATTGTTAAGGGAGCCGATGCAACGCATATGGCCCAAGTGTTATCTGGTTGGACGAAAAAGATTACCATATGTACTAATGGATCTGATGACTTGACGGATGCACAACGCGAAGAGCTAAATCAACATAACATTCCTGTCTATGACTCACCGATTCAGTCGATCAAATCTGACAATGGCATGGTGCAGCAAGTTATGTTGAAGGATGGTACTAGCATCGTATGTACGGGGATATTTTTTAGACCGAAGCTTATGATCGGGGCGGATTTGCTGCAGGCCATCGGTTGTGAGCTCACAGAAACAGGAACAGTCATCGTAGATAATCTTGGTAAAACGAACGTTCCAGGCGTTTATAGTGCTGGTGATGCAGCAACACATCTTCATCAAGCCATTATTGCCGCTTCTATGGGCTCCTTAGCTGGGGTCGGCATTAACAACGAGTTGAATGAAGAGGAATGGCGTAACATCTGATGCTATTGTACAAAATAGTCTAATTCATTTATTCCCTTGAGCTGAATCTACATCCAGATTAGTATAGAAACTAGCTATATTTATTCTGAGAGGGGTAGTTCAAAATAAAAATTGGATTCTTAATTGTTGATATGCAAAATCTTTTCTTACACGATCATATGGAGAAATTAAATGTAAGTGAAGCTTGTGAATACATTAATTATGTGTCTGGGTTACTTCGTGCGAAGGACCAAATCGTCGTCCATATACAAGACATGGAAGGGGCGAATGCGGATACGGATCCAGAAGCAAGAAATAGTATACCGGAAATTACAGTAGCACCCACGGATATCCAGATGGCGAAAGAATTCTCTAATGCTTTTTGGAAAACGGATTTGGAACAACTGCTACGTGAACATGGTGTTGAATTCATCATCGTTGCGGGCTTCGCCGCAGAACATTGTGTAACTTTTACTATTAACGGTGCACAAGAAAGAGGCTTTCAAGCAGCCCTATTACAGAAGGCAATCCTTAGCACACGGCCAGATGCTATTACCTCGATTTACCGTGATCGGCATATGATCTCTTACCCTGTGATCGAATTCTTAATGGAGACCATGGCTTGAGATTCTACTAATAGAAGCTAATGATAATAATTGGAGTTACGTATTAGATAACTAATATGTAACTCTATTTTATTATAGGCTCGTCCTTCACTAATTGAATTTTCTATATTGAATAAACTCTAAAATAAGAAAAGTCCCCTTTTAGACTTACGACTGTGATTGTTAAGCTATTCGGTATAATTTTGAAAGGAATGACAGCGGTGAAGACAGATAAAGAAATGTTGATATCGGTTATTTGCAACGACACTTCAAGAGATGACGAAATTGACGATGCCGTTATGGATTTATCCAAATTTGATGACGATGAAGTGATTCAAATTCTTATGATAGTAGCAAATGACGCTTCATTCGATCACATGATAAGAGCCAGTGCAGGAGAATCCTTAGCAGATATTTGGTTAAAAAGAAGTATCATCGACTATACACAGTTAGGAACTCTGACAGAGATTCCATTGAAAGAAGCATTGGCAATGATTAAATCCAACCGAACTGATTGGTATACGA
>NZ_CAKMAB010000050.1:0-35028 GCF_924513355.1 Paenibacillus pseudetheri
GATCAGGAACTAGCTCATGCCTTACATCTCATTAACCATCGTCCACGAAAATGCTTAGGCTGGAAATCTGCTCATGAATCTTTCATGGACCATGTGTCGCACTTAGCTTGACAATCCGTCATGTAAAAAAAGACGCCTTTCCATGAGAAAGGCATCTGTTATGTAGAATTCTACAGGCCCTCTACATTTAGAGAGGCTGTCCATATATCAAGTTCTCTATGTAACCGATCTTCTTCGTCCTCGTTCAATTTAAGTTTAACTCCATATTGGTACTGGCCGAGTCCGAACATCCAGCCCCAACGAACGCTACCTACGAGCTGAAGCTTTTCTTCGTTTAATTGAAGATGAATCACTAGCTTTGTATCGCCCGCCGTGAATCGAAGATTTAGAGGGGTGCGCACTTTACAGCCAGATCGGCTAAGATCAAGCAACACAGCCTCTGTTAGCTTTCCGGCGCCTGGGCCACTACTACTTATTGGAACTTCAATCCAGCATTCAAGCGGCTGGTTCATTACATAGCGGAATGGTTCTTTCCTGCTGGACACATCCATAATTTCCCTCCATATCGTTTATTTGCAATTATATCGAAAGAGATTGTTGAGAACAATCTACTAAAGTGCTATTTTTAATAAGAATAAATTTATTTAACAACCTAATGAAGGTGATGAGACTTAACATGTACCAATACCTTAATGAAACGTTCCAAAAACACAATTTTGACCAAGGAAGTCTACAGGATGGGGAACTGAATAACTGTACATTTGAGCAGTGTTCCTTCAAGGGAAGCTCTATGGAAGAGATGACTTCCATCGGTTGCCGATTTATAGATTGCGATTTTACTGGAGCCATGCTCAATGCATCACACCATAAAGGCTCGGCTTTTACTAACTGTAAGTTCACAGGTGCGAATCTGTTCGTATCGAAATTTGAAGATTGTAAAATGGTAGGATCTGATTTCTCAAATGCTTATTTGGATGGGATCACACTTATCGGCGGGGACTGGTCCTACACGAACTTGAGACACACTAATCTCAGCAGACAGGATCTGCGCGGGATTCGATTTACAGAAGCCGATCTAATGGGCTGTAATTTGCAGAAAAGTGATCTTCGAGGGGCTGATCTGAGCCGTGTACAGCTGTCTCAATGCAAGCTTAAGGGGGCTGACCTACGGGACGCTGTTGTTGAGGGAATTGATTTAAAAAGTTTAGACCTGCAAGGTGTTCGTATGGATATAGATCAGGCTGTAATGTTAGCACGCTCTTTTGGGGCTAAGGTAGGAAATTAGGAATAGGGGCATCAGCTGCTAATGTTGTAGCGGTTGATGCCCCTTTAGATTGTTATCAAGAAATACATATGCACATTGTATGAAACTACTTATGTATATTTACTTTTTTAACGGTTAACGCAGTTTTTTTCTGGGTTTGGCCCACCATTTAATCCAAAGAAAACCTTCGTCATCACGGAAAAATTTAATGCCTACCCAGCGTAAGGGTGTCCATAGTTCTCTAAAGTAATATGAAGGCATAGTCTATTAGACCCTCCTATATAGTCAATTAATACTATATGTTACGCTATTTTTAATGAAACTTCAAGACAATTTTACTTATAATTACATATTATGAATCTACGAGAAGAAAAATGCTCATGTGAGCAGGACCAATAGCCCTATGTGAGTTGAATTATCAAATACTAACACGCGCTCTTTGGGCGCGTGTTTTGACGTTTATTTTGAATGGAATCTAGCAATGACGCTCTATTAGTAGGGATATGCACAAGCATTTCATTATGCTCAGCATTTAATAAAAGGAGAGGAAGTGATGAAATGACGGAGACCGAGTTTGTGGCGAAGATTGCAAATTTTGCTGTGAAGGACATGCAGATCAGTAAGGTTCCGGCATCGCTAACGATCGCTCAAGCGGCGCTGGAATCGGGCTTTGGCAGCAGCGGATTGACTGTTAAGGCCGACAATTTGTTTGGGATTAAAGGTAGCGGACCAGCCGGTAGTATTACTGTGCAAACTACTGAATATATTAATGGTAAAGCTGTTAAAGTAGAAGCTCCTTTTCGGGCCTATAACAACTGGGGAGAATCTGTCGCGGATCATTCCGCGTTGATTGTGAATGGTGTTTCGTGGAATCGTAATCTTTACAGCAAGGTACTTGGTGCTAGTGGCAAGGTAGCCGCACAAGAGATTGCTGCCGCTGGTTATGCTACCGACCCAAACTATGCAGTAAAGCTAATCCAAATCATGAATACCTACAATCTGTATAAATATGATGATGAAGCGAAGGAAGGTGATGACGAAATGTCGGCAGAGGATAAACAAAGGCTCGCTAGTCTGGAAACGGAAATAAAGGAATTGCGTGCTCTTATTGTAAGCCTTACGGATAGCAAGGATACGCTAAAAACAGGTATGCAGGTACAAGGTCAGTCGATTACTAAGCTTTCGGATCGTGTGACTTTAATCGAAGGCCGAGCAGTGATGAATGTACCCTCATGGGCTGAAGCGGCAGTAAAGGCAGCGAGTGCTGCAGGGCTGCTAGATACACCGTCAGGTGGCAGTTATGACTTCTATCGCATAATAACAGTGCTGAACCGTGCAGGCTTACTTGCTCCTGGAAGTGGAAAATGAAATAAGGAGGGTTAAACACCATGTATAATGATGCTCTCAACAGTGTGCTTGCCTTTGCTTCCGTGCTGGCTGTTTTTGTAATGGCACTTGTTCAACTTGTGAAGAATAGCGTGAAACTTCCGCGGAACATTGTACCGGTTGTTGGATTAGCTATTGGCTTGCTGGTTGGAGCAGTGGCCTATCCGTTCACTGATATGAATCTGATACTGCGACTATGGGCTGGAGGGCTAGCAGGACTTTCGGCGACGGGGTTATTTGAGCTTGCTTTTAACAAAAGGGATGGTACGAAAATAGATGATAAATAGACTCAGTCTATGAGGTATATAAAACAATCGTTTTATACAGGTATTGTGACTATGCAATCTATCGAGAACCCTAATATATTATCTTATGTCAATTATAAAGGGGGTGCAACGATGGGAACTTATCTTGATGGAAGAACGTCACAAAATGCCAGCCTCGCCAACTCTATATCTATTCCTATAACCGTTCTAAATGCTCCACAACTGTTTGGACAGATTGGGTTGTTGACTGCTGGAGTGACAACAAATCCGCGTGTGCTGCTTAAAGGAACGATCTCTGTAACGCTTCCTTTGGCTTTAGTAGGAATCACAATTACGATTGTAAGAGGGACCTTGCCAACCGATCCGCTAATATATTCTGCTACTTCAACTTTTGGTCTAAGTATATTGGCTCCGCAAGTCATAACCTTTTCAGCAGACGATTTCTTACCTGCGATCACACCTCAACTCACTTATACAGCATTTGTTTCATCTGATACTCTCGGCACAGTTCGTGTGGGTCCAGAAAGCTTTGACGCTATTTTAGTTTCTGATTAGACATCTTTACACTGACCTCGCGCAGTTTGCGGGGTTTTATTTTTAACCGTTCGCCCAATCTTCTTAGGGGATTAATACATATCCTGTGGTGTATTCTAAAATACGGAGGAGGTCTTCTCATGGGTGCAGAATTTGGTGGGGTTGGTGGCGTTTTTACTAATACAAGCGCAATCTTAGTGTTGTTCATCTTGTTAGTAATTATTTCGTGCGCATGCATTTTCTAGAGATCAAACAAAGTCTGCTTCTAGCATTTGTGCTGGAAGTAGGCTTTTTTTATGGTGTTGTCTTAATTTGATAATATGGATTAGTACTAGTTATGTTGATTTCTTGCCAGCGATTACCCCTCAACTCACTTACACAGCTCTACTAATCTTCTCAGCACAGTTCGTGTGGGTCCAGAAAGCTTTGACGGCATTTTAGTTTCTGATTAGGCATCTTTACACTAACCTCGCGCAGTTGGTGGGGTTATATTTTTAACCGTTCACCCAATCTTTCGAGGGGGTTAACACATATCCTGTGGTGTATTCTAAAATACGAAGGAGGTCTTCTCATGGGTGAAGAATTTGGTCGTGTCGGCGGTGCTTTTACTTCTACAAGCGCAATCTTAGTGTTGTTCATCTTGTTAGTAATTATTTCGTGCGCATGCATTTTCTAGAGATCAAACAAAGTCTGCTTCTAGCATTTGTGCTGGAAGTAGGCTTTTTTTATGGTGTTGTCTTAATTTGATAATATGGATTAGTACTTAGTTATGTTGATTTCTTGCCAGCGATTACCCATCAACTCACTTACACAGCTCTACTTATCTTCTCAGACAGTTCGTGTGGGTCCAGAAAGCTTTGACGGCATTTTAGTTTCTGATTAGACATCTCTACACTAACCTCGCGCAGCTGGCGGGGTTATATTTTTAATCGTTCGAGGGGGTTAATACATATCCTGTGGTGTATTCTAAAATACGAAGGAGGTCTTCTCATAGGTGAAGAATTTGGTCGTGTTCATGGTGAAGCTTTCCACATGGATCCGGTTCAATATGAGAGCGTAGTTAATGCGTTTATTGAGAAATTCGTGAAGTGAGTGTCTACTTAAGGGCTGCCGAAAGGCGGTCCTTTTATGTTTGACATACCCTTTAGCAAACTTATTGTGTGAGTTTGCTTATTATTCACAAATAAATGCAATATATAAATTGCATTATGTAATAAATATATTATAATTGAGAATAAGGGAGGGATAAAAATGAAAAAAAGTAAAATTAATGATGAACGAATTGTATCTCAAAGAAGAATGATTCAAAGTGATGCTTATCAAATATTAGTAAATTGTTTGATGATTTCAATATTGATTCAACAATTCATAATGAATGCTCCGATTGCACAATTTGCAGTTGAGTTTTTGTGTTTGATTGGTATTGGAATATATATAAGAATACGGAACTTGTCTGTGGGTGTTGATATTTGGGATTCCTCAAGTCAAACTAACAAAAAGCTGCTCATTAACAGTATTATTTCAGGTGGGATTTGTGTTTCGTTGCTTATCATTTTGGCGGGAGAAAGAAAAGTGTGGAATATGATTTTAATCTTTGTTGCTGTTACAATTGTTCATTTTCTTACACATCTTGTGTTACGGAATATAAACAAAAAAAGACAACTGCAAATCGATGATGAATTAAGCGCGGATGATGATATGGAATGCTGAAACAGTTTTTTTTAGATTTATTTATAACAGAAGCATCGAGCCCGCCATTATTGATGAGTAATTTGTTGTCAAAGGTTTAAATTTCGTGCATAATACACAACCGATAGACGTTACTGAATTGCGTTATGGCTTGTGTAGCGGTTCCATCATGAAGTGCTTGGATCCTAATTCGGAAAATATATAAATGTTTGCTCCGTAGTATATGCGAATAAGTTATAGGTACGAACATATGTAACTTCCAATCGTTAGGGATTATTAAAAGCCTCGTCAACCTTAATTGGTTAACGGGGCTTATTTGAGTTGTAAGTTAGTCGAAGGAACGTTGTGCCAATAAGCATCTGCAATAGTAGGGACATCACCCGAAACTAGTATTTTGTATTGATTATTACCTATATAATATTAACTTTTAATGTCTTTAAACATAAATTCGGGGCCCTATCTCTAGGGCCCCTTTCATGGGAGAGGAGAAACCGGACGAAGAGCTTATGGGGAAACGTAAGCCTGCTCCGCGGTTGTCTACGACATTTGTGGTGTCGATAATTACATGATGTCCCTGTAAGCCCAGTCTTATACATAAGGAAGACTTATTTATCGGAATAGTCTTGATCTTTCCATTTTTCATATCTAGACAAATTTTTTATTTCATCGCGCAAATGTGTTACGATAGGCGTGGACTTATGCCCTTTTGGGTATAACAAACAGAGACATAGAGCGGGTGATTGACGGTGAGAGTGGTATCGGGAAGTGCAAAAGGAAGACCACTAAAAAGTGTGCCAGGAAGTGGAACAAGACCTACAACCGATAAGGTGAAGGAAGCTGTATTCAGTATGATCGGTCCATATTTTGAAGGTGGAGCGGTGCTGGACTTGTTCGCAGGTACAGGTGGTTTGGGTATCGAAGCTTTAAGCAGAGGGATGGAAAGCGCCGTATTTGTAGATATGGATCCCAAGAGCATTGACACAATTCGTGCCAATTTGAAAGCAACTAATCTTGAAGCAAGTGCGCAAGTGTACCGAAATGAAGCAGGAAGAGCGCTCAGTGCATTGGAGAAGCGGGGACGCGTTTTTGATTTAGTCTTTCTAGATCCTCCCTACCGATTGAAGCACGGAGATGAGCTGATGCTGTCTATGGTAGAAACAGGAATGCTGCAAGAGGACGCAATCATTGTTCTGGAGCATGAATCAAGTTATGCCTACCCTGAGGATATCCCAGGATTTTATAGGCTGCGTCAGGCCGTATACGGAGAAACGACAATTTCTATTTATCAGTATGAAGCTAATCCTTCTGTGGAAAGCGAGACTGGTGAGGAGGTAGAGAATGAGTCAGCAAATTAGAAAAGAACGTGTTGCCATCTATCCAGGCACCTTTGATCCCGTGACTATGGGACATATGGATATTATTCGGCGCGCATCCAAGCAATTCGACCGTTTAATCGTAACGGTGCTTAATAATTTGAGTAAGAACCCGCTGTTTACTGTTGAAGAACGAACAGAGCTTTTAAGACAGGCAACGGCTGATATTCCCAATGTGGAAATCGACAGCTTTAGGGATCTGCTAGTCAATTATGTTCGTCAAAAAGATGCTCAAGTCATTGTACGTGGTATTCGTACCGTAACTGACTTTGAATATGAACTGCAAAATGCATCCATCAACCATAGTCTGGATCCGGATGCGGAAACAATCTTTATGATGACTAATCCGAAATATTCCTATTTAAGCTCCAGCGTTGTAAAAGAAATTGCCCATTTTGGTGGGAATGTGTCCGACTTCGTGACGCCTGAGGTGGAACAGGCGATGAAGCTTAAATTTAATCGAGTCGATGGCGAAAAGCACTAACGAGATATATCGCTGCGGATAATGCCAGTAGGATGATAAGTAGAAGAGATTGCAAACTAAGCAACTGTGGAAAAGAGCTCCATATGGCAGTTACATTAATGGTTCTGTTTGGTATGGATTGTGAATCAGCGAGCGCAGGCAAAGCAGCTTCACTTATTACCAAAAGTGGTTTCCATAGTAGCAGTGTTAATAAAAAAGCATAAACGCCATGCATCAGGCGAACGACAGCATAGGGGAGGAATCGGACATTTGCTTGTTTAAGCAACGTCAGCACCTGTAGCTGCGCGCAGAGACCGCTCCAGCCTAGTGCAGCAGAAAGTAAGGCCAAGCCTAGTGCTCCTGATGATCCGGCTCCGATGCTTGAGAGCCCTTTGCTTATAGCGTCGGCTCCTAAATGAATCTCGAGCAAGCTCGCTGGCAGAGCGGCTGGCAATGCAGGAAGTACAGTAGTAATAATATTGATGACCACGGCGAACATAATCATGTAACCGCCCACAACCATCAAATTTTGCACCGCTGTAGCTACTGACTCCCCAAGGAGTCTACCGAAGCTTCGGCCATCTCTTGATCGGGCTTCAGTGGCTGCAAGCTGGACACGACTGTATAATGAAGGCCTTTTGGTATTCATGTTTTCCTTTATAGAAGGTTGTGGATTGTCTAGTCGGCCATTTAACAGAGCATCTGTATAACTGGCCAGAAGTCCTGAAACCCAGTGGATAGCAAGCAGAAAGTAACCTGCTGTAGAATTATGTAGGAAAGCTACACCAATCACAATGAGCAGGGTTACTGGACTGGCGAAATGTGTAAGTGAAGCAAGACGAGCGGCTTCCTTGTCCGAAATGCTGCCCTGCTTATGAAGCTGCATTACACCTCCGGCCCCGCCGGGGAATCCAGCGGTGATTCCAAGCGCCAAAGTGAAGCCGCTCGCGCCGGGAAGACGAAAGACCTTTTTCATCAATGGTTCCAGGAGCACTCCGAAACCATGCACGAAGCCCGAAGCGGTTAGCATCTCAGACAGCATCAGAAAGGGGAGAAGTGCAGGGAATACGAGTGTCCACCAGAGCTTTAACCCTTGGAGAGAAGCCTCAAAAGTGCTCTCTGGTGAGATGATAATGGCAACGGCTAACAGGATTGCGATCACCCCGGATAGAAAAGGTGTGGAGCGATTAGCTAGCCGGCGTATTTTAATATTGTTCATTTCTAGAATCACCTCTTCATAACTTAAGGCATAGCGGATGTGTTATCAATTTATGCAGAGTAGACAACCATCATGCCAAACCACTAGTCGAAGCGGTAATGAAGTTCAAACATTCAAATCCTAAATGTGCCGTGGGAAAGAAGGGAAGAGCAGTGAAGCAGCTGAAGCATCGGCCGGGATTCCGCGCCACAGCTTACCTCTTTACGTTTGTAGTTATCGTGTATGTATTTGTTTTTATGAACACCCCGTACATTGTATATCAACCGGGTAGTGCATCTGAGATTGCACCTATGATTAAAGTGGAGAATGCTGATCCAGCTGAAGAAGGAACCTTCATGATGACTACAGTATCTGCTAGTTACGCTAATGTAGCGTTGCTGGTCGCCTCTGTTTTTAACTCCAATTCAGAGGTTGTGCGGAAAGAAACACGGTTAGGAGATAAGTCTGAAGATGAGTATGCTGCGGAGCAGGTTTTTTATATGAACAGTTCTCAATCCTACTCCGTTCAGGCGGCCTATCATGCTGCAGGAATTCCGTATGAGGATGTTGTGGATTATTTGTATGTTTTTTCAGTTCCGGTTGCCAGTAATAAAGGACAATTCCAGCCGGGTGACAGAATCATTAGTGTAGAAGGACAGAAAGTACCAGATCCAGAAGCACTTTCTACTTTACTTTCAACAAAAAAAATCGGTGATCAGGTCGCTGTAGTTTTACAAAGAAACGGTAAGGAAGTAAAGGAAAAAGTGACACTTGTCGAGATCAAAGATAAAGAAGGTACTGCTGTTCGACCTGGTTTTGGAGTCACTATAGCCGCAGTTCAAAAGGTAAAACCTAAAGAACAAGGCAAAGCGGTCAGTTTTGTGAATACGAATGTTGGCGGACCTTCAGCAGGACTGATGTTCACCATGGAGATTTACAACCGTCTAACGCCTGGTGATTTAACCAAAGGTCATAGGGTTGCAGGAACGGGCACGATCGACGCTGAGGGTGTGGTAGGTGCTATAGGTGGAGTGAAGCATAAGATTGTTGCTGCGGATCGAGAAGGGGCGGAGATTTTTTTCGTACCTGTTAAGAATTATGACGAAGCCAAAACGAAAGCTGATAAAATCAGCACATCTATGAAGTTGGTACCCGTATCGACACTGGATGAAGCACTGAAGTATATGGAGGAACTACCGGTCAAACCATGACCGGAGGTTCCAAAAAATCGCGATACATATCGGTTCTGTGAGGTTCTCGAAAAGCTCCCGCAAAAGCAGACGCGGCTTGAAGGTCTCGCTCAAGTTGTGGATGGGAGCACAGTGACGGCCGGATGACGATGGGTAAGGTTGCTTTTTGTTTCATCTCTTTAAGCAGAGTTCGTCCACTTTCTCTAAAACCAAGGATTCGAATATAACCGGGCCCCTCAGCTAGTACAGAAGGGGTCATTTCTTCCTTTGTATGATTTAGCAAAATGTGTAGCAGGAGACGTTGCAGTCGTGTATGTGTGTAACGCTTGCTCTTAAGAGCTTGAAGCAAACCCGAGATAGAGAATTGCTCAAGTTCAGGCATAAGACGAAGGATTCTATTCTCCAAACCTTCATTCATGTCTTGGATGGTTCGTAGCTCGGCAGCGGTACGTGTAGAGAGCAGGTGACGGAGGGGACCTCGGAAATGCTCCAATTCCAGAGGACCTCTACCTGCTGCATGCTCTCTTTCTAATATGGACACGCTATATTCCGGCATGTATGCTGCTGGAGAGCCACCTTCTTGCAGCAGCTTGCGAATAGCTGTGGCGCTTGCGATCGATGAGCCAACTTGCAAAGGATCATGGAATCCGGCTGCTGTTCGCGGAACAGTTAGCGGCTCGATCTTGCTATTTAGCCGCTGCAAGGCGATGAGATAATGCAAGCCAAGGCTGTTATTCGGCTGGCGCAGCAGCTCGCCAGCATCGCCGGGACTCTCCTCTTCATGGAGAGTCCCTTCAAAGGCCACCGCCGCCGCTGCACTGTACGCGGCGGGGAAGCTCGCTCCGAGCGCCATGCGGCGGCGGATCTCGCTCTGAAGTTCACTGCTTTCCTCTGCCAGATACCTGGCCAGAGGAAGCAGCGAACCCAAAGTGCCGGCTTCGGAGCCGAAGCATAAGCTGTCCACGACCCCGGTCGCTTCCAGCAGTGCGACTGCTCCGAAGGCGAACCATTCTGCCGGTTGAACGGCATAGGCCACCGGCAGCTCAATGACGAGGTCGGCGCCCATTCGTAGCGCCATCTCGGTCCGGGCCTGCTTGCTCACTGCCGCCGGCTCGCCGCGCTGAGTAAAGGGACCGCTCATGACGACGATGGCGCGCTCAGCGCCTGATAGTCTTTTGGCTTCGGTGAAGTGATGGACATGTCCGTTATGTAATGGATTGTATTCTGCTATTATTCCAACCGTTGTCACTGCTGCTTCCCTCCGTATGTAACCATTATCTGTTCGCATAAGCTGTCATTTTGATTTACACTAATAGTTATATCATAATTCTCTCCAATTCCTGAAACAATATAAAGGGAAAATGGTTGACAAAGGTATATAATACTAGGTATAATAAATTTTGTTTGTTTGGGAGTGATAAGTTATGCAGATTCACTTTCGCAAATTAGCGAATGCCGACGAACCGTTACATATTCACGATGTTGTGGATGTCAGCGAGGTAGTCAAAGGGCGCAAGGATATTCTATCTGTTGCTCCGCTCTCAGTGGACCTTAAAGCGCTGCCCGCGGGAGCCGATTGTGTGAACGTGGTGGGGAAACTGAGTGGAGATGTGGACATGTTATGTTCACGTTGTCTCACGGAGGTCAAAAGTGATTTGAACATTCCTTTTGCTGAGACTTTCAAGTGGCTTAAGCAGCCAGTTCTTCCAGATGATGACGAAGATGAGGAACTCATTTACGTCAAGGATGAGGTTGTGGATCTTATTCCTTATGTGGAAGAAAATTTCGTACTGCACTTACCGGATTCGGTATTGTGCAAGGCAGACTGTCTTGGTCTTTGTCAGAAATGCGGACAGAACTTGAACGAAGGCACCTGCAGTTGCGACAACACAGTGATCGATCCTCGACTCGCTGGGTTGAAAGACTTTTTCAAATGAAACATTACAACAAAACACATTCTGCTCTGAGGAGCAGGCTGACAGAAATATCACAAGGAGGTGGAACACATGGCAGTACCACAACGTAGAACGTCTAAAACACGCCGTGACAAACGTCGCACCCACTTTAAGTTGGTTGTGCCGGGCATGGTGAAATGCGAACAATGCGGAGAGTTGAAATTGGCTCACCACGTATGTAAAGTTTGCGGAACTTACAAAGCAAGAGAAATCATCAAACAATAGTTTCGGAATAAGTAGTACTTCACTATCGGTGAGGTACTATTTTTTTTGAAATATAAGAATATATAAGTTTCACGCTATACATTATCCTTATATTTTTTGCACAAACGCTTACCGTCTATTAGGGACGCCGAAGGCGTTTATGCTTATCCAAACATAAGCCGCCCAGAAGTCAATGCTTTATTTTTGGTGCGGCATGCTTTATACTACATATTAGTACCTGGTTCTAAATAATGTTTATGGTTATTTGACCTAATATAACAGCGGCCATTCAAGCGGCCGAATGCTTTCTTTAAAATATAAGAAAGTATAAGTTATGCACCTATACTTGATGTCTTATATTTCTCGCTTAAACGCTTATCGTCCATAAGGACGCCGAAGGCGTTTATGCTTGGCACGTGCCAGGAGGTGAGCCGCAATCGAGCGGATGTCCAAGAAAGAACGTCAGCAACAGCTGCTACATATAATCGCAGGTAATCCTTTTGTAACGGATCGGGAATTGACTCGTCAGCTAAAAGTTAGCATTCAGACGATTCGGTTAGACCGAATGGAGCTGGGGATACCGGAACTGCGTGAACGAATGAAGCAAATGGCAGAGCATTCCTATGATCAGGTGCGCTCTTTGCCTGCGGATGAAGTCATCGGAGACATTGTGGATTTACAATTGGACAAGAGTGGGATTTCGATATTTGAGATTCGCGAAGACCATGTGTTCTCTAGAAATGGGATCGCTCGTGGTCACTATGTGTTTGCTCAAGCGAACTCGCTTGCGGTTGCCGTAATCAACGATGAAATTGCTCTGACCGCTTCAGCCGATATACGTTTTGTACGCACAGTTCAGCTAGGTGAGAAGTGTATTGCCAAAGCACAGGTGCGGTCACTCGCTGGTAGGGGTGGCAAAGCAGAGGTGGACGTATTCACCTATGTCGGAGAAGAACTAGTGTTTCAGGGCCATTTTATAGTGTATCGGTCCGCAAATGATGAACACAGTGAAGGGGGTAACCATAGTGCTGATCGCCATTGATGCCATGGGCGGGGACAACGCTCCTGAATGTAATGTCGAGGGGGCGTTGTCCGCAGCCGCGGAATGGAAAGATACGCAGATTGTGCTCGTTGGTGACGAAGCCAGATTGGAGCCACTACTCAAAGACAAGCCATCTAATCTGACAATACGTCATGCAGGAGACGTCATTGGTTCTGATGAAGAGCCAGTTAAGGCAGTTCGTCGTAAAAAAGACTCATCCATGGTTGTAGCTGGACGAATGGTGCGTGAAGGTGAAGCGGATGCTATGATTTCGTCGGGTAACACGGGTGCGCTAATGACTACAGGACTCCTCGTAGTTGGCCGGATGCAGGGAATTGAACGTCCTGCACTGGCGCCTATGATTCCAACGCTTGACGATGTTGGCGTACTGGCTCTTGATCTTGGTGCTAACATGGATGCGAAGCCTGAACATCTGGTACAATATGCGCTGATGGGCAGCATTTATCGGAGCAAGGTTCATGGTATTGCTAAGCCGCGTGTGGGACTTCTGAATGTAGGGACGGAGCCTGGAAAGGGTAACGAACTGACGAAAGAAGCTTATCCGCTGCTTGAGAACTTGCCAGGCATTCATTTTATCGGTAATGTTGAGGCACGTGACGTACTGACAGGGAATTGCGATGTGCTTGTCTGCGATGGATTTGCCGGTAATATTTTGCTAAAGTCTCTTGAGGGTACGGCGGGTGCTTTGTTCTCTTTGCTCAAGGAGCAATTTAGTCGTTCTCTGAAGACTAAGCTTGGTGCGGCTATGCTGATGCCGGAGCTTAGAGCTCTAAAGGGTAAAATGGATTACAAAGAGCACGGTGGTGCTCCACTACTCGGTCTTAGCGGATTGGTAGTGAAGGGCCACGGATCTTCTGACGGAAATGCAGTTAAGAATGCGGTAAGACAAGCGCGGATTGCTCTACAAGCCGATCTTGTGCCAAGTATATCCAAGGAAATTAGCGGGAAGTGAGTGACGACATGAGACAGTTGCGACCGGTTGGGATTATAGGAACTGGGAAATATGTACCTGAGAAAATATTGACAAATAGCGATCTGGAAAAAATAGTGGAGACTAACGATGAGTGGATCGTCAGCCGGACAGGCATCCGTGAGAGACATATTGCTGCGCCGCACGAGGCAACTTCTGATCTAGCGTATGAAGCAGCACTCAAGGCACTTGATTCCGCTGGAATGAAAGCCGAAGATTTGGATCTTATTATTATTGCAACAGTAACACCTGATAGTGCTTTCCCTTCTACAGCCTGCATTTTGCAGGATAAATTGGGTGCTAAAGGCGCTGCGGCGTTTGATTTGTCAGCAGCCTGCTCTGGTTTTGTATACAGCTTAGCTACAGCGGTTGGATTCATTCAGAACGGAATGTACAACAATGCACTTATTATAGGTGCGGATACTTTATCCCGCATCACAGATTATACGGATCGCAATACTTGTGTCTTGTTTGGTGATGGAGCAGGTGCAGTTATCATTGGTGAGGTTCCAGAAGGTCGTGGTTTCCAATCCTTTGATCTGGGTGCTGAAGGCTCTGGAGGGAACTTGCTTAAGCTAGAAGCCGGCGGTTCGCGCTTACCTGCCTCTCAGCAAACCGTTGAAGATAAGAAGCATTTCATTTATATGAATGGCCGTGAAGTATTTAAATTTGCAGTTCGTGTAATGGGCTCAGCTACAGAACGTGTGCTTACTAAAGCTGGTCTGGGTAAGGAAGATGTTGATCTGTTCGTACCTCACCAAGCGAATATTCGTATCATTCAATCCGCTATGCAGCGTCTTGATTTGCCACCAGAGAAATGTGTGATCAATGTTGATAAATATGCCAATACTTCGGCTGCCTCCATTCCACTAGCTCTTGTTGAAGCGGCGGAAGAAGGACGTATGAAAGAAGGCGACACCGTCCTGATGGTTGGATTCGGCGGTGGCTTGACTTGGGGCGCATCTGTATTGATCTGGTAAGAAGCTAAGACCGTTATACGGGAAGGAGTTCAGACTTATGAGTAAAATTGCTTTCGTCTTTCCCGGTCAGGGAGCACAAGCAGTTGGAATGGGCAAGGATATTTATGATGCTCTTCCAAAGAGCCGTGCAGTGTTCGAGAAAGGGGATGAAGTTCTCGGATTTCCACTAAGCAAGCTGATTTTTGAAGGACCGGACAGTGAGTTGAAGCAAACGGTAAACACGCAACCAGCGCTTCTTACAGCAAGCGTAGCCTATCTTGAAGCTCTACGTGAACAAGGTTTGAAGCCGGATTATGTTGCTGGTCATAGCCTTGGTGAATACAGTGCACTAGTAGCTGCGGGTGTGTTGTCATATGAAGATGCTATAACACTTGTACGCTTGAGAGGCCGTTTCATGGAAGAAGCTGTTCCAGGAGGCCAAGGTGCAATGGCGGCAGTGCTTGGTGCTGAACGTGAGGCACTGGCAGCATTATGCCAAGCTGTATCTGAAGAAAGTGGTGTTGTAGAACTGGCTAACGTCAACTGTCCGGGCCAGATTGTTGTTTCCGGATCTCAGGAAGGCGTTAACGGTGTTGTGCAGCGTGTTAAAGAAGCAGGTGGTAAGCGTGCGATTCCACTAGAAGTAAGTGGACCATTTCACTCTTCTATGATGAGAGTTGCTGCAGATCGTTTGGCAGAAGAGCTGAAGAAAGTAACCTTCAATACTCCAAATGTACCTGTCATCGTTAATGTTACTGCATCACCAGTAACAGATCCCGAAGAAATTCGCGAATTGCTTGTTCGTCAGGTGTATTCTCCTGTGCTTTGGCAGGACAGTATTGAATGGTTGATTGCGGATGGTGTAGACACTTTTGTTGAGATTGGTTCTGGCAGTGTTCTGGCAGGTCTCATCCGCAAAATAGACAAAACAGTCAAAGTAATCAACATTAATACACTTGAAAGTGTCCAAACTGTTTTGTAAGAAATGGTTTAACATTTAAACAACAGCATCATGATTGAAAGGGGATTAGACTATGTTCTCAGCATTGCGGGGCCAAACAGCCCTTGTAACTGGCGGCTCACGTGGGATTGGTCGTAGTATCGCGCTTGCTCTTGCAGAACACGGCGTAAAGGTGGCTGTGAACTATGCAGGAAGTGAGGCGGCGGCAAACGAGACTGTGGCTCGTATTGCCGAGCTTGGCTCGGAGGGGATTGCACTCCGTGGAGATGTCGGCAATAGTGAACAGGCCGAGAGCCTTGTGAAAGAGGTTCTTAATACCTGGGGACGTATTGACATTGTTGTCAATAATGCCGGCATTACTAGGGACAACCTGATTATGCGCATGAAAGAGGAAGAGTTCGATCAAGTGATCGAGACGAATCTAAAAGGTGTGTTTAACTGCCTTAAGGCAGCTACACGTCCGATGATGAAGCAACGTTACGGTCGAATCATTAATATTTCCTCGGTTGTGGGTGTAACAGGAAATCCTGGGCAGGCTAATTACTCTGCAGCTAAGGCTGGTGTCATCGGTTTAACGAAGGCATCGGCTCGTGAGCTTTCTTCGCGGGGCATCACCGTCAACTGTATCGCTCCTGGGTTTATTGATACAGATATGACACGTGAGCTCTCTGAAGAGGTTCGCAGTGAGCTAGAGAAGGGCATTCCACTAGCTCGCCTTGGGCGTCCGGAAGAGATAGCTATGGCAGTTGTATTCCTGGCTTCAGAAGGCGCCGCTTATATGACCGGCCAGACACTACACGTGGATGGCGGGATGTATATGTAATTCTCCTTTTAAAATATAAGAAAGTATAAGTTTCACACTATACTTTATCCTTATATTTCTCGCTTAAACACTTACCGTCCTTATATGGACGCCGAAGGCGTTTACGCTTGGGAGAAGTTACACTGTTTTAAAGATGAAATGTGAGGGATCAGGAAAGCGTTTTTTGCGGTCTATGGTATTTTGACCTCATATCTCGTATAATACCAAAAGAGGAGGTGAACCGGATGTCCGATGTATTAGAGCGTGTAAAACGCATTGTCATCGACCGCTTAGGTGCCGATGAAGCTGAGGTAACATTAGAAGCGTCTTTCAAAGATGATTTAGGTGCTGATTCTCTTGATGTAGTAGAATTGGTTATGGAATTGGAAGATGAATTCGACATGGAAATCTCTGATGAAGATGCAGAGACGATTACGACCGTGGGTGAAGTTGTGAAGTACATACAATCTCATACCTAGAGTCATATGATTGAGAGTCCCGTTCCAACTTGGGCGGGGCTTCTCCTCATTTATACAGCATTAAAGATGTATTAAAGGTTGCCATGTGCAGCTTTATAGGGATTATAACAGAACCGCGGAAGCTTTAATGATGCGGTGATCGCTGTTCATATAGTAATAATCTGCAGTATATAAGTACTGAATATAATGTATACAGCCTATAGATGGGGTGATTGTGTTTGAATCATAGAGTGGTTGTAACCGGGATGGGCGTAATTACGTCACTGGGGAAAGACTTGGAGACGTTCTGGGATAATCTGATGAGCGGTAAATCAGGTGTATCGATGGTTGAAACGTTTGATGTCAGTGAATACACTACGCAAATTGCTTCATCAGTTAAAGACTTTGATCCTGAGGCGCTTTTTGGCCGCAAGGAAGCCCGCAAAATGGACCGTTTTGTACAATTTGCAGTGGCTGCCGGTGAAGATGCATTGAGAGACAGTGGACTTAAGATCGGTGAAGATATCGATGCTGAACGGATCGGTGTATCTGTTGGTTCGGGTATCGGTGGTCTTGGTACTTGGGAAGACAATCATAATCTGTTGCTTGAAAAAGGGCCAAAACGGGTTAGCCCGTTCTTTATCCCGATGATGATCGCTAACATGGGTTCTGGGCAGCTGTCCATTAACCTCGGTGCAAAGGGACCGAATACGACTACAGTGACAGCCTGTGCTACAGGAAGTCATTCCATTGGGGAATCATTCCGTCTGATTCAACGTGGAGACGCGGATGCTATGATCTGCGGCGGTTCGGAAGCGACCATTCGTCCAACAGGAATGGCAGGATTCTGTGCAATGAGAGCGATGTCCACTCGTAATGATGAGCCGGAGAAGGCTAGTCGGCCGTTTGATGTAGATCGCGATGGTTTCGTTATGGGAGAGGGCGCTGGGATCTTGATTCTGGAATCCCTTGAACATGCTGAGAAACGTGGAGCGAAGATTTATGCTGAGGTAATCGGCTATGGCCTAAGCGCTGATGCTCACCATATGACTGAACCGGATCCAGATGGTGCAGCTCGCTGCATGAAGATGGCAATCCGTGATGCTGGTATCTCTCCTGAAGATATTGATTACATCAACGCACATGGTACTTCAACGCCTGTAGGAGATCGATCAGAAACGGCTGCTGTTAAGAAAGCATTAGGTGAACATGCCTATAAAGTAGCTATTAGCTCAACAAAATCCATGACAGGTCATCTTCTAGGTGCTGCTGGTGGAGTAGAAGCTATTATCTGCGGACTCTCTTTGCAAAAGGGCATGATTGCTCCAACGATTAATTTGGACAACCAGGACCCGGAATGTGATTTGGATTATGTACCAAATGTTCCACGTAAAGCGGATCTTGATATTGTAATGTCGAATTCGTTTGGATTCGGGGGACATAACGCGACAGTTATTCTAAAAAAATATAATCAGTAAGGGGACAGCGCGGTGAAAGGAGAACTGAAGCAGTTACAACAGCAACTTCAAATCCAATTTCACGATTCTGTGCTTCTGAAGCAGGCCTTTACCCATGCATCCTATGTGAATGAACACCGTTTTAATCAGCATCAGGACAATGAGCGTCTCGAATTTCTAGGGGATGCTGTACTGGAGCTGACGGTTTCTGAATATTTGTACAATCTGTTGCCAGATCGACCTGAAGGGGAACTGACCAAGCTACGTGCCGCTATCGTGTGCGAGCCTTCGCTGGTTAAGTTCGCTGAGAGTTTAGGTTTTGGCCGTTATGTACTGCTGGGAAAAGGGGAAGAACTTACGGGCGGACGTACTCGCCCGGCCCTGCTGGCTGATGTGTTCGAATCCTTCGTGGGAGCGCTTTATCTTGACCAAGGGCTGGAAACTGTACGGTCTTTTCTTGATAATCACGTATTTCCACTTGTGGAGACGGATGGGAAACTGCAAATGCAGATGACCGATTATAAGACGGAACTGCAAGAGCTAATTCAGCAGCACAATATGGGTACGTTGGAATATCGGATCATTGAAGAACGGGGACCCGCGCATGAGCGTGAATTCGTCTCTGAAGTGTTAATGACTAACCGTTCACTTGGTAAAGGGAGCGGCCGCTCGAAGAAGGAAGCAGAGCAGCAGGCTGCAGCAGCTGCACTGTTGCATCTGAAAGAAGATGGTGCCTGAATTTTGCATCATGTGGACAAGCGGAGGAGAGCAGCAAAGGTCTGAATACCGGCGTTTAGGCGGAGCTCAGACCGTTGCTGCTCTTTTTCGAAAGAATAGCCAAGCTTCATTTTGAAGCTATTTTAGGCGAATAAACGCTATGGTATAATGGGTCAGAGGTGATAGGCAAGTATGTTTTTGAAACGGATAGAATTAGCTGGTTTTAAATCATTTGCCGACAAAACAGAAATGGAATTTGTGCGCGGAATAACGGCCGTAGTGGGTCCGAACGGAAGCGGCAAGAGCAATATTTCTGATGGCATACGCTGGGTGCTCGGCGAACAGAGTGCTAAATCACTGCGTGGCGGCAAGATGGAAGATATTATTTTTGCCGGTAGTGACGCGCGTAAAGCTGTGAATTATGGTGAAGTATCACTTACGCTCGATAATGAGGATCACACGCTTCCACTGGATTTCAGCGAAGTTACAGTGACTCGGCGTGTTCACCGTAGTGGTGAGAGTGAATATTTAATTAATAAGCAATCCTGCCGACTGAAGGATATCACAGAGCTATTCATGGATACCGGTATCGGGCGTGAGGCTTATTCGATTATCGGACAGGGTCGGATTGAAGAGATTCTGAGTACTCGTTCCGAGGATCGGCGAGGCATCTTTGAAGAGGCATCGGGAATTGTAAAATATAAATCGCGCAAAAAAGATGCAAGTCGAAAGCTTGACGACACGGAGCAAAACTTGCTTCGTATTCACGATTTGATTAGTGAGCTTGAGGATCAGATTGGTCCCCTTAAGGATCAATCGGAGAAGGCCATTCGCTTTAAAGAGCTTCGGGAACAACTGAAGCATCAGGAAATTTCAGTCTATGTGCATCAGATTGAAGGTATTCACACAGCTTGGCAGGAAGGCAACGCTAAGCTCGAAACTTTAAAGGATGAGCAACTGGAGTTATCTACAGTTGTCTCAGCCCATGATGCCAAGCTGGAAAGCGGACGTGCTGAACTGCGCGCGTTAGAAGAACAGATCGAGAAGCAGCAAGAACAATTGCTCCGTTATAGTGAGGCTTATGAGAAGAGCGAAGGTTACGGGGAAGTGTTGAAGGAACGCAAGCGTAATCTTGAGAGTAACCGTGAACAGTTAATGCTCACATTAGGTTCTGTAGGTGAGCGTTCTGCGGATCGACAACGTGAGCTTGGAGATTTAGAAGCAAAGCTCGAAGCATCCCGGCTTAAGCTTGTTGAGCTTCGGAAACAGATCGAAGCGGAAGAAGCAAGACTCGAAGGTGTCGCTGACGGTATTAGTCAGAGCCAGGAGGAGAAACTGAAAAGTGCTCTCCTGGAGTTAATGAACCTTATGGCGAATGCACGTAACGAAATTCGTTATGCGGATCAACAGAAGGAGAACCTGGAACGCCGTATGAGCCGCAGTGAAGAAGAAAGCGGCAAATGGACTGCACGGCATGAAGAGTTGTCTGCTAGCCAGAAAGGGCTAAAAGACAAGATTGCCCAGCTTGGAAAAGAACTAAGCAATCTTCGTGGTGCTTATATTACTGAAAGTGAACAACTTAGTAAACGTCAGAAGCTGATTGAAGAGACGCAATCAGGTCTGAGAAAGTGGGAACAGAAGCGGGAAGCACAAGTCTCCCGTCACGAGACCATGAAAGAAATGCAGGATGATTTCGATGGCTTTATGCTTGGGGTTAAAGAAGTTCTCAAAGGAGCTCGTAAAGGGCAGCTTAACGGTGTGCATGGTGCGGTTGCTGAACTCATCTCCGTTCCGGAGAAGCTGGAAATGGCTGTTGAGACTGCGCTGGGAGCATCGCTGCAACACGTGGTTATGGATAATGAGAGCGTGTCTCGTCAAGCGATATCTTTCCTGAAGCAACGTCAATTGGGACGAGCTACTTTTCTACCACTCGATGTTATCCGGCCACGCCAAATTTCCGGTAGCGACCGAGGAATGGTGGAAGATGCTGAAGGTTTTGTTGGAATTGGTTCCGAACTCGTTGGGTACGATGATAAGTATGCAAGTATTGTTGGCAGTTTGCTTGGTAATGTAGTTATTGCTGAGAGCCTGGAGCAGGCAAACCGCATCGCCGCTAGATGCCAATATCGTTATCGTGTGGTTACGCTAGAGGGTGATGTAGTCAATGCCGGGGGCTCCATGACTGGTGGTAGCCAGCATAAGAAGAACAACAGCTTACTTAGTCGTAAACGCCAGCTGGATCAGCTGAGCAGTGAGATCGAAGAGAGCGAGCGTCAAATTGTTAAGCTGAAACAAGGCATTGCCAGACTTCGTGAAGAGCAGGAGAACGCTAGCGTGAAGCTAGAGGACCTGCGCCGTGACGGTGATGAGAAAAGACTGGAAGAGCAACGTGTTTCTGGCGATTTGAAGCAGCTTGAACAGGAGCTTCGGCATGTGCAGGAACAAGTGGAGAGCACAGGCGCGGAACGTAGTGGCTTTGAAAGTGAGGTCCGTACGCTTGAGGAGACCCGGAAACAAGCCTCTGCTGAGCTTGAACGTCTCGAGAAGGAAGAGAAGGAAGCTCATGAGGGTATCCGTAATGCCGAATCGGCGCGTAAAGCGAATGAATCAGCTAAAGAAGAGTTGCAAGGTAAGCTGACCAGTATGAAGGTTTCGGAAGGCAAGCTCGATCAGGAGATCTTCTCCCTGGAGGAGCAATTACGTCGTTTAAGACAGGATGCGGGTTCACAGGATAAAGAGCTGCGCCAGAATCGAAATCTGTTACATACGATCGAACAGGATTTGGCTAGTAATGCTTTGGAAACCGTGAAACAGAAAGAAGATTTGAATAGTTATCGTCTGAAGAAGGAAGAGACAGCCGGTACTTTGGATTTAGCTCGGGCGGAACGTTCAGCGTTAACCCGTAAGCTTGAACTAGAGGAGGGCAAGACCAAGGATCAGCGTCAGGCACTTAGAGTCGTGGAGGACAAGCTGCGTTCTACTGAAGTTTCTGTGGGTCGTCTCGATGTTGAACTTGATAATATTCTTCGTAAGCTGAGTGATGACTACGAGCTAAGCTATGAACTAGCGAAGCAGCGTTATCCTGTGCCCGAAGATGTGCCTGCCGCACAAGCAGATGTACAGCGTCTGAAACGCAGTATTTCTGCATTGGGCGAAGTGAACTTAGGTGCGATTGAAGAATATCAGCGTGTTCATGAGCGTTATACCTTCCTCAGTGGACAAAAAGATGACCTGGTCGAAGCTAAGACTACCCTGTATCAAGTCATCCGTGAGATGGAAGATGAAATGTCCAAACGCTTCAAACTGACCTTTGACGCCATCCGTAAACAATTCGGTACGGTGTTCTCGAAGTTGTTCGGTGGTGGACGAGCTGATCTCATGCTGCTAGATCCAGAGCATATGCTTGAAACAGGTATAGATATCGTGGCCCAGCCACCAGGTAAAAAGCTTCAAAACCTGCAGCTCCTTTCCGGTGGGGAACGCGCCTTAACTGCGATGGCTCTGTTGTTTGCTATTCTGCAAGTGAAGCCGGTTCCGTTCTGCGTACTGGATGAGGTAGAGGCTGCGCTAGATGAAGCGAATGTTGTACGTTTTGCTCAGTATTTGCGTGAGTTCTCGGAACAAACGCAATTTATCGTCGTTACACACCGCAAAGGAACGATGGAAGAGGCGGATGTGCTCTACGGAGTGACGATGGAAGAAGGCGGAGTATCCAAGCTTGTCTCTGTACGTTTAGAGGATGAGGAAGCAGAGATCGCTTAACAGCTTGCCAAAATGATGTTTTTTGTAAGTGTCTGCTTCCGAAGTTAGTTTTGTACGAAGCTAAATCAATGAAGAGTTCCTATACAAAACTTAAGTACATGCTTCCGAGGCAAGTTTTGTACGAAGCTAAACCAATGAAGAGTTCCTATACAAAATTTTTAGGAGGAAACAAATGAGCTTTTTCAGGAAGTTAAAAGAAAGCATTTCCGGCAAAACGGAAAGTGTAACCAAACAATTCCGCGACGGATTAGAGAAAACCCGTAAAGGCTTTGTCGAGAAGGTAGCAGACCTGATTATCCGCCGTAAAAAAATAGATGAAGAATTCTACGAAGAGCTGGAAGAAATCTTGATTGGTGCGGACGTAGGTGTTAATACAGTAATGACACTTGTCGAGGATCTGCGCGCCGAAGTGAAGCAAAAGCGAATTGAGGATGCAGCTGAGCTGCAACCCATTTTGTCCCGTAAGCTCATGGAATTACTGCGCGGCGATGACGATAATAGCCTGAAGGAAAATCCGGATGGCATTACAGTTATCTTGTTCGTTGGGGTAAATGGAGTAGGTAAGACGACTACGATCGGTAAACTAGCACATCGTTACAAACAAGAGGGTAAAAAAGTCCTTTTGGCCGCAGGGGACACGTTCCGTGCCGGAGCGATTGAACAGCTCGAAGTTTGGGGTCAACGTGCTGGCGTAGACGTAATCAAGCAACAAGCTGGCTCTGACCCAGCTGCTGTTATGTTCGATGCAGTTCAAGCGGCTAAGCAGCGGAATGTAGATATCTTGATTTGCGATACGGCAGGCAGACTTCAGAATAAGAGCAATCTGATGGAAGAGCTCAACAAGATTTTTCGCGTTATTCAAAGAGAAATTCCTAGTGCTCCGCATGAAGTTCTGATGGTGCTAGATGCGACCACAGGTCAAAATGCGCTTACTCAAGCCAAGCTTTTTGGTGAAAAGAGTGGGGTAACAGGGCTCGTCTTGACGAAGCTGGATGGTACAGCTAAAGGCGGAATTGTTGTAGCCATTCGTCAGGAAATGAACTTACCAGTGAAGCTCGTAGGGCTCGGAGAAAAGATGGAAGACTTGCAGCCATTTGATTCTCAGCAGTTCGTGCATGCTCTTTTTGCCGGATTAATTGCCGAGGAAGAGTCAGAGGAATCGGAAGAGTAAGTTTAATCCATACCGACACATGATCATAAAGAAGTCATATTTACAAGGAATGTCCTCGGAGCTATATTTAGTTTATGAGGGCATTCCTTTTTTATAAAATGCTTGTTAGTGTTAATGTAGTGACCTCTAAGGAATTCTTAAAAAGTACAAATGCATCGCGTAGGGTATCCCTTTAAATAACAGCTTTCCCTCACTAATAAGCCTCCAGAAGCGATATTCTATAAATGAGGTACTGATAAATAAATTCCACTGCCCTATAATTGCACCTACAATAAGTCCTGCATTTACGAAATGATCTCCCTGTTCATTCCTTTGCAGTTGCAGAATTAAGGATAGAATGTCTTCGTCATAGTATGTTTCGGGAACATTCGTTAGCTGACCTTTGGACCAGACTCGAAGCATATCCTCAGTGTTGCTGATTTCTTGCCACTCCCGTTCATACTGTTTTCTCTGCGCGGAGGTAAGGGGTTGCGTATTTTCGGTGTTTTTGATAATAGTTTGCATAGCTTCATTTGGGAGCTGACCTAGGGACTGGGGAGATAGGCCAATACTAAATTGTTCATCAATCCCTGGGAGCTCCCCATAAGCTTCGATTGGATTTATAACATGAATAGTTTGCTTCCTCTCTCTAAGAACAGAAAGTGCAAATCGTAAACCTGTCTGATCATGGGAGTTGTCTCCGCACCAAATAGTGATTTTTTTGTCCTCGGGAATTTCTTTTAAGGTCTGAATCATGGTTTCCAGTTTATGCTGGGGATTAAGATGATAACCCTGATCCGGAAATCGTTCCTGAAACCATAACTCACGGGCATGACACCCTTCATCATTATGTAATTTGCACAGCGGCCCAGCAGAGAACGTTTCATTAAATGAAAGTACTCTTATTAAATGACGACTACCCACACGACTAAGTGTAACCTTCATCGAACCAGCTTCTGACAAGCCAAATAAAAGAAAAATATGATTTCGCATAGCCTCTTCCTGCTCCATGGTCATAGTATATTTGTGATCCATTTGTTCACTCTCCTAACGCTCCAAATTATACCATATAACTGAAATCACCTTCCCAGACAACTATATAAATATTTCAACATATGAAAAATTCATAATAGAAAAGCTTGTCACTACTCCTGCATACAATTCAATGAAGAAACTACATTTCAGCTCCGGCGACCTATATAAGAGAGAAAGGAAGCGATTCCAAAACGCGGAAATATTCAGAGATTACATTTCTCTGTTATATATATTGACATCGACAATAGAATTTACGTATTATGGGAATGGAAAACAATATTTCCATGGATATTTTCAGAAATTAAAGTATAGTTTGTTAGTAAAGATAACATTTATCGAAAGGAGTCGGGCTCATGTCCAAATTAGATCCGCTGCCAGGTCTGTCTCCGTATCCGCTGCAACATTTTTTCGATGAAATGTATGCAGATAAGAGAAATGTCCGGCCGCATTACAGACATGTGAATCGCATGTTTTCCGGAATGAGCTCCGAAGAGCTGCAGGGTAAGCAGAATTTGATGCAGCGCAGGATGATGGAGGAAGGAATTACTTTTACGCTATACAATCCGGCTCAGGATCATCCCATGGAGCGTACGATTCCCTTCGATATGATTCCACGCATTATTCCTAAGAATGAATGGGAGAGGCTAGAGGCTGGAATTATTCAGCGTATCACGGCTTTGAATCTGTTCATTCATGATATCTACCATGAGCAGTACATCGTAAAGGATGGAATAGTCCCAAGGCGTATGATCATCTCCAACTGTTATTTCCGTCCAGAAATGGCTGGTCTAAGGGTGCCTGGTGGAGCCTACATCACTACCTCGGGAATCGATCTGATCCGCCATCATGATGGGCAATATTATGTGCTTGAAGATAATCTACGAACACCTTCAGGTTTTTCATATCTTTTTAAAGGCAGAACCCTTATGAATCAGTTGTTTCCAGAATTGTCCTTTGCCAGCTCCATCCGAGATGTTGATCATAGCCTGAATCGCTTCTTATCCGTTCTACGTAGTTTATCACCCTCACGAAAGTCAGATCCGGTTATAGCACTTCTTACACCTGGGGAATACAATTCTGCTTATTATGAGCATGCTTTTCTAGCACAACAAATGGGTATACATTTGGTTGAAGGACGAGATTTGGTTGCAAAGGATCACAAAATATATTTGAAAGAAATGAACGGACTTCGCCGCGTAGATGTACTATATCGCCGTTTGGATGATGATTTCATCGATCCGTTAGCCTTTCAGCCGGATTCACTTCTAGGGGTGGCGGGTCTGATGAATGCGTATAGGGCAGGGAATGTAGCGATTGCTAATGCCCCGGGGACTGGTGTTGCTGATGATAAAGCGATGTATGTCTATGTACCGGATATGATTCGTTATTATCTGAATGAAGAACCGATTCTGGGAAATGTCCCGACCTATTTGCTAGGAAGACCTGATGAACGTTTATATGTCCTTGAGAACCTATCTGAAATGGTTGTTAAGGAAACCTCTTTATCCGGGGGATATGGAATGTTGATCGGAAGTGAAGCTACGAAAGAGGAACTAGCTGAATTCCGAATGAAGATTATCGCCGACCCGGAACGTTATATTGCGCAGCCGATCATGTCTCTATCTAGAGCACCGGTATTGTCAGGTGGAACAATGGCACCGAGACATATCGACCTTCGAGCTTTTGTATTAATGGGTGCTGACCGGAAGCCACATGTTATACCTGGGGGATTGACACGGGTGGCTATGAAAGAAGGGTCTTTGGTCGTAAACTCCTCGCAAGGTGGTGGCGTAAAAGATACTTGGGTCATGGCTTGATACAACCTAGTGAGGCTTGTTGATGATTAACAAAATGCAGCATCAATTTGTTGAATAAGGGAGTGGCTGGAGATGCTGAATCGAAATGCTGAAGCTTTGTTCTGGATCGGCAGATATATTGAAAGGGCAGAGAATCATGCGCGGCTAATCAATGTTCATTATCATATCCAGCAAGAAGAGGATTTTCATGAAGAAGGACATAAATGGTCAAGGTTAATCGATGCGTTAGGCGTTCGAGGTGAATATATGCAGCAGTTCGAAACCTTTTCCGAGCAGGATGTGCTATCTTTCATCACACTTGATCTAGGCAATTCTAATTCATTATTCTCTTGTGTACATCATGCTAGAAATAATCTGCGAACACTCCGTCAGCAGCTTCCAAGTGAATTATGGGATGTTGTCAACAGCTTCAACCTATGGCTTGGTGAACGGTCCGTTGCAGATATTATGAGCGGCCCACATCAGTTCTATCAGCAGGTTAAGGAGCGTACAGCCATGTTTCTCGGAGCAGAGCAGTCGGTAATGCTTAGAGGGAATGAGTGGCATTTCATTGAGAGCGGACGGTTTCTAGAGCGGGCAGAGAATACAACTCGTATCTTGCAGGCGGTCATTGCCTCATGCCGATTTAAGGAGCTTAATGCGGTTTATACTCAGTTGCAGGCGGTGCTTAAATCCGTTAGTGGGTACCAGGCGTTTCGCCGTTACTATGCAGATGCTATGTCTCCGGAGAGCATTTTAGATTTTTTGATTGCGAATCCCAAATTTCCGCGTTCTATTCGTTTTTCTTTTCATCAGCTGGAAGAGCATTTAGCAAAGCTTGAACTAGATTCCTCAGAGAAAGGTTCAGGCCATGAGAAGGTTATTCGTCAAGCGGGGAAGTTAAAAGCAGAGCTGGATTATATGGAAAAAGAAGAAATGTCCGGCGAGCTAGTAGAAGATGTGCTTAAATCGCTGGTGATATCCTGTCAAAAACTTGGTAAAACAATGGAGGGCGCCTTTTTTCGGCGAGAAGGAGTGTCTGTATGAAGATTCAAATCAATCATACCACCACATACAGCTATCCAGAGCCGGTTACGGACAGTGTCAATGAGATCAGACTCACGCCGCGCACGAATTATCGCCAATCCTGTTATCACCATGAAGTGGATATTTATCCGCCAGCAAATCTTTTGACCTATGAGGATTTCTTCGGGAATCGGGTCCATGCCTATTCGGTTAATAAGCCGCATACGGAGATGGTCATCCACACAAAAGCTACTGTAGTTACGCTGGATAAAGCTCAGGGGACAGATCTCCCGAGAACATCCCTTGCAGAACAAGTTAAACTGTTAAATGATGAGAAATTCCAGAACCGTTATATTGAGTTTATATTGCCAACTCGTTATACCGAGGTGACGCCTGAATTAGTGGAATTTGCCTCACAGTACCCTTTTAATGAAGCAGAGGATATGTATGAATGGATTCTTAAATTATCAGCGACGATTTATGATCAGTTCACCTATGACCCTGAGGCTACAAGTGTAAATACTACGGTAAAAAAAGCGCTGAAGCTCAAACGCGGTGTATGTCAGGATTATGCTCATTTAATGATCGCTGTCTGCCGTAGTGTCGGTCTGCCGTCCAGATATGTAAGTGGATATCATTTTGTCGGTGATTTGCAAGGGAGCAATGCTAATTTTGAGCAAGCCTCACATGCTTGGGTGGAGACTCACATTCCGGGAACAGGTTGGCTTGGTTTCGATCCGACGAATAATGTTGAGGTCAATTGGCGTTACATTAAGTTAGGTCACGGACGGGACTACAAAGATATTGTACCTGTAAAAGGTGTATATCGTGGTGGAGCAGGCACTCTGACCGTGAAAGTGGATGTGCGGAAGCTGGACAATTAAATGGATCATTATAGATGAAACTCTCTGTTCAAGCTTTTGAACGGGGAGTTTTTTTGTAAGATGATTCCAGTGTACATGTATTTGGGTAATCTTGATCCATAGTACATCACTTAGAGATCTTAAAGGAGAGATTACATATGAGTCCAAACATAGCTAAGAAACAAAGATTTATTGGAAAAACAGCAATTATTACTGGAGCGGGCTCAGGAATTGGTCGGGCTACCGCTATTAAGCTGGCGAGGGAAGATGCTAATGTAGCGCTTTTTGATTTGAATCTTGAACGTACCTCATCTTTGGCGGATAAGCTGAACAAGTTTCGCAAAGATTGTGCATTGGTCATAGAGGTAGATACTTCGGATGAAAAAGGGATGGAAGAAGCCGTTCGCAGGACAGTCGAACAATTCAGCGGCTTAGATGTAGTATTCGCTAACGCGGGAATCAATGGTGCGGTGGGACCTATAGAGGAACTGAGCTTGAGTGATTGGGAGTGCACGATGTCGGTGAACTTGACGGGGACCTTTTTGACATTAAAATATACGATCCCTCATCTGAAGGATAAAGGGAAAGGTAGCATTATCATCACTTGCTCCATCAATGGGAATACTAGATTTGCCAGCTTTGGGTGGTCTACGTATAGTACTACCAAAGCTGGACAGGTGGCTTTTGCCAAAATGGCTGCACTTGAGCTAGCTAAGTTTAAAATTCGAGTGAATGTGATCTGCCCCGGGGCGATTGCCACTAATATAGATGAAACCACTGAAATGAACGAGGAAGTAGAAGCGATCGTCATTCCGATTGAATTTCCGGATGGTGCGCAGCCGCTGGCGGATGGGCCGGGTAAACCGGATAATGTTGCCGATCTAGTTTCTTTTTTGGCTTCGGATGAATCTATTCATATTACAGGTGCGCAAATTGTGATTGATGGAGCAGAGTCCTTATTATCCTAATTTAGAGATCGCTTCTCGGTATTGTTCATACCAAACGTTCCATTCAGCTTTTCGCGACGCTAGCGTGGTGCCATCCAGAAGTTGCCGGATCACGTCCAGACATACATGCCAGCCAGCTAAATCTCGGGGTGTGTGTGGCGTGAGCGTTCGGATCGTTTCATTCAAGACGAGCAAGCAGCCCGCTGAATTTGGATATAGCTCAAAGCGAACTGAATCTTCAGCCCACGTAAATTCAAGAACAGATTCATGTTGCAGGGCGGTAATCGTCATTTCCTCAAAGGCTCCGTCTTGCATATCAAACTTGATTAATCCACCTTCACGCAGGTCTTCAACACGTAATTCAGTGAACCATAAAGCAAGCTTCTCATTCTCTGTCAAAAAGGACCAGATTTCTGATGCGGAATGTTTTAATTGACGTTCGAAACGAGCGACATAATGATCATCTGCTTTTTTGAGGTTAGCTATCATGTTATATTTCTCCTTTGGACTACTGCTGTAGTCCTTTTTTATTGAGCTGAGGTACATAGGAAGAGTATAGCAATTGCATGAAATAATTTAAACTTGTACAATTTTGGCTTCGTGTATGTAAAACATTGATGATAGTTTCAGTGTCCGAAACTGTAGCGGAATGAGATTGATTTGCGGAAAAGGGGTGCTGAGTCCGAAGGCAGGGCGAAATGGCTTGAATTTGTGAAATAAGGGCTGTTAGTCTAATCTTTAATTTTTTCTAGTTTTTCAATAACAGAGAATCTGTCCATTTCTGCTTTCGTCCAAGGGTAGGGTGAATTTTTGTCTTTAAAGATAATAAGTGGTACTTGAACAATCAATACCGCAGCAATCGGTAATCCACAAATTCCAACCCACCAATGCCAAGAATCCACAGAATTATTAGTGTGTAAATACCATAAGTAATAAATACCAATTGGAATGTGGAGGAAAATGACTGCTGCGAGTCCAGGATTATAAAATGACTTAAGTTTAATATTAATGATTATGCCGTGAATAATGAATTGTGCGAAACCAAATGCCATTGTCATAATCCCCAGCCAATACCATTTTGGAAAAATAATCGGTAATACGTAAAAGGTGTACGCCAAAAAAGTATTTACAAATAAACTGCTTTGTTTATTTAATGGGTAACGATCGGGTACATTTTTTTCTCCTGATATTGCTATATTCCAAACGGGAGGGAATCCCCCTGGAAGCGCGTATTCCTCAAATTGATGAACTAATAATGCCATAAAACTTAATAATAAAATTTTTCTTATTGGGTCGATATCTCCCCCAAAAAATCCGATAACAAACGATAATACGACAAAAATAATGCCACCGATATAATACCAATTTTTTCGATAAAAGCTCATCACAACCACTCCTTTCAAATAATACGACAACATGTCGTGTTATAATATATATTATTAAATGTACCATGCATTCATCAACCGACAATTGAGCTTCGTTTGTCGTATTGTTTATGAAAAGAGGATTTTTATGAAAAAAAAACCAGAAGTCACTGCTGTAACAAAAGAAAAACTGATGGCTTCGTTTTGGAAGTTTTATTGCGGAAAAAAGATTGAGAAAATAACTGTGAAAGAAATTACAGATGAAGCTGGGTACTATCGCAGCACGTTTTATGATTATTTTACTGATATTTATGATGTTCTAGAGCAATTGGAAACAGGGCTTATCCATACCTTAAAAGAAAACGTACAAAGTAGTCTCGTGATGAAACAACAGAACGATATCATTAAAATACTTGCTACAATGTATGAGGAAAGAGGAGAGTATTTAAGTGTCTTGTTAGGGAAAAATGGTGACCCCAATTTTCATCAAAAACTAAAGGATTCTCTGCGGCCGATGCTATTTGAGGAGTTTGGTTTGCCAAAAAGCGATATGGACATTCAACTCATTATTGAGTTTGGGATGGCTGGTATTATTTCGACCATCACATACTGGTATGATAATGGAAAACGGATTCCTAATGAGGAACTTGCCATTATGATCCGTTCAATGTTGTTGGAGGGTACAATGTCACTCATTTCTAAACGATCCAGTTTTGATTTAATTGAACGATTTGGTCAAACCGAATAAATTACTTAGAATCCTTTAAGAAGAATGAGAAAAATCTACTCCGTCTGTTTTATGAGGGCTATAGCACACTTACACATTCAATTCAAAAAAGTCTTGAGACCATTTCGGTAGGCTGTATAGTCACTACTAAAATAGAAAGAAGGATGACGACATGGGAATGCGTGGATATTACTTTGCTATGGATAACAACCTGGTGCAGCAAGTCGCGGCAGGTGACATTGCATTAAAGAGTCTGAAAATAGACGATTATCCCGGACTGGACATTGATAGATCCTGGGAGGCGATTCACTTCTTGCTTTGTGGAGATATTTCTGATGGAGCTGCCCCTCTTGGCTATGTTGTTCCGCTGACGTCAGACAAAGGCATCGATTTTGGCGCATTCGGTGCGTTTTCCTTACGCGCGGAGCAAGTTACAGAAGCGCTTCAGGCTATGTCTGAGCTGGATGAAGCGGAGCTCCGCATGCGGTATGATTTCCCGGCAATGCTTAAGGACGAAGTATATCCTCTTGAGCCTGATACTGTTACAGACGAGGATAAGGACGAGTTCTTTGCCTACATGCTTCAGCATTTTAACGAAATTCGGCGTTTCTACAGCCAAACTGTTGCCGAGGGAAAAGGTCTAATCTTCTATATTTTTTGATTCCATTAATTTTGGATCGTCGCAACCGGTGCGGGGTTTATGAATACGAACTTCCATAACGACTCTTAGGGTCTGCAGTTGGAAGCATTTGGATTAATCAGGGGCCAATATAACAAAAAATTGCTAACCGAATGACCCACGGTGGCGAGAATGCTCAGAGAATAGAGATTGCGGACTGTATTGCAGCTATGTGGAGCTTTATATGCTAAAATGTACGCAATTCCAGTTACTCATTATTTCTGTAGCAAGGTTGATAACAGTGGGTGGCATTAGTAAAGGGGGCTGCGTATATGGGGATGATGTCCTGGCTGGTTGAGCAGCAGATTCAGGAGTCTATGCGTAATGGGGAATTTCGAGATTTACCTGGGCATGGCAAGCCGCTGGAGCTTGAGGATTTATCAGGTGTGCCAGAAGAATTGCGGATGTCTTTCAAAATCATGAAGAATTCCGGGCTGGTGCCCGAGGAAATATCATTGCGTGCAGAATGCGTTACCCTCGAAGGGCTGCTCGCTGCATGCCATAATGGTGAAGGTACTGAGACTAGTGAAAGCAAGGCGCTCCGGGCAAAATTGTCTTTGAAAAGATTACGCCTGCAAGAGCTGCTGCGAGAACGAGGCTTAGACAGTAATCCTGCTTTTATGCAATACAGTGTTCAAATACATGAACAGATGATTAAGGAAGAAGAATAACGCGAGTTTAGGTCCTGTCGTATGGCCATCAGGATTAATAGTGTAATAAAGAAAGGCATCTCTTAGTCAGTTTAGACGAAAGAGCTGCCTTTTTACGTGCTGCGTTTCACAAGTGTATGTTCATCTTACTTGTTTGAAATATACCCATTCTGGATCGCCATCATCTAGATTCTCAATGATTCCACTTCTTACAAAGTCTAAAGAAAGACAGACCTGCTGCATGATCGTATTGGATTCATTGGTAGAGGTAAATAGCTTGGGCGTTGGAGAATGTTCTTCAATGTAACGCATAAGTGCACCAGCAATGCCGAGCCGTCTGAAATTAGGATTCACAATTACTAGCTGAATAAAACAGCATTCAAAAAAAGTGCTATCATAACAAGCAAAACCGACAGGCTCACTGTTAATGGATGCTATGACACATTGCTCGTTTAGAATATATTGTTCGATCTTAGGTTTACGAATTTCACTCCCAATGACCATACCATCGATCTTACTGAGCTTAGATAAATCTGAAATAGTGGCTTTGGTTACGAGCATCTTAGGAAGTCTCCTTTTTTAAAAAATATAAAAGTAGAAGTTTCACGCTATACATTATCCTTATACTTGAAATGGTAACATGGTATGTATAGTTTGTCTTGATCTTTGAAGTTTTTTCGCACATGATGAATAGGGTTTAGACCACTTCAAAGGAAATCATAACATATTATTACAAACGATGGAGAGATATAATGAAACAGCTTCCAATTTTACAGGTGCTTCCAGACCTGAAAAACATACTAAGTTCAACGCGGGCGGCTGTTCTGATCGCAGAACCCGGAGCGGGCAAAACAACAGGAACGCCTCCGGCATTTTTAGACGAGCCATGGATGGCTGGTAAAAGCATCCTTATGCTAGAGCCCAGAAGACTTGCTGCTAGATCTGCTGCAACCTACATGGCGTTCTGTCTTGGAGAAAGTGTTGGACAGACGGTAGGTTATCGCATGCGGAACGACACTAAGGTAGGTAAGAATACACGAATTGTTGTAGTGACAGAAGGTGTCTTAACAAGGATGCTTCAGAGCGATCCATCACTAGAGGATGTGGGTCTGATTATTTTTGATGAGTTCCATGAGCGTAGTCTGCATGCGGATCTGGGACTTGCTCTGGCGCTGGAAGCACAGGCTGTGCTGCGTGATGATCTTCGGATTCTGATTATGTCGGCAACTTTAGATAGCGGACGGGTTTCAGCATTATTGGGCGGTGCCCCGGTAATTGATTGTCCCGGACGAACCTATCCGGTAGAAACCATCTATACCCCAAAAACAGGGAATCTTCCGATTGAAAAATCTACTGCAACCGCAGTGAGACATGCGCTTGCTGAACAGGTTGGAGATGTACTTGTATTCTTGCCGGGTGAACGAGAGATTCGCAGAACCCAAAATGAGTTGGAACATGGAAAACTGCCTAATGGGATAGTCCTTCGTCCTTTGTATGGACAATTGCCACAGGATTTGCAGGATGCTGCAGTGGCTCCATCCATAAATGGTGAACGTAAAGTCGTGTTAGCGACCTCCATTGCGGAGACAAGCTTGACGATTGAAGGCGTGCGAACGGTGATTGATACAGGGCTACGTCGTACGCAGATCTTCTCACCGCGTACGGGAATGCCGAGTCTTACGACGGTTCCGGTATCGAAAGCCTCTGCCGATCAGCGGCGAGGGCGTGCCGGACGGACAGCACCTGGCGTATGCTACAGGCTGTGGAGTCAGGAGGAACATAATCGACTTCCGGATGACAATGTGCCGGAGATTATGGAGACGGATCTTGCGCAGCTCGCTTTGGAGCTGGCGCTGTGGGGCGTGCGCGATCCTGCCGCGCTAGCTTGGCTTGACGCGCCGCCCGCTGCGCCTTATGCGCAGGGCACCGCGCAACTGCGCCAGCTCGGCGCGCTGGACGCCGGCGGCGCCATCACGCCGCACGGCCGCAGCATGGCCGCGCTTGGCGCGCACCCGCGAGCCGCGCATATGCTGCTGCGCGCGGCAGAGCTTGGCGCAGCACCGCTCGCCTGCCGGCTGGCGGCGCTGCTGCAAGAGCGGGACCTGTTCAAAGGTCCCGCG
>NZ_CAKMAB010000050.1:35038-37873 GCF_924513355.1 Paenibacillus pseudetheri
CGGACCCTGCGGCTCTGCGCGCGATCGTGCGCGAGAGCCGCAATTTCCTGGCGCAGCTGCAAGCAGCGCCGGGAGAGGCCGTGAACGACATCAGCCTCTGCGGGCTGCTTCTGTCGTTCGCCTATCCCGACCGTATCGGGCAGAAACGTGGTGATGGCGCGTTTCTGCTATCCGCCGGTCGTGGCGTGGCCATGCGGGAAGGGCAACCGCTGGCCCGATCCGCTTATATTGTGGCCGCGTCTGTAGACGATCGAGCCACACAAGGCGCAATCCTGCTGGGAGCTGAGCTAGAAGAAGGACAATTGCTTAAATATCATGCAGATCGCATCACAGAGGATTCTGAGGTGTATTGGGATAAAGAAAGTGGAAGTGTGAAGAAACGCCGCCGAACGATGCTTAGCGCTCTTGTCTTAAAAGAAACGTCACATGAAAGACCCTCTGCGGAAGAAACAGCGAAAGTACTGCTAAGTGTAATCGCAGAAGAAGGGATTGATATTTTACCGTGGGAAAAGGGACCTCTGCAACTTCGTGAGCGGCTAATGTTTATGCACACCTTACGTTCGGATTGGCCAAATGTCTCTGATGAAGTATTAATTGAGACGCTTGATGAATGGCTATTACCTTACATTCATGGTATGCGGAACTTGCGCGACCTTCAGCGAATCCCGTTATCTCGTGCGCTTGAGGGGTTGCTGGACTGGAATCAGCGACAGATTCTTGAACAGGAAGCGCCGACACATATAACAGTTCCTAGTGGTTCGCGTGTGCCCGTGGACTATGCTAATCCAGCTGCTCCTGTACTGGCTGTACGTTTGCAAGAGATGTTTGGACAGTTAGACACGCCTAGAATTGGAGGGGGGAAGGTACCTGTTTTGCTTCATCTTTTGTCACCGGCTAGAAGACCGATGCAAGTGACTTCTGATCTCGCAAGCTTTTGGCGTGGCACTTATTTTGAGGTTAAAAAAGATCTAAAGGGACGGTACCCAAAACACTATTGGCCAGACGACCCCTTGCAAGCTATTCCGACCCATCGAACACGTCCCAAGAAATAATTATGGCTACTCGTGCACTTGTAATTGTTCTTTAGATGTTTTGTCTTCAGCTTACAGGGTAATTAACTAGCGAAGACAATTACTAAGGAGGGCTTCAAGTGACTAAAAAAATCGTAGGTATCTTTGAAACCGAACAAGAAGCAACCAGAGCAATTGAAGGACTTCACAATCAAGGGTTCAGTAATGATGAAATATCAGTAATCACACGTGATCGTGATGAGCTAAGACATATTTCGGATGATACAGGCACAAAAGCTCCCGAAGGTGTTGCAACAGGCGCTGCTACAGGAGGCGTATTGGGTGGTGTTACTGGACTGCTAGCAGGTATCGGAGCGCTAGCCATCCCTGGAATTGGTCCAATTCTAGCAGCGGGACCTATTGTGGCAACATTAACAGGTGTAGCTGTCGGTGCAGGTGCAGGCGGCTTAGTTGGCGGCTTGATCGGTCTTGGCATTCCTGAGGATGAGGCGAAAGAGTATGAAGGATACGTAGAAAGTGGTAAGATCCTTGTGCTTGTAGATGACAATGGACGAGGAGTTCAAGCGCATGATGTGTTCCGTGGCAATCGCTCGTTGAATGCTCAGCGTTACGATGGTATCTATAACGAAGACACTAGACTAGGGAATTCGATGGCTAATCGAGCAGACCGGACATCTGAAGTCTACAACCGCGATAAAATCTAAAATGTTAATCGATCTACTTTTACTATAAACAATTCATTCAAAGACTGCATCTCCTAGCGATAAGCTATGAGGTGCAGTCTTTATTATGTATGTGGTATGATATGGATAATAATCCAAATTATAATTAGGGTTTTGGTAATCGCGGATGTCTTCGATCGAGAGGCCATATTTGCGTCCATTCACAAAGCACAGCCAGAAGTGGTTATCCATCAGCTAACTTCACTAAGTCAGCGGAATTTCTCAGATCATTCAAGGATAAGAATAGAAGGAACACGAAATATTGTGGATGCTTCCCTTGCAACTGGCGTGGAACAAATCATTGCACAAAGTATTTCATGGGCTTATGAAGCTGGAGAGGAGCCAGCTACGGAGGAAACTCCTTTAGATCTGAAGGCTTTAGAGCCTCGGAGAAGAACGATTGAAGGTATATGCTCACTAGAGAAAGCAGTTGCCGAGATCCCGAATCATGTGATCTTGCGGTATGGAATGTTGTACGGCCAAGGAACATGGCATGACACTAATGGCTATATGGCAGAGGAAATTCGTCAAGGACGAGTGAGCTTGAATGTCCAGAGTGAATGAATTCAGCTACTGAAAGGAAGTGCAGTATGAGTTTACTTCTTGTGATTTTGTTCTTTATTGGTTTAATCATGATGATTAGCAATCAATATGCGATGATCAAGAAAATGGACGAAATGAATGAGTCACTAAGTGAAATTAATAATAAACTTGGTTAGCTAAAGTTGAAAAGGAGTGATGACATGAGGGTAATAAAAAATTTCTTTCTAGTGGTCGTGAATTTAATCGCGGATCTATGGTTTGGAATCGTACGAAAACCTGAATTTTATGATAATCACACGGTTACTTCAACAAAGAGAGGGTATGTCCTATTTGTAACCTTGGCAGGTATGATCGCTGTTGGAACGGCCATATGGCTTTGTTATAGAATATATTAAGAAGAAAGCTGCCAATTGGCAGTTCAGGCTGTCGAGAAAGTCTCGACAGCCTTCTTTATGTCCTAATTATTTAAGACGACACCGCGTTAATGTTGTATAATGTAGGTAACTATTTATAGAACGGATGGTGTGTTGAATGTTACG
>NZ_CAKMAB010000051.1:0-36769 GCF_924513355.1 Paenibacillus pseudetheri
CGATCAGGAACTAGCTCATGCCTTACATCTCATTAACCATCGTCCACGAAAATGCTTAGGCTGGAAATCTGCTCATGAATCTTTCATGGACCATGTGTCGCACTTAGCTTGACAATCCGTCTTATCCAAATCTGCAACAACCTCAATACGTTCGAAGTTATGGTCGTCTAGATGAAATGAAACTCCTTTATTTTCGTTATTGTAGCGCATCTCTTCGATACAATCCTCAAGGAATGCAATAATATCAACAGCTTCGAACGCAAATGGGACCTGATTCAAATCCAGCTTGGAATATAAGAACAATTCATCAACCAATTTATCCATTCCAATGGTACTGTTATAGATAATGTCGACGTACATGTCCATCTTCTCTGGTGTATTGGCGACACCATCTCGTATGCCTTCAATAAACCCTTTAATATTTGTAATCGGAGTACGTAAATCATGTGAGATATTTGAGATTAATTCTTTCCGATTCTCCTCATATTGCAGACGAAGGTTCACTGACTCTTGCAACCTCTGCCTCATCGTCTCGAACGCTTTATTTAACTCCCCGATCTCATCTTTGGATTGCAGGTTAATCTCAAATTGAAGGTCACCCTCTTGAATTCGTTCTGCGGAATCCCTTAACTTGTTCAGTGGCTTAATAACACTTCGTGTAATCCAGCGATATAATAGCACATTCGCAACCACAAGAACGCCAATCAATATCAATGAAAAGATCGGTAACAGCCTCCGTGTGAGTTCCGCAAAAGGACTATGCTCTTTGATGACGAAAACACTGCCTTTCGCCCCATCCGAATATTTAAAGTCAAATTTGGCATATCCATAAAATCTTTCTTTAATATTAAACGTGTTACGAATCTGATAGTTATTGAGATCGTAAGGAGGTAAAGCCTCCTTTAATTCCGGTTGATTGAAGGTGCGTGATTCAAAAACAGGGTCATTCACTCGCCTTACAAATAGACCCGCTTTCTCTGTCTTTAGCTTAAAATCATACTCCAGTAACAAATCCTTGTTCTGCAATTCATCCGGGTCATGCTTGGCTAAATACTTTAATTCTAAAAAAATCGATTCTTCTTGCTCCGACAACGGATTTAATTGATAGTGCACTTTATAAAAATCCCGAAGACTATGAACATCTCCTGTAGAAGCAATTGTAAATAAAGCTGCCGTCATTACGATTATAAGTAAACTAACGACTAGCATTCCCGTATATGATAACAGTAATTTTATCCGAATCGACACGACTGTTCCCCTCTCACTAGCATTGGAGCCGCTAAATATTCATCTCCGTATTTTAGTGAAATACTATCACATGGGGAGAGCGTTTGCTAACAGAAAAAAACTTCTACCAACACTCGGCAGAAGTTTTTATAGAACTTAATTTACGCGAGATCATCAAATGCTATATAGATTGATCTGATGATTTTCCTATTTCGGGTTGGTCGTGACTCCAGAGAATGTTTGGACTTCCACCACTCTTCCCTTTTTTGAATATTTTCAAGTTCAATCTATATTGGTACGTTTTCCAGTGATGAGAATACTTTATCGAAGCCTGCTTTAGAACGAGAAAATAATTCAGATGAACTTTGCGCGGAAGCTGGTGCTAGGACTTCTTGGGCGATCACACCGTTATACCCGATCTTTTTCAGGCTTCCCAAGAATCCTGTAAGATCAATAGATCCTTCTCCTGGATACAATCGATCAAAATCCAGCAATTCCTCTATGGGCAGAGGTTTTGCATCATTGATATGGACATACGCAATTTGATGCGGTTGTAATTTCAGCAGATCCTCACTCGTTAATCCATTCGTATGCCAATGATAGGAATCCAGTAACAATCCGATATTTCTCACTTGAATCGTTTCCATCCAGTTCAACGTATCCTGCATCGACCAGATCAATGGATTTGCCCATTGTGTACGTAAGTGATGAGGGCCTACGAACTCTAATGCTAATTTAATTCCATAAGCGCCTAATATTTCCGCACATAATCTTAAACGTCTCGTGGCTACAATCATGAACGGTGCGACCGGAAGATCTGTTGAAGGTAAAATATATGTACAGCATGTGGTGCATTTTAATGCAGCAGCGGCCTCAGCCATTTGGGTAAGCGATTTCAAATCTTCCCTGAAGCTTTCCTCTGTTGTGCGCCAATCTACCGCTAAACCAAATGATCCTAGCTTGATGTCATGGCTTGCCAGCAATTGAACAGCCCCATCCTTGCCGTACTGCTGCACTAACTCCAATGGATTCGCGTCTATCGACTGAAAGGCGAATTGGCTCGCAAGTCTGATATATTCTTCATTAGAACTGAGTTCACCCAAGCCTGCTGTTGTTAATCCTCTTATCATCGTCGTTCTCCCCCTTTTTGACCAATCAAACAGTTCGTCATTGTTCTGGGTACCCATTTCAAGTCTAGCGTATTTGGCCCTCGAATAGAACACCTCTAAGGATATTTCATTCCTTTCAATTTTCTTCAAAGATCCTTATACTTGCTTGGAGAAGCATTTCAAGGGAGAATGAAAAGTATGGACATAAAAAAATTACAATACTTTATTGCAGTAGCAGAGGAACTGCATTTTAACCGTGCAGCAGAGAAGCTAAATATGACGCAGCCTCCCTTAAGCCAGCAAATTCAAGCCCTGGAGAATGAGATTGGTGTGAAACTATTAGAACGGAATAAAAGACAAGTTCGTCTAACGCCAGCGGGGGCGGTATTTCTAGAGGAGGCTAAATCCATTTTATCTCAACTGGAACGCTCTATTAAAACAACACAATTAGTCGATCAAGGAATTATCGGACATTTGAACATTGGATTTATAGATTCTGCAGCTGGTGGAGTATTGGTTGATATGTTAAAAAAGTTTCGGGAGCGTTATCCACAAGTACAACTCACATTACATGAAATGACGTCTGCTCAGCAGTGGCAGGCTTTACATGAAGGAACGATTCACATTGGATTTGTACGTTATACAGAGCCCGGCAAACATATCGACCATCGTCCCCTAGTCAATGAATCACTTATTGCCGTTTTGCCAGAGCATCATCACCTAGCTAATTTACCGGCGTTATCCATTCGTTCTTTAGCTTTAGAGCCGTTTATATCGTTCCCACGCCATCTAGGAGCTCCTTTTCACGACCTCATTATGAGCTTTTGTGCCCAACATGACATGTATCCGAATGTAGTACAGGAAGCCATTCAGATGTACACCATTGTAAACTTGGTAGCCGCTAATCTTGGAGTTGCTATTGTTCCCTCTTCCGTTGCTATTTTTCAGCGCGAAGGTGTCGTATTTCGTTCCTTTAAAGAAAGCACACCATCGATTCCCCTTTATGCCGCTTGGAGAACCGATTCCGATCGTGCCTCCTTATCCGCGTTGCTAGAGATTATAGGACAAATAAGTTCAGAAGTTATTAATCGTGAATAATGAGATATTCAGCCCGTTTTACTAGGATCACGTTCAACGAGCCCTTCTAGCACCCTATCGATTTGCATCATCACTTCCCTATCCAGACGAATTCCCGCAGCTTTGGCATTTTCTATAACCTGCTCAGGTTTGGATGCCCCAATAATTGCAGATGAGACTTGTGGATTTTGTAACACCCATGCTATAGCCAACTGCGGAAGCGTCAATCCTACTTCGCTTGCCATGGAAGAGAGTTGCGTGATCGCCTCAAGCACTTCAGTCCGAAGCCACTGACCCGCCAGTTTGTTCATAAATGGTGAGCCCGCAGCTGTTGAAGCACGAGAGCCCTCAGGCATCGGTTGCCCTGGCAAATATTTGCCTGAAAGAATCCCTTGAGCAAGCGGTGACCAGACCACCTGTCCAATCCCTTCCCGCACACAAGCAGGAACTACCTCAGCCTCCATCACCCGCCATAACATCGAATATTGAGGTTGACTAGCCACCAATGGCACCTTCAATTCCCTCGCCAAAATAGCACCTTCTGCTATCTGATCCGCCGTCCACTCACTTATCCCGACATAGAGAACTTTACCTTGACGCACCAGATCCGAAAAAGCCAAAAAGGTCTCTTCAAGGGATACTGTTGCATCAAAGCGATGCGCATAATAGATATCAATGTAATCGGTCTGTAATCTGTTCAGTGAAGCGTGACAGGCCTCCATAATATGTTTACGAGAAAGTCCTCTTGCGTTACGTCCCGTCCCTGTAGGATGGCACACCTTGGTGCATAATTCGATATCAGCTCTGTGCACTCCTTTTAATGCTTGGCCCAGCACCATCTCAGCTTTCGTATCGGAATATACATCTGCAGTATCAAATGTTGTGATCCCTACATCCAATGCAGCGTGAACACAAGCATGGGCAGTATCATTGTCCACTTGAGCACCATGTGTAATCCAATTACCATAGGCGATCTCACTTAGATGTAAGCCACTCGTTCCTAATTTGCGATGGTTCATTTTATACCCTCCTTTAGATAACAATCTGATTGTAACAAAGAGAGATTAATACGAGAAATACTCTTTAATATGTAATTTAATTCAAAAAAGATATTACTGAGATACTTAAAGATAATAAAAAACGCCCTTTAGGCGTTTTTTTCGGTAAATATTCTGTTTCGAAACTCTAACTTCGCCTCTCGAAAAGTTACTGATAAAGAACAAGCTTTCCAGCAACCCTCACGAACATCTCATCAATGACAGGTACGTGTGGGTCAATAATTAGCTGCACCCAATAGATAAGAAGACAGGTTTATTCTCTGCTTAGCTTTATCAAAAGCTTTTTCCGACGAATTCCACATTTCTTAAGCTATGCTGCTATAGTAAGTTCTTCCATGTAAAAAAATTAACCAAAATAGAAGTTAAGCCCAAAGGTTGCCACTGCAACCTTTGAGCTTAGACATCTTCATTTCTATCGGAGGCACCTTAGTCTACGGAGAACAGATTAATTTACATACAAAGCGAGGAATCGTTTTTGTATTTCCTCCGGATCCACGACTTCAATCGTGGTAGAGATCATCCAATAATGTCCGAACGGATCCTTCACACTTCCCGATCGGTCACCGTAGAATTGATCCGCCATAGGATTAACGCTTGTAGCTCCAGCCGCAATCGCCTGATGGAACAACTTATCCGCATCGTCCACCTTCAGATGGATACCAACTGTCGTATTACCAATAGTTTCCGGCCCTAAAATGTCGAATTCCGGATATTCACCAGCAATTGAAATGTTGGCTCCGCCGATTGTAATCTCAGCATGAGCCACTTTGCCTTCCGGCTCCGTCAAGCGATAGTTCTCTACGGCATTGAAAGCTTTCTTATAGAACTCAATCGCCTCCGCAGTATTCTTGATCCATAGAAACGGGGTTGCTTTATTCATTAAAATCCACCTCTCTCTTTCCTGGAAGATGATAAGCCCTATGCAGTATCGCTTGATGCGCTTAAGCTGACTATTCCCGCCTCACATACTATTCTAATCGCCCCTCAAACGAGCGTATAGTAAAAAATTGACCTTTTTTAAATAATTTATTGTCCAATAATAACATAGTCTGCATTTGAATATGGCTAATTGTGGATCGCAACATGATTGTGACGCCTGCCTTGCCTTGAGAAATAATCCGTAGGACTGAGACCGGTGAAAGCTTGGAAATCTTTTATAAAATGCATCTGATCATAATAACCGCAAGCGATAGCGACATCCAACCAATTGACGCTTTTTGTGTGGTTTATTCTGTTCAATACCTCTTGAAAACGGCGAAGACGACAGAAGAGCTTGGGAGTCATCCCCACTTCTTCTTTAAAAATCTGGATAAATCTCCGTTGGCTTAAACCGATTTGTCCGCTTACATCCGAGAGGGGTCTTTTATGTCGCAAACTCAAAAACTCGTTAAGTGCGAAGCTTACTGCTGGATGTCGTATCAGAGGTCTGGAGGCCAATTTTAAAAGATTTTCTTCAAGTATTCGAAACTGATCATCCACCGTTTTCAAGGGAAGCAGCGTCTCACGCAGTTCATGAGCTCTTGCTCCCCACAGTGTATCCAAGGATACACGAATATTATGTAGTTCATTCACTGGTATTTTAAGAAATGGATAGATTCCACCCGGTTTGAAATGTATTCCCAAAACCGTGGTCTCTGCGGAAGTATCAATGATGAAAAACTCTGAATGCGGCCCGCAAATGACAGAGCTGTCATACGTCCGTAACAGGCCGTTAGATTCTCGATCAAACAATTTAATCTTATCCTCACATAGGTTGATCACGAGTTCAATCGAACCATTGGGAAGCGTTAGCTCCTTCGAATAAGGAGGACTATATCCTTCGAGATACCAGAAATAATCGACAAAATTTAATAATGGGGCTTGCGGAGTATAAGTGCGTAACTTCATCGCATATGCGCGACAGGAGCCATGGAAGTTAAATCCACGGAGTCGCTCCACCTTTCTTAGGAAGTACTACCTTAAGCAACCTTAAGCTCTGGTACTTATTCAAATTAGCTTTGGAAAAATTATCTAGACATCCCTAAGAAACACCAATTAACTGCCCATTCCCCTATAAAATTATAGAGCAATTATTAATTGACTCACGCGAACATCTCATCCATGACAGGTACGTGTAGGTCAATACATAGCTGTATTCAATAGATTTAGGACTAAAACTACCTATTCCTGAAACAAGAGTCCTTTACGATGTCCTCAATTGATCGATAAGAGTTTGCCTTGTTACCGCACCACAACTAACAGTACAATAATTCCGAGCCAAAACAGCCAGCTTACTGGGTGACCGAAATTTAATCCCCAGCCGACTCCGAGCCTTTTCTCGACGATTAGGTTTGGATCTTTGCGATTGAAATAAAACATACCTAATAGCCATTTATCATCATGGACAGGTCTGACATTGGAGCTATCGGCAGATCGCTCCAAGCGGCTTCCGCCCTGACCAGCCCAGAACGATAAGGCGAAGGCGTATAGAATGATGAGGGCTATTATGATTAGGATAATAGGGATAGCGAAATTCATGTTAAGCAGAGATATCATGTTTAGTTGCACGACGGAAAACAGGATAACTATTAAGAAGCTTGCTGTAATCATAAAATATGACCAAGTACGGCGGTAAGTTACGTCTTGTCTGATGGAACGATTAGGATCAGTGGGTTGAACCTGCTGCTTCACTCTGCGAATACTCCAATTCTCAAATATGAACAAAAGTGTTATCAACACTTGCATTATCGTAGGCATAAATACAGTACTATAAGATTTAGCTGCATAGCCGTCTACGTTCCAACTGCTATTGTAATGGATCGGAATCTGATCAGGAATCAGATCGTAGTTGCGTAGCACAGTTACAATAGTAACAACAATAATTAAAACATGAATGAGGAACCAATTACTAGACAAGCCAATGTTTCTTTTCCGAAATCCAGTGTCCACTGCCATGATCGATGGTTCCAGAGCAATAGGTAGCATAGGTAGTAAACTTTTCATTTTGAAATGATAGCTAATGTTTATGACTAGGGAGATTACGACCATGGCGAGTGAATAAGTGACAATGATCCAACTTTGTTGCTTGGAATGTTCATCACCGTATAGTAGACAGATGATACAAACAATGAATAGGATGGTATGCAAGGTAGCACTAATCCTAGCATATGACTTCCGCATCTGGCGCAGAGGCTCACTATGGAATTGTACAGGGCTGATGGTGACCCCAAAACTAATCGTCTCTCTTGTTAAATAAGGCATGCTTACCATGAGTACAATGGCAGGTACAAATACAAAGATCATTACTATAACAGGCATTATCGTCATCATTCGCCTCCTCTTATACATAAGTGTGTATTTGAAAACTCTATAACCCTTATAGCATAGGCGATTCATCACTATGCCTGTTTGCGTATGATTATCCTATTAACTTAGGATAGGTAATCGAACATAAATTTAATTATAATCGATTTTAGTGACTATAGGGGTGAAATTAACAATTTATCCAGTTTTTTGGCTACGAAAAGCCACTCATCTGACAACTGAATTATGACAAGTCCATCTGTTTTAGATTCTGTGTAGGTAAAGGACAAGTTTTCATTATCCCAATTTTTTCGATGCATAGCCACGAAACGATAGACAGGATTTCGGATGAAACGTGTTTGGACCATACATTTACATTCACGCACCCTTTATCTGAAGGGATTTTTACTAAGGACAACGACCTTCATGCTAAAATCTATACATTCACATCGTATTTGAATTGAAGTTTATTTAGAGGTAATTCTGAACTTAGATGAACCGCTCTCCTGTAATGTAATTAAGCGAGGCTACACAGCACCTTCTTTCTCATTCATTGGCGAATCAGGTGTTATAAATGCAAAAAAGACCCGAGAGAGGTCACTTTACCAATGTGTCCATCTTTCGGGTACAGTTCATACATACAATGCAGTAACTGAGATATTCATCCTCCAAATTAGGCTGTACCATTCTAGACCAAGCTCGCGAACGTTTGATCGTGAACAACCCGTACCCTGACGGCTCAACCCCGAGACATTTCACTGCAGCGAGGAAGTATTATTTTCCTTCAGACGGCTAAAAAGAACATTATACATATCATTTCCGTCATTTAGGGATCGCTTCGTCCGTGAGATAGTTGCTGATCCTGCACCCGTCTCTGCTTCGATTTCTCTGTAAGTATTATTATTATATAGCATTTTGGCTACCTGATATCTCTGAAGTATCGTTCTAATTTCATTTAAAGTACATAAATCATCAAAAAATAAATAACACTCTTCTATGTTTTCAAGCATTAAAATCATCTCAAAAAATCCATCTAGGTCTTGTCCACGTAGTTTATCTATTATCATATATCAACCTCCAATTTCATATTATCACACTTCATTTTTAAATGTTGCTCTTTAAAGATATTCTCTCTTTAATAAGTATTCATGTAATTTTTTCAAGTAATCTGCAATTTTTTTAAGTTTTCTCAGGTATGGCAGGACATATGAAATTATTAAGAAGTCGCTTTAGCTATTTTTTTACCACCTATAAATCCAATCAGAATATTAATAACGGGAGCGGCGATACAATAGATAGCAAATGGAAAATAATCCAATGTACCAACACCTAATGTACCCATAATAAATACACCACTAACTCCCCATGGAACAAGCGCATTGACAGCTGCCCCTGCATTGGCCAAAATTGCTGAAAGGTTTGTGGGATTCAAGTTAATTTTATTATATTGGGATTTAAAAGCTTTACCAGGTAAAATAATTGACAAATAAGCTTCTCCGAGAAGGATATTTACTCCTATGGAACTTAAAGCAGTCATTAAGGTTAATTTACCTCTTGTACTTGCATATCCTAGAACTTTTGAAATAATCGTCTCAATAATTTTTAACTCCACAAGTAATCCTCCAAGCGCTAAAGCAAGAAGAATAAGTGAAACCGACCACATCATACTTTGAATACCGCCTCTAGTAAGTAGAACATCAACACTCGCCACACCTGTTTGTGAAATAAATCCATCTTGCATGATATTGGCTATTGAAGTAAGGCTAGTATGCGGAGCATAGATATAACAGACACCAATTGCGGAAACAATACTTAATAGCAGAGTAGGAATTGCAGGTACTTTTCTCCAAGCGCATAAGAACAATACCAACACAGGAATTAATGTGATAATTGAATTAGGAAATGCAGTGTGTATTGTATTAACTAACTCCTCAATATTATTTCCAGCTGAGGCTCCGCTAGGGTGACCCATCAATCCGAAAAAAATAATTGAAACAATGATTGAAGGAATAGTAACCCACATCATGTTGCGAATATGATCAAACATATCTACTTCTGCAATGGCAGAAGAAAGGTTAGTTGTATCTGATAAAGGGGAAATGTCGTTACCCAAGAAGGCACCTGAAATAATTGCACCAGCAGTAACTGCTGGATTAAATCCCATGATTTGTCCCATCCCGAAGAGGGCAATACCAACAGTTGAAATCGTTGTAAATGAGCTGCCTACGGTTACTCCTAAGATCGCGCAAATAACAAAAACGGAGGGTAAAAAAAATTGTGCGGATAAAATCGAGAATCCAAAAAACATGATCGTTGGAATTGTCCCTGCTGCTATCCAGACACTAATTAAGGCCCCTATTAGCATAAATATAAGGATAGGAATGATGCCAGGTTGAATTCCGTTTAATATTCCATTGTGAATAACATCCCACGAAAAACCTTTAATTACTGCAAATAACATAATCATTCCAATTGAAAATAAAATGGGAATCTGAGGAGGTAAACTAAAACCAATAATACAAATTCCTATAATCGCTAAAATTACAGCTAAAAGAAATATGCCTTCTTTTATAGTTACACTTTTTTTCATAGTGACACTCCTTATCATTCATGACCATCTAAACGAAGTGTAGTCATATCCAAGTTAAGAACATAGATAAGACATAAACATTTTGAATCCTTAACAGTATTTTTAAATATTCAAAGGTTGATTCGCTTTATTATAGGCTCCATGCCAAACAGGTCCAACGAATCTATTAAAAGCAAAACCATACTTGATACTTTCAGTAGTAAAAACTTTTGCTTTTTCCACTGCTGATTTTACAGATAATCCTTTAGCAAGTCCTGCTGTAATAGCTGCAGCAAATGTACATCCAGCTCCGTGATTATAATTCGTATTTATTTTGGGTAATTCAAATAGCGTAAACTCTGAACCATCATAAAGAAGATCGATTGCTTTATGATCTTCCAGAGATTCCCACCCTTTAATCACAACATATTTTGTCCCAAGCTCTATAATTTTATACGCAGCTTCTTTCATGTCAGCAACTGAGCTTAACTTTCTCATGCCAGATAATTGGCATGCTTCAAATAAATTTGGCGTTACTATTGTTGCCTTTGGTACAAGAAGATCGCGAATGGCCCGTCCATTTTCAGGTTGTAATTGTTCATTTTCGCCTTTACATACCATAACTGGGTCAATTACCACATTTTTTATTTGATATTTGTCAATGACATCATGTACAATCTGAATGGTATCGATAGATCCAAGCATGCCTGTTTTCATGGCATCTACGGGCTTACCGGAGAAAATAGTTTTTATCTGAGCTTTCACAAGTTCAGAGTCAATAGGTTCTACATGATGACTCCAATTATTATCGGGGTCCATTGTGACAATGGCAGTGATGGCGGTTAGACCAAAAGTTCCATATTCTTCAAATGTTTTCAAATCCGCTTGAAGACCTGCTCCGCCACTGGAATCAGAACCGGCAATCGATAGTACTTTTTTTATAGTCATTTTTTCCACTCCCTAAATAGTCTTCAAAGTTTATAAATAGAAGGGATGCGCAAACCTAAAGTTACGCATCCCAGCTACTCTATTTAATTACTGTTGTTCGTGCAGATAAATAGCTTCAAGTTTTTCTTGAATCGCCTTTTCAATCTTTTCAGCATACTCTGCGAACACTTCTTTATTATGAGCATATGGCGATAATGCACATGCACGTAATACCGTTACTTTAGCTTCACGATTCCATTCAGCTTCGCTAAATCCGATGCTTTGAACAAATGCCATTGGACTGTTACCATAATCAGGGAAAGCAAAATCTGTATGAGAAGTAATGAATTCGTTGTTATATAATCCACCTTTAACATAAGAAGCATAATCAAAGAAATCATGATTTAGTTTATTCATTTTTTTCAAATCAGTATTACCTTCTTCATTAAACACATAATCAACCATGTTAAAATCAGGTTTTGTTAGTGGGTAAAGATTAATTGTTTTATCGCCAACTTTAAATTGTTTGTTTTTCAAGAATTCATAGAAGCGATAAGCACCTTCAATACTTGCACCAATCAATTTACCATAACCAGTTACGTTTAATGGTAATACTTTATGAGCTGTCCATACTGCAGCTGCAGTTGCACCTGCTTTAGACCCTTCAAGGATATAAGCACCTAGTAATGCCGGGATATCTGCACCTTTTTCGAATACATATGTTGCGAAGTAAGAGATCGCTTCACGCATTCTAATATCTTTAATAACAATTGCACCAGCAGAATAAGGAATATAACCCATTTTGTGCGGATCAATTGTAATGGTTTCAGCTTGACTCATAGCTTTAAAGGAATTATAAATGTCTTCAGTTAACCATGCATTTTTCTCGGTGAAAATATTATATTTAGCATAAACTTCATCAATTTTATCGAAATCAATGAACTGATCATTTTCGTCTAAGAAGATAGCCCTTGCATATCCACCATAAGCAGCATCCACATGGATATAGAAGTAAATTCCTTCTTTAGCTAACTTTTCACGAAGTTCTACGATTTTGTCGATACGGTCCACTTGTCCTTCTTCAGTTGTACCAATTACACCGACTACACCAAGAATTGGAATGTTTTGTGCAGCGAGTTCACGGATCCTAGCTTCTAATTTAACAATGTCCATGCGATATTCATTATCAACATCGATAGCTTCTACACAATCAAGTCCAATACCGATAATGTCAGCAGCTTTTAACCAAGAGTAGTGCTTTGTTTGTGGAATTAACCATTTACCTAATTTGCTAAGATTTTTCCCACTACGTGCAGAGTGAGCTTTGATTTCATCCATTTTCTCAGAAGCTTGATCTAGAATATCAAGAATTGATTCTGTAGACATATTCAGTAATTCCCACTCTGATTTACCCTCTACAAATTCAGGAGCTACTTCCTTAATTGCAAGAGGAAGAGACTTAATGTTTCTTGCATACCATAGACCTTCTAAGTTCGCGATGGAACCATCGGCACATATATGTCCCCAGCTTTCCCCTGCTTTATAGTTCATCAGTTTAGCAAATTCATGTCCACATTCTTCTTCCATTTGGGAAGTACCTGGAGATGATTCATAAGCTACATTATTACCGTTCCATAACATTGCCGCTGTATAAGCAATAATAGACGGCATTAAAGTTTCGGAATTCATATGACCCCAGAAACGACCTGCCGAGTGCCAAGGTAACGATTCTGTACGCAGCTTGGAAGATAATTCATTAAACACACTACGTACGTGGTCAGTCGTTTCTTGAAAGCTTTGCGAGCTTTTATCTTGAGGGGTAATAACAGGCAAATCCTGTGGCATATAGTTTTGACGCCAGCCCACATGTTCATCTATGATTTTATTTAAGGATTCTTTAAAAATATCGACATTTTCACCTTTACCGCCTAAGAATAATGCTTTCAAGTTGATGTCTGGTAATGGATAATTCATTGTATTTTCCTCCGGTTCAATATGTTTAGTATTTAATTTCACAAACTTATTTATCGCAACTAATTAGTTAATCAATTTTTTTCCATTCTGGCTTTTTAAGCTTGTAAATAATGAGAGCGACCGCAATCATTACAAGTGTAGCTGCGACTTGATAGATCATATATCCTGTATATTGGCTTGGTTTAAGAATAGATGGTGGAATGATGCTCACAAAAATCGTGATGATAACACTTAATATAGAAAGAAGTGAGACAAACCACATTAATCCATTCCCTTTGTTACCCAATCTAAAAGGTCTATCCAGTTCAGGCATTGTGTAGCGCAAACGAATAGCTGAGATCGCAATTAACAAATAAACAATACAGTATAAAATAGTTGTTGTGATGGTAATAATTAAGAATGCACTATTAACATCTGGAACAACTACGTAAAGAAATGAAACTAATGAAATAACAATCGCTTGGATCATAACAAAAGTAATTGGAATATTCTTTTTTGTTCTCTTTTGGAATAACTTAGGCAAATTCCCTTCATCAGCAACTTTAATCATTGACTTACTTGGTCCAAGAACCCATGCGCTTAACTGCACTAATACACCAATCAAGATCATGGCTGAGACGATATTAACAAATATAGATGGAACTCCTAAATCGTTGCAGAAAATAACAAAGGGTTGTGTAATATTTGCAAGTTCCATTTTACCTTGTGGAACAGCGTTAGATACTGTCAACCCAGCAATAAGGTTAAGAATTACAAGTGCAATAACCGAAGAAATTACAGCAATTGGATAGTTGCGCTTTGGATTCTCAATATTGTTCGCATGTACGGATGAAATTTCAACCCCTGCGAAAATAAAGATAATTGCTGATAAATAAGCAACACTACCTAAATCTTTAAAATTCGGAACTAAATCGCTTGCTTTAAAATGGCCTAAATAGTTATCTGGTTGAATCCCGTGTTTCATCATATAGATAAGACCTAGTATGATTAGGAAACCAAATGGAATATAAACACCAATCACTGCTCCCCAATTACCGGCGATTTTAACCATATCAAATTTGAGATTTAATAAGGTTACTCCCCAATAGGAGATTAGAATAATCACAAATATAAAGATATTATTGGAAGAAAGATCTGGTTTGTTAATGACATATCCGAGTAAAATACCTACTGTGGAAGCAACCATTACCATCCCAAAAAACATTTGAACCCATAATAACCAAGAGGTAACAAATCCCCATTTTTCCCCCATTGCTTTTTTCACCCAAACTTGAGGTCCACCCTCTTCTTGAAAGCCTGTTGAAAGTTCAGCTGACATCAATGCAATAGGAAGTGCAAATAATAACGCTGCAACAAGCATATAGAAGATTTGAGTCCAACCTGTAAAAGCAAGCGATGGTACGCTACGTACAGTACCAAAGAACGCCATCGTAATACCAATTAACCCGAAAAGTGTTAATTTTTTTGAACTGGCCATGATTACATCCTTCTTTCTTTTTTTCAATTTCTAAAATGGTCAGTTTCTTCAATATTGGAAGTATTGAATCAAACTATGAAGGGATATTATGTGCATAATATGCAACAATCCCATTGTCAAAAAGCTGTCTTTCTAAATCATAAATTTATGTTTAACGTTAATCGATTAACTTACAGGCTCAAGATTACGCTCTCTTTATTGTTTTGTCAATGCGTTAATTAACGTTGATTTAACAAGGCATTCTCCAATTTTCGAAAAACTTATTATTTAGTGTATTAAAGCCTTTATTGACTTATTGATAAGTGTTTTTATGTTTTTATGCTTTTATAAGTTGAAACATAAAAGTATTGCCAATTACCTATTTTTGTATAATATTAATTTTTATACATCGTTTTTATAATTTTAGTAGAAGATTATATGGAATAACTTTCTGCTTGATAAAACACAAAAAAAAGAGTGACGTCTTGCGTCACTCTTCGCTATAGAAAGATCCATCAGTTATGATATTCTTCCTTCTTTATTATTTTAGATTGAAAAAGGGGTTATTCTCTTTAAATCTAAAGCCTGGGTGCCATTCTAACATATTCTCAAATGCACAATTAGCAATTGAATCTTTAACATCGAATTGATCCATGTCTAGATCAAAAGTCTGATCCGATTCTATTTGGTCCATTACATCTTTTAATAATTTGCTGTATCCTATTAATCTTCGTGATTGAAGTTGTGGATTAAAGTTAATAGGAATCTTAGTATTGTCTACATCATGAAGTATAGATAAGCCCTGTTCCATTTTAAGAACAATACCATGATCTTGATCAACATTTTTAGAACTAACTACTTTCATCTTCACAAATAAGTTATTTTCCCTATTCAACGCCTTACTCCACAAGGAGACCCAGTTATCATGCTTGATATAATATCTACCTTGAAAATAACTTTTGATCATTGGGAGTAAGACATAGATTCTAGGATAATATAGATCACCTGATTTCACGATATCTAGCATTCTAAAATAACCAAGTGAAGCTTGCGTTATACTTTTATACTTAAACAAACGATTAAATCCAATTAATATATGATCTAACTCTTTATTAATATTCTCTTCCGTTACATTATCTAAACCAAGTTCGACTATCAACCAGTTTACATATTTCTCTTTATTAACCTTTGTTATCAAGTAATGATTATAATAGGCTAATTGTAGCGATCTCTTCCATGATACCAGCATGGTTATTCCCCACTTCCCCATGAAAATAGCTACAAGCTATTCCCCTAATTTCACAAGGCTGTAGCTTTTTTTGCCTTTACGAATAATGATAAACCGACCATCAAATGATTTGTCAATGGTCACATCCATATTTATATCATCCACTCGTTCACCATTCATGGAAATAGCTCCATTCAAAATATCTTCCCTTGCCTGACGTTTAGAAGGCTCAATACCTACATCCACTAACCAATCCACAATATTCTTAGCTTCTTTTGTAGCTTGGAAAGTAGGCATTTCTTTAAATCCTTGCTCAATCTCATCTGATGTTAACGATTTAATATCTCCACTGAATAAGGCTTCCGAAATTTTAGTTGCTTGTACTAAAGCTTCTTCACTGTGAACGAATCTTGTCATCTCTTCAGCAAGTACTCGTTGTGCTTCACGTTTACCTGGTTCTGTTTTAACTTTATTCTCTAATTCAACAATCACATCTTTAGTTAGGAATGTGAAGAATTTCAGGTATCTAATAACATCACGATCATCTGTATTCACCCAGAATTGGAAGAATTCAAAAGGCGTTGTTTTCTTAGGATCCAGCCAGATAGCCCCGCCTGCCGTTTTACCAAATTTTGTACCATCCGCTTTTAGCATTAATGGAATTGTTAATCCGAACGCCTTTGCATTTGGACCTTCTTTTTTACGAATCAAGTCTAGGCCACTTGTAATGTTACCCCATTGATCGGCTCCACCAATTTGTAATTGAACATCTTCTTCTTTAAACAAATGATGAAAGTCCATGGACTGAAGAATTTGGTATGAGAATTCGGTAAATGAAATCCCACTATCTAGACGACTTGCAACAATATCTTTGGCCAGCATCGCATTGACGCTAAAGTTTTTGCCATAATCACGTAAGAAATCGATAATGTTTATTTTATGAGTCCAGTCAAAATTGTTTACCATTGCCAGTTTATTGTCGCTATCTGTTTCAAATAACTTTTTCATTTGTGCTGTTAGCGCGTTAACATTATCTTGCACTTGCTCTAATGTTTGTAGTTGACGTTCTGTTTGACGTCCACTTGGATCACCGATTGTACCTGTTGCTCCACCAATTAAGATCACGGGATGATGTCCAAATAATTGAAAACGTTTCATCATCATGAACGGAATTAAATGTCCGATATGCATACTGTCACCAGTTGGATCTACACCGCAGTATAAAGCGATCTTTTTCTCACTAACTAATTCGCGTAATCCTTCTGCATCTGTCTGTTGGTTAATCGCGTCGCGCCATTCCAGCTCATCTATAATGTTCATGTTATTCATGGTCACCCAGCTCCTTTAGTTTTAAAATATGGTTAATCACTTATACGTAAGGTAACGCCAGTCCATAAAAAAAATCGTCCCCATGTCTATACTAGACATAGGGACGATTAAATAACCGTGTTACCACCCAAATTGCATAAATAGTGCTGCAGTCACTATTCATACCACTCTTAGCAATGATATCGATTGCCAGTTCGCTTAGTGTTACCTAAGATACTCCAGAGTGTAATTCACAAGACTGTTTGTACTAGGTCGCATCATCCCCCAGTTTTCTGATTAACAGTGACAGCTTGCTACTAGTTCCTTCGACGTATACCGTGTATAAGATTATCCATACTATAGACAATAAAAATGAGCTTGTCAATTAGCAGTTTTCCCCATTGGCAAATTCTTCTGAATTAAGCGCGATAGCCCCGACCGTAAATGCTTAAGAAGCTGATCGACAGTCTGCGTGAGACGTGTGCGAAAAAGCCGTTCGGTCATGGAAATTATCCTGGTGTTATATGTAAAATTTGTAATAGATTAAAACTTTCAGTGGCCATAAAGAAGAGGTGTTCTCCCTATAATATGCCGTCTACACATAATAATGCGCTTGTACTTCCCACATGTTTTTGCTGACCTAATATTACGAAAAACTATTCTTCCACCCTTGATACAGCCACGTTTAACCCTTTAGCGAAATCCTTGAATAAGAAGCATTCATTAGTGAACTAAATCGTACTACGGGAGTTTATTCACGGACAAAAAAATCTAAAGTTTTAATATATTTCCATGTAAAACTTTGTATTTTCGACCAATTAAAAATCCCCCATAAAAGGGTTTATTGGAATTTTTTATTATTTTTTATTTGATTAGATACACATGAAAAATGGTGTCGAACTGGTGTCTTTCAGTACATAAATTTGTATTTAATGTAACTGAATGCCAGTCGTGATTATCTATAGCTTCTTCACAATTAGGCTTGTCGATGAATATTTTCGCGATGCACATATGCGTGTTTGCCGCACTATTTGCGAGCGTTCCCAACTGATGCGACGGCCTCTAATGTTTTACTAACAGAAGTTTATAAGTAGTCTTTCTTGACAGGATATGAAGAGGTATCTCTGGTGCAAGCCTGGGAAATATCGCCAACCTGTCATCAAGGTGAAGACTGAGATAAGCTCGGATTAAGATTTAAGCATGCGATAAATGGTAGTGATATTGAGCAAGATTAGGGCTCCCAGATCTTTCAGATCTGGAAGCTGCTTCAGCTTAAATCAGAAACTCACAATGCATTGCAATTTTTGATACACATTCCGTTTATTTTCTATTCGTTCATTTCTTTCATATAAATTTTCTCGAGCTTCTCTTGCATCGCATCTTCAATCTTAGCTGAATACTCTTCAAATACTTGCGCATCATGTGCGTATGGAGACAAGGCACAAGCACGAAGAATTGTTACTCTGCCAGCACGATCCCATTCTGCTCTGCTGAACCCGAGGTTCTGTACGAAATTCAGCGGACTATTCCCATAGTCTGGAATAGCAAAATCCGTATGGGAGGTAATGAATTCATTGCTGTACAAATCGCCTTTTACATATGAGGCATAATCGAAGAAGTCATGGTTCAACTTGTTCATTTTTTCCAAATCGGTATTACCTTCTTCATTGAATACGTAGTCAACCATATTGAAGTCTGGCTTCGTCAACGGATGAACCGTAATCACCCTACCATTAACATTAAATTTTTTGTCCTTCAGGAAGTTGTAGAAGCGGAATGCTCCCTCGATACTTGCACCCATCAACTTGCCATAACCAGTTACGTTAAGCGGTAATACATGGTGAGCAGTCCATACACTTGCAGCGGTTGCACCTGCTTTAGAACCTTCGAGAATATAAGCACCAAGCAATGCCGGAATGTCTGCATTCTTTTCGAATACATAAGTTGCAAAGTATGAAATCGCATCGCGCATTCTGCTGTCTTTAATGACAATTGCACCTGCAGAGTAAGGAATATAACCCATTTTATGCGGGTCAATAGTAATCGTCTCCACTTGGCTCATCGCTTTGAAGGCATTGTATATATCTTCAGTTAGCCATTCATTTTTCAAGCTCATATCCGTGAAAATGTTATGTTTTTTGTACACTTCATCAATTTTGTCAAACGCAATGAATTCATCATTTTTATCCAAGAAGATGGCACGAGCATAACCTCCATATGCAGCATCTACATGGATATAATAGTAAATTCCGTCTTTTGCTAATTTCTCCCGAAGCGCAACAATTTTATGGATATGGTCAATTTGACCTTCTTCCGTACTTCCCACTACTCCGACTACCCCAAGAATTGGAATGTTCTCTGCTGCTAGTTTACGAATTCTTGCTTCCAGGTTATCGATATCCATATGGTAGCTGCTATCTACATCAATTGCTTCAACACAATCAAGGCCGATCCCAATAATGTCGGCTGCTTTTAGCCAAGAGTAATGTTTTGTTTGCGGAATGAGCCATTTCCCTAATTTTTCAAGGTACCTGCCGCTACGTGCAGATTTTGCTTTAACATCATCGAGTTTGTCCGGGATTTGCTCCATAATATCCAGAATTTCATTGGTAGACATATTCAGCAGTTCCCATTCGGATTTACCTTCTACATATTCAGGTGCGATTTCTTTAATCGCAAGCGGTAAGGACTTCATGTTACGTGCATACCAGAGTCCTTCCAGGTTCGCGATGGAACCGTCGGCACAGATGTGTCCCCAGCTTTCCCCTTCCTTGTAACTCATCATTTTACACAATTGATGTCCAACTTCTTCTTCCATTTGTGATGTACCCGGGGACGACTCATAAGCAACATTGTTACCATTCCAGAGCATAGCAGCTGTATAAGCAATAATCGCCGGCATCAATGTTTCCGAGTTCATATGACCCCAGAAGCGGCCTGCTGTATGCCATGGCAGGGATTCCGAGCGAAGCTTGGAGGATAATTCGTTGAATACGCTGCGCATATGGTTCGCTGTATCTTCGAAGCTTTGCGAAGTCTTATCATAAGGTGTAATAACCGGCAAATCTTGTGGTTGATAATTCTGACGCCAACCGACATGCTCATCCACAACCTTAATCAATATTTCTTTGAAAAGATCGACGTTTTCCCCTTTATCCCCAAGGAATAATGCTTTTAGGTTAATTTCTGGAATTTCATAATTCATGTTTTTTCCTCCTATTTATGTGGATGAATGCAGATGCTGATGAGCTCAATTTACTCCTCTTTTTTCCAGCTTGGCCTCTTCATTTTATAGATGATGAGGGCAACACCTACCATCACAATCGTCGCTGCGACTTGAAAAATGATGTAGCCTGTGTGTTGGCTTGGGTCCAGAATAGAAGGCGGAATCAAGCTGACTACAAGTGTAAGGACTACACTTAGCAGAGACAGCAATGATACAAACCACATAAGACCATTACCTTTGCCTAGACGGAACGGTCTTTCCACTTGGGGCATCTTATATCGTAAGCGGATGGCAGAAATGGAAATCAGTAAATATACGATACAATACAGGATTGTTGTAGTAATCGTCATGATAAAAAATGCGCTATTGACGTCCGGTACAACAATGTATAGAACAGATACCATGGAAATGACGATCGCTTGAATCATAACGAATGTAATCGGAATATTCTTAGATGTTCTTTTCTGAAAGAAGGGAGGCAAGTTGCCTTCATCAGCAACTTTAATCATCGATTTACTTGGTCCCAACACCCATGCACTCAATTGAACAAGTACACCGATTAGAATCATTGCAGAAATGATGTTGACGAAAATCGATGGGATTCCTAAATTGTGGCAGAAAATCAAATAGGGTTGTGTGATGTTCGACAATTCCATCTTGCCTTTCGGCACAGCATTAGATACCGTCAAACCAGCAACAATATTGAAAATGACGAGCAAAATAACAGAGGCGATAACGGCAATCGGATAATTTCGTTTTGGATTTTCAATAAAGTTCGCATGTACGGAAGAAATTTCTACACCTGCGAAAATAAAGATAATCCCAGATAAGTAAGCCAAGCTTCCCAGATCTCCTAGATTCGGAAGCAAATCGCTTGCCTTGAAGTTACCTAGGTAGCTTTCCGGCTGGATTCCATTTTTGAATAGATAAATAACACCTAAAATAACAAGAAAGATAAATGGGATGTATACCCCAATGATGGCCCCCCAGTTACCCGCGATTTTGACCATATCGAACTTCAAGTTCAATAAGGTCACGCCCCAAAAAGAAATGAGAATAACTACAAAAATAAAGTAGTTATTTGATGAAAGCTTAGGAACGTTAATCACGTATCCAAATAGTACACCTACAGTTGATGATACCATTACCATCCCGAAAAACATTTGCACCCATAACAGCCATGAGGTAACAAAGCCCCACTTTTCACCTAGTCCATTTTTGACCCATACTTGGGGGCCACCCTCTTGAGGGAATCCCGTTGACAGTTCAGCAGAAATTAATGCAATTGGAAGTGCAAACAAGAGCGCTGCAACCAGCATGTAGAAAATCTGTGTCCAACCCGTAATGGAAAGCGTCGGCACACTACGTACAGTACCAAAAAACGCCATCGTAATACCGATTAATCCGAACAGTGACAATTTTTTTGAATTAGCCATAATTTCTGCCCCTTTTTCTAAAACTTTTCTTCACGATACCTCTAGAATGTCTTGCAAATGAAGATTTTATTCTCTTCTTTAAAACCGAGAAATTTGGCAAAAGACAAAAAAGAACCGATTTTGGCCATTTACGGCAACAAAACCAGTTCTATTGTGGCAATCTATGTGATTTATACCAACTTTATAAGGTTGTAGTTCTTTTTACCTTTGCGAATAATAATGAATCGTCCATCAAAAGAGTTTTCTACTGTAACATCCATATTAATATCTGTAACTTTGTCACCGTTCAACGTGATTGCGCCTTTCATAATATCTTCACGTGCTTGACGCTTGGATGGCTCAATACCTAAATCAACAAGCCAGTCGATAATATTTTTTGTTTCCTTGGAGGCTTCGAATGCAGGCATATCTTTGAAGCCTTGCTCGATTTCATCTGCTTTCAGCGATTTAACATCCCCGCTGAATAATGCTTCGGTAATTTTTCGCGCCTGCTTTAAGGCTTCCTCACTATGAACGAACTTTGTCATTTCTTCTGCCAATTTAAGCTGGGCTTCACGTTTGTGAGGCTCTGTCTGTACCTTCACTTCCAGTTCATCGATTTGTTCCTTCGTCAAGAAGGTAAAGAATTTCAAGTATCTAATAACATCACGATCATCTGTATTGGCCCAGAACTGGTAAAATTCGAATGGAGTCGTTTTGTTTGGATCAAGCCAGATTGCACCGCCTGCTGTTTTACCGAACTTCGTACCGTCCGCCTTCAACATCAATGGAATGGTCAAACCATATGCTTTTGCTTCAGGACCTTCTTTTTTACGGATCAAGTCAAGACCGCTTGTAATGTTGCCCCATTGGTCTGCACCGCCAATTTGCAGTTGGACATCTTCTTCTTTAAACAAGTGATGAAAGTCCATGGACTGAAGAATCTGGTATGAGAACTCGGTAAAGGAAATCCCCGTATCGAGACGACTTGCTACGATATCTTTGGCCAGCATCGTATTGACGCTGAAGTTCTTTCCGTAGTCACGCAAGAAATCCAAAATCGTTAAGTTATGTGTCCAATCGTAGTTGTTCACCATGCGTAGTCCCGTGTCGCCTTCGTTAACGAACAGTTTCTTCATTTGCGCTGTCAGTGCATCTACGTTTTCCTGTACTTGTTCCATGGTTTGCAGCGTACGTTCTGTTGTCCGGCCGCTTGGGTCACCGATTGTGCCTGTTGCTCCACCAATCAAGATTACGGGGCGATGGCCAGCAAGCTGGAATCGCTTCAGCATCATAAATGGAATCAAATGGCCAATATGCATACTGTCACCGGTAGGGTCAACACCACAGTATAGCGATATCGACTTCTCGCTTGTTAGTTTGTGCAAACCTTCAGCATCTGTCTGTTGATTAATGGCACCGCGCCATTCCAGCTCATTTATAATGTTCAACATTGCGCTTCAGCTCCCTGGTGAATAAGTTGATTTTTTTATCATGTACCACTTAGAAAAAACAAAAAAATCGTCTCCTAGTCTATTATAGACTTAGGGACGATTAATTAACCGTGTTACCACCCATACTTGTATCGATACTCGTGCACTTTTTCATAGATGAAGGTAAAGTCCACTTGCTCCATAACAAAGAATATGTGTAAACCTATTCATCTGAGGATTAAAATCGGGATTCATAGGATAAAACTGCATTAAAATCACATTAGTAAAATCATGCTGAGCAGAAGCATAAGCGCTAAAAACAATATCGAGCACAAACAATTGAGCAAATCTGGAGCTTGTTGCATTTGTGCGCTTTGTGCTTGTAATTGCTCAGCCGAAGTCGCTATTTTCCTAATCCTCATTTAGACTATATTGAGTAATCTAAACTTTGTATCACTTCTACGATTCCACACGTTCCATTATTGACGAATTTTTCTTTCAATATTAAACTATAAATAAGAAATTAAATTCCAAAAAACCTTTTTTCATTTATTAAATTTATCCCAACATTACGTCGCAGGAGGAAATGAAAGATGACGACGACACCAAACATCATCGTAATGAACCATCCAACTAGAGAGCAGCTTGAAAAGATTTACGATATTTTAGATGAATGCTTTTCCGTAGGCCGAGCTTTTTTCCAAGAAAGATTAGACCTCGACACCACATATGATCCAGATACAACATGGTTTGCGATGGTAGACGGTAAGATTGCATCCAATGTACAAATTTTCCCGTTTCATATTAGAGTCGGTCAAGCGATCTTGAAAACAGGTGCAATGGGTAGTGTCGGTACAGATCTGAATTACCGCGGGCTGGGGCTTGCACACAAAATTCTTCATGCACAGACCAACTATATGAAAGAAACCGATTATGATATAAGCTTGCTTTTGGCTAGCAAGCATGCGTTTTATGAAAAAGCTGGCTGGAGACTTATTCCCGAGACTGCTTTCGCAATTGAAAAACCAGCAAGTTTGGAGCAGCAGCAAAGCAGTGATGAAATCATTCCTTTTGAAGCCTGTTATCTCGATGATATCCGTTTTATCTATGAAGAATTCAATAAGAATCGCACCTACACCGTGATCCGAAGTAGAACGTATTGGAATGATTTATTGACCTGGCCGGAATGGAAGAAAGTTGACTGCTTGCTCCTTCGCAGAAATGGAAAAATCGTCGCTTATGGCATCATTGAAAAGAAAGATACTGAACAAGTATTTATTAATGAATTATTGTATTTGAACGAAGCGGAAAACGGCGTTGAAGCTTTGTTTCATGCCTTATGTCAGCTGCGCCAAAATGCAAAGCAAATATTAGCGATGCTCCCAGAGGACCATAAACTATATTCCTATTACCAACAGCATCAAGCAAATTCAATTCAAATCAATATGGCAATGTGGAAAATGATCAATCTAAGTTCAACTTTCCATAAGCTTCAGCCTGAATTAGAAGATCGCCTAAACCATAGCAACATAATTGCAGACCAGGAGCTGCATATTGCACTTCGCAGCAATGAGGACTGTATCTACTTGGATTATAAGCAAAAGCAGCTTTCTGTTTCCGTTGTTAGTAATCATACCATTCCCGTTACTTCAATAGAAGTAGATGAACGCGAGCTAATGACTTATATCATGTTTGGCTATAATGAAGAAGGCGCAGCAAAGGACAGTACTGAGCACGCTAACATCCTTCAAGCTCTATTTCCGAAACAACAAGCCGTGTTTTATTTGACCGATAAATTTTAAGCCATTTTTGATTCCTACTATTTTAAAATAAGGATGTGTCGCAAGTCCAACTGCTCGGACTTATGACACACCCTTATTTTTGCTTAGCGACAAAAACTAGTCGTTGTTCATTTTTGATCTTCCTAACAGGACAGCACCGTAGGCTGCATCCTTAATCGGCAAAATCAGCTTTGTTTGCGGGTAGCTCTGTGTGAGCTTTCGCTCCAAGGCTTCTTTCACAAAGCGAGACTTTTGCAGCACACTTCCTGCAATCGCAATTGGACTTTCATATAGCTTAAGCCTTTCAATAACAGGCACAACAAGCTCATATAGATTGGCTGCACATTTCTCCGCTAACGCTAGTGCATGTGCATCGCCCTTCTCACATGCGGTCGTCATAATCGGTGCGAGCTGCGCAATTTCTTTTTTCGTCGTATTTTTATCATAAACAAAGCCAATAATCTCTTTCACAGTGCTTAATCCAAGCTGCTCATATACCATCGCTGGGATGACCGTATCGGTTATTCTTCCGTCCTCCACTTGAACTAATACGGATAATAGATCGCGCCCAATGCTATAACCGCTTCCCTCGTCATCAATCAGATGACCAAAGCCTCCTGTGCGATGCTGCTCTCCTTTTTCATTGACCCCAAAGCAAATCGATCCTGTACCGGCAATGAGAATGATGCCTTGCATCGCATTTTGTGCCCCGTATAATGCGGTTTCTTGATCGCCTGTAATCGTTAATGGCCCGATATAACCGTTATTTTTCACATGCTGCTCCAAAAAATTGATGACCAGCGGATTACTTATTCCTGCCGCACCTATACATATATGAGCAACTTCTTGTAAATTACCGCAGTAGAGCTTCGTTTGACTAAAAATTCCCTCAAAGGAGGCGGCAATAGCATCAGCATCACCACCGTTATAATTAATAGGCCCTACAGTAAAGGTGAATAAAGAGTCTTCCTGGTCATGCGTAATGGTGACAGCTGTTTTCGTGCCACCCCCATCAATTCCAACGATAAATGCCATACCTATGTCCCCTTGTTGTACTTTTTATCTACATCTGTATCGTAATATTGGCGGTGGGTACAACCTCACCATTTAGGATTGGAAGGAGTGATTTGAATGCATCAAGTGTATACTCAAATGCCGCAATTCCGCAGAACTCGCCTTCGATTAACGGTAAATCATACGGGCGACCTAATGTAATGGCCATTACTTTGCAGCCTGCTGCCAGCAGCTTCTGAACAAGCGCAAGCTGACCTTTGTTTTCACGCGCATTGAACAAGCCGATAACAATATGCTTGTAGCCTTGTACCTTTGGCAGCGCAGCGTTGATTTGCTCCTCGCTCGGGTCAATGTCGATAATCTCATAAGCTGTATTAAAATGCTCCCCCATATATTGCGGAAAGCTAAGAGCTTGATTCAAGCTGCTGGACGCAAGATCGGTGCGGTATGAATAGGAACCCATAAATAACACTTGCTCGTCACCGGTATGAATGGGCTGGAGCTCACCTTTAATGAGGCAGATCGTTTCCGTACGCATTAGCTCATTTGCTCGGCTATGTACATCGCAGCCAACTAGTTCATAATCTAGCTCCTCAATCGTCGCATATTGTGCTTTGTAAGCTAAAATTTTTGTAACAGCTGCATCAATTAGCGCTTCATCCAAATCACCGGTAGCTACAGCTTCTTCGATCAAATGAATCGCTTCCTTCACCGTCTCAGGAGTATGACTAATGAATACCAAATCAATACCTGCTTTAACAGCTCCTAACGCTCCTTTTGCCGTACCATAGTATCGTTTGATCGCGTCCATTTCTAAACAATCCGATACAACTAACCCTTTATATCCTAATTTTCCTTTTAATATCTCTGTAATAATGGTATGAGACATAGTTCCCGGCACACCGGATTTTTCAATTTTCGGAAATAAAATATGTGCACTCATAATCGCTTGAGCGCCTTGCTCGATTGCGGCCTTAAACGGCAGCAGCTCAAGCTGCTCTAATTCCTCAAGTGTTTTTTCAATTGTAGGCAAGCCAATATGTGAATCGACATTTGTATCACCATGACCTGGAAAATGCTTAAGTGAGGACATGACACCTCCATCGAGCAATCCCTTCATCATTTGAATTCCATACTGGGATACTGTTGCAACAGAATCACCATAGGAACGAACATTTATGACTGGATTCAATGCATTATTGTTAACGTCCATAACTGGAGCTAGATTAAAATTAATACCTAATGCTTTCAATTCTCTGGCAGTCATTCTGCCTGCTGCATACGCATTTTCAGGTCGTCCTGAAGAAGCAATTGCCATGGCTCCAGCAACATTTGTCGCGTCTTTAGGCATACGAGTGACTCGACCGCCTTCTTGGTCGATCGTAATAAAACCCGGGATACCAGTATGTGTCGTGTACCATTGCTGCAGCTCAGTAACAAGCTCGCCTAATTGATATTTATTGTCGATATTATGTGAGAATAAAATAATATTGCCGACTTTATAATGCTCAATAACTTCCTTCAGCTCAGGAGTGATCTCGGTTGAAGGGAAGCCTGTTACGAACATTTGTCCAATCTTTTCGCGCAAGCTCATATGTTCTATTGTTCTCATCAATTATTCACCTTCCTCTAGCGATATAAATGATACTGCTGTGTTATTTCTGCAAATTGCTTGCTTTCCGCTGCAAACTGTTCAAGCAGCTGCTTGGCTTGCATATTTTCCGTACGATACATGTTGTCTCCCCCCAGCAAATCGATAAATGGACGAGAGCCCTCCTTCACAGGAGGCAGGAATGAAAATTGCTCGTACAAATCTCTTATCGTAAATAATAAGGTTACCCCAACTTCTAAAGGCCTCAGCACTTGGAGATCTGTAATGTAAATTTGTACCCCGCCGCATAGCTCGCCACAATGTTTAGATGACGTTGGCTTGAAATGAACTGGACGAAAAAGCACACCCGGGATACCTTTTGCATTCATCTCATCTGCCAATTGCTGCGCTTGAATGAACGGAGCACCAATCATTTCAAACGGGAACGTTGTGCCTCGTCCTTCCGAGCAGTTCGTGCCTTCAAATAAACATGTTCCTGTATATAATAACGCGGTTTCATATCGTGGCATTCCAAGTGAAGGATGAACCCAAGTTAATCCTGTATCCGGGAAGGACATGCTCCGTTCCCAGCCTTCCAATCGAACGACATGCAGCGATGCATTCCAATTCATTTGATCATTTGCCATCGTTGCTACCTCACCTGCTGTTAAGCCGTATCGCACGGCTAGCTCGTAATTTCCAACAAATGATTTGAAGCCGGGCTTCAAGACATTCCCTTCTACCGTTACCCCGTTGAGCGGATTAACACGATCAAGAACAACAAATTCTACACCTGCATTTGCACAATCTTCAAGTGCATACAGCATCGTATAAATAAATGTGTAATAGCGTACACCAACATCTTGAATATCGTATACAATGATGTCTACTTCATTCAGCATTTCTTTTGTTAAACGCTTGGAGTCTTTACGGTACAAGCTATAGACTGGAACATTCGTAAAAGGATCCATGTAAGTGTCTACTACTGCCCCGGCATCCAAATCTCCGCGAACGCCATGCTCAGGTGAAAACATCGCAGCAAGATTAAAATTTTCATGTAATATAGTAATCGTTGATGCAAAATCCTTCGTAAGACCTGTCGGCGCTGTAATCAATCCTACGCGCTTACCTTCGAACAAATAACGATAATTCGTTATAGAATCAATCCCATTTAACACCATATGAAGCTGCCTCCTAGCTGCTTTTTCGCATAAATGGATAGAACAAGGGAATGTTTCCTGCTATACATAGAAACACTCCCTCTTAGCTAGTTGAATAGTTACCAAAGACTAGACTGCCTAACCTTCACCGTTTCAGCAGGCACCATAAATGCTTCTGCATATGTCTTTCTTGCTTCACAGCCGCGAACAACTGCTAGTGCTTTATAGTAATCCATGTATTTGAAAGATTTGCTATTCGTCACAAACCAATGCTTGCTTAAAGCATCTATCCATAGATCAAATGCCGCTTGATCGAAATCCACATATACGTAAGGGACATAATCAACCGCATCCTCCCAGTTTTCGGAGTAATATAATCTTGCTGCAAAGTGCGCGGGGAGCGCTCGTTCAAAGGATGATAGACTTGCGAAGAAACGGGCATCATTTACGATATGATGCGTTAGCGCATGGTCCTTATGCATACTGTTTTTCCAGTGTGTAATAATAATGTTAGGCTTCACGCGACGAATTACATCACAAACCTCCATACGAATTTCTTGATTGTCAGGCAACTCTCCGTCACAAGAATCATCGAATACAATGGCTTCACCGCCTAGCATATCCGCAAAAACCTGTGCCTCTTTCACTTTTTGCTGACGATATTCCTTTATATCCTGTCCTGCCGGGACCCCTCGTTCACCCGCAGTTAACGCTAGTGTCACAATGCGATCTCCCTTTAAACTATGACTAGCGAGCACACCACCAGAAGCTAGCTCCACATCACCAACATGCGCTCCAATTGCTAATACTGTGAATTTTTCGCTCATCTTTAAAGTTCCCTCCGCAATATAGAAAATTGTTTTTCAATAGTAAAGCCCGCTTTTTGATAGATTCGAAGTGCAGGATTATTACTTCCAGTGAATAAAGAGATATATTGACAGCCCACATTTTGAAAAGCTTCAACCATTCGGAAAAATAATACACTGCCAAGGCCATGCCCCTCATGCTCTGGGTGCACTCCGATACCGCAAAAAAATGCTCTTCCATCAGGCTGCGAAATAATTGGACCTGCAAAGCCCACAACCTCGTTTCCGTACACAGCTACTACAAGTGGTGCGCCAACCTTCACATAAGTAACAATATCCTTCTTCCACTGCGGATTTTGCAGGGCAGCAAGCGTTTCTTCAAGCCCTGTATGTAAATCAGGGACATAGGACGTAATGTAATAGTCCTTGCTATTTGCATTGGTTTCCTTATCTAAAATATCTTCGGGAACTATAAAGCTTCCGAGTTTTAAATACATGCCGCATTGCGTCGCTCGATCTTCGTAGCCTCTAGCCATTAAAGCTTCATATAATGGCTGGTCCTTACTGATGCCCGGGGCATTATTATGCTCATGCTGAGGTGCACTTGGTATACTCCACTTCAGCTTAACAGGGTTGAAAAACAATACATCCGCTTGTCTTTTCCCAAGTTCTTGGAATCTTTTTTCTAAACGCAATAGAAAAGCATCGTAAAGCTCCAGAGAAGCCACATGGGTATCCATAATAACACTCGTAATATAACCCGCCACATCTCCAAGAGGGAGATCAGAGCCGCAGCAGCCAGCTGCAAAACCAACAATCCCTTTTTCGTCACAGCCTACCCATATACAGTCAGCGTCAAAATAAGGATGGTCGATGAATGTATCTTGAAACTCTCGCTCTGTAAATGGCTTGTAATCATATTTTGTAGCCTCACGATTCCAAAGCTCTACAACTGCAGAGTGATCTTCAATTGAAAAGGGTCTGATTTGTATCATTTAAGCCTCCTGTGGACGTCCAGTATAGGCCCAGGAAATTTTGCCCATTACTACTGGCTGTGAAGCTCCAGTTACAAGCGGGATATTGTTTGGTAAGTGCATCATCGTGTAATACGCTAGCAGAGCAAAAGCAATTGCTTCCTTAGCATCACTATTACCACCGATATCCTCCTGCGTCAGCACCTGCACGTTATGCGGTGCAAATAAGTGCTGCAAATCACGCAATAGCGTCTTGTTATAGCTTCCACCGCCGCCAATTAACAATTGCTCAGCCTGATGCTGTGGTGCAATATACCGTTCATAGCTATCGACGATGCTCCAGGCAGTTAAAAACGTAGCTGTCGCAACAACATCTTCTGCTTTCCAGTGATTAACATTCATCAATTCAATGATTTGTGCCACGTATTGTTGGCCAAACCGTTCTCTGCCTGTCGATTTTGGTAACGGCATCGTATAATATTTATCCTGCTGCATCCATTTCAATAGCTCATCAATCACTTGACCGCCCGCACCAATTTCGCCATCAACATCTATTGTCATTGGTGCAAATAATTGCGATACAAGGCCATCGATAATCATATTTCCAGGACCCGTATCAAAAGCAAATACCTCATCCGGTGAGGCATTTACAGGCAAGACAGTCACATTGCCTATTCCGCCAATATTTTGCATCAGAAGTGTTTTCTCTGGATTGTTAAACAATAAGTATTCGGTAAATGGTACTAACGGAGCTCCTTGTCCACCCATTGCCATGTCAGCGACTCGAAAGTCTGATATGCAGGGAATTCCTGTTCGATTCGCTATAACTGCACCATCCCCTATCTGAACGGTACAATGCAGATTATAACCGCCCATAACCTTCTCTTCCGGAGCATGGTATATCGTTTGACCATGCGATCCTACTGCGAATATTTGCGAAGGCGAAAGGCCACATTTCCCTATAACGGATAATGTGGCTTGGGCGTATAATTCGCCAAGCCACATATTCATTGCGCCAACCTTATCAATCGTAGCGCTAGCGGGATCAAAAAGCTCAAATATGGAGTTTCTAACTTGCACCTCAAAAGGTGTGTTTTCAAAAGCCAGTAATTCAATCTCTACTCCATGCTCTTTTTCGACTGATGGAAAAAGCTTAACTACTGCTGCATCAATACCATCTACTGATGTACCGGACATCAAGCCAACTAAGTATGTTGCATCAACTTTTGATTGTTTGTCCATTAACCTTTCACCGCTCCAACTGTTACCCCTTCAAGGAAGTATTTTTGTAAACTGAAGAACAAAATAAACATTGGCACTGCTGAAATGGTTGCCCCCGCCATCATCGGTGCAAAGTAAGTTGTATTCGCAAAGCGAAAGTTTTTCAAGCCAACCTGAATGGTTTGCATATCCATTGTATTCGTTACTAGGAAAGGCCAGAAAAAGTCATTCCATGCCGCCATGAACGTTAGGATTGCTAGTACTGCCATAATTGTTTTAGATAAAGGCATAATGATATACCAGAAGATTTTAGGCTGGGAACAACCTTCGATTTTAGCAGATTCAATAATTTCAACTGGAATGGAGGACATGAACTGCTTAACCAAGAAGATGTTGTATACCGTTACTATGCTCGGCATAATCAACGCCGTGTACGTATTTTGTAATTCAAAAATATTTACGATCAAAATATATAGTGGAACCTGTGTGACTTGAACAGGAATCATCATAGATCCCAGCAAAATAGCGAACAAAATGTTTTTTCCTTTAAATTTCATTTTTGCAAAAGCATATCCAGCGAGTGTAGCAAAAAATACGTTAGATACCGTAATACACGCTGCCACTATAAATGAGTTCAATAACCAGTCCCATGTATGTGGGCTGAAGTTAAAGAAGAATTTATAGGAATCAAATGAAATCTTCGATGGTAAGATAGAATAGCTCATTGCACCAGCTTCTACCGGATCACCGAACGAGGAGATGACCATAAAGTATATCGGGAATATGGTAGCTGCGGCAAATAGGATAAGGAACGTAATGTTTGCGCCATTACGCATGAACAGATACCCTTTGCTTTTTAAGCTGTTGTTGTACAAACCCATAGTATTCTGCTCCTTTTCCTAGTATTCTACATCTTTACCTAAAAACTTGAATTGAAGGAATGATATAAATCCGATAATCGCTGCTAGTACTAATGATTGTGCCGCTGCCTCACCAAACTCAAAATATGTGAACGCATTGTTAAATATTAACAAACCTACCATTGTTGTTGCATGGTCTGGTCCACCGCCTGTCATAAGATAAGCGTTTTGGAATACTTGGAAGGAACCAATAACACCCGTAACAAGTAGGAATAGCGTTGTTGGTTTAAGGAAAGGGACAACGATAAACCAAAGCTTTTGCAGGAAAGACGCCCCGTCAATTTCAGCTGCTTCATAATAGCTGTTATCAATTGCGAGTAATGCGGCTATATAAATAATAATTGCTGTACCATGACTTGATAACCATGACATTAACACAAGTGAGAACATTGCAGTTGCACTGGAACCAAGCCAGTTTTGATTTTCAATACCCAAAAAACTCACAAGCTTATTGGCAATACCTGATTTCAACGGATCGAAGATCCACAGCCATACAACAGATAGCGCTACACCAGATGCTACGGCTGGCAAGTAATATAGTGCTTTAAAGACAGTTTGTGTTCTTTTCTTGAAAGGAATAATCAAAATTGAAATTAAAAATGATAGAAGAATATTAAATGGAACAGTTAATAGCGTATATACTAACGTGTTTTTCAATGCTTTCCAGAAAAGTTCATCTGAAAACGAGTTAACGAAGTTATCCATGCCGACAAAAGTGGACCCTAATGGACCATATTTTTGTAAGCTGATAATAAAAGCATTGATGACTGGATATGCGGTAAATAAAGAAAACGCAATAAGTGCTACTGCGATAAACGCGTATCCCCAACCTGAGTCACTTTCGAGCTTCAATTTTTTTCTTTTAGTTAACGTTTGATTCATTGGGTCGCACCTCTCTTCTAAAAACAGTACAAGCTCTAGCTAATTTAGAAGGAAAGCTGTACGTTCTAACTACGCACAGCTTTCACATGCCCGTCTATGACAGACTAGTCAACTACAATACCATCTTTACCGAAGGATTTGATTGCAGCTGCTTTAACTGCATCATACATTTCTTGTGGAGTAATCTCGTCTGCAAGTAATGCTTGTAGTTTAGGAATAATAACTTCTGTTTCAATTTTTATTGCTTCAGCAGCTAGATCAGTAGGAATATCTGTACGAGCCGGAAGCGCTTTTGCCATCATAGCTTTACCTGCAGCAACGTTATCTTCGTTACGAGGAAATTTTTCAAGTACTTCTGCATTACGTGCAGATTCAGTAATTGGTGTTAAGAACAATTCATTACTGTAGTTAGCAGCAATTGAACCAGAAGACAAGAAGTTCATCGCTAGGGCAATATTTTTGATATGCTCTTCAGAAGGAGCTTTTTTACCACGAAGTGCGATATAACCATCAACGATTGAAGTAGGGATATAATTGGCACCGTTAAATGTTGGAACTGGCAGTGAAATGTAATCAACTTCGATAGAATCTGCAACAGCTGAACCATCTTTCGCTTTAATCTTCTCATTGTTTAGACGAGCAGAGTTTTCAAATGCAGATAAACCTTTACCAGTGATCATCGTCTGACCCGTTAGGAACATGTTCCAACGTTTACCAGCATCGATAGAGCTTAGCTCTTTAGGCATAGAACCATCGTTGATCATTTCACGAATCGATGTTAGTAGAGCCAGGAAGTTTTTGCTTGTATACGTGTATTTAAGGTCCTTATCGAAGTAATCTGGTAGACCTGCAGTTTTAGCAAGAATACCCAGATAGTCTTTAGATGCTACACCAGATGTTGCGAACACGAAACCATAACGAGTAGTTTCACCTTTATCATTTTTCACTACGCCTTTAGAAATTGCATTACGGAACTCTTCATAAGTCCAACCGTTTTGTTGAACGCTTTTCCAATCAATTCCGGCTTCTTCAAGGAATTGTTTGTTACCACCAATAGTGTGGATTTCCATATACGCTGGTAGGCCGTATTGAGCGTCACCTAGTTGGAAATATTTCATTGGAACTTCGTCATAATCTGCCTTAACTTCGTCAGAAAGGACATCGTTTAGGTCGATTAGTACATTAAGTGCTGCATATTTTGAAAGTCCAGATGCACCGATCCAAGCAATATCTGGAGGAGAACCTGCATTTACTTGAGTATCAAGTTTTTGCGTCATATCTTCCCAGCTTGCTGGTTCGATTTTCAAAGTCAAGTTAGGATGTAGTGTATTAAATTCTTTTTCCATATCAGCAAAACGTGCTTGATAGTTCGCTGATACTGGAGGCAAAAGTGCTGTAATCGTATCCTTTTTGGGCTCTGAGCCACCGTTACTGCTTCCTGTGTTACCAGAATCTGTAGAAGCTGGAGCGTTATTTCCGTTTCCTCCACAAGCAGATAATAATGATACCATCATGATTCCTGACAAAAACAGCGTTAATCCACGTGATCTTTTTTTCATCGAAAACAGCCTCCTTAATTATTAATAGCATCCATCCTGTTATTCCACTTTTCACACCTAAGCCAATGATGAGATTGCCTGTTTCAAGCGTCCTCCGTTTGCATTAAGTACTTGTTCTGCTTCTTTTGCATCTAACCCCGATTTAATCATCATAATTGCCAGCTTACAGTTCATAGATGCTTTTTCAAGTGTTTCTGCGGCGGTTGATGTATCTACACCAGTCGTGTTCATGATGATACGAATCGAGCGATCTACGAGCTTAAAATTACTAGCCTTCAGATCAACCATCAAGTTGTTGTACGTTTTTCCTAACTTGACCATTGTGCATGTTGTCAGCATATTAAGCACTAACTTCTGAGCAGTTCCTGCCTTTAATCGAGTCGAACCGCTAATGACCTCAGGTCCTACAACAGGTGTTATACAAACATCTACAATGGGTTCGAACTTTGAGCCTCTGTTGTTACAAACACCGATAGTGGCTGCTCCAAGTTCCTTTGCTTTCGCTAAAGCTGCAATAACGTAGTTTGCACTACCGCTTGCCGAAATCCCAATAAGTACATCTTTGTTTGTTACACCAATGCTTTCGATTAATGCGATCCCTTCATCCATATCGTCTTCACAGCCTTCAACCGCAGTACGCAAAGCAATATCACCACCAGCAATATAGCCCTGCACCAAGGAAGGATCTGTACCAAAGGTAGGAGGACATTCGGAAGCATCCAGAACACCTAATCTTCCTGATGAGCCAGCTCCTATGTAAAACATTCTTCCACCATTAGACAACCTATGATGTAGAATATCTACCGCCTTTGCAATCTGCGGAATCTCCTCAGCTATAGCTCTGGGGACCAGTGCATCTTGTTGATTCATTAACTGGATCATTTCTTCCGTAGTACATTCATCAATCATTAATGTGTCTGGATTCACAGCCTCTGTTGTCAATCCCGCAAGGTAGTCATTCATAGCCATCCTCCTTCTTCCCAGCCTTAATCTGTCATTGAATTAACAAAACACGTTAGATTAACTTACAATTATTATGTTCTTATACTAATACAACACCATCGCTTCGTCAATAGATTTTGAAATATAATTTCATAAAGAAATTAAATCCTGATGTTTTATTTCATCCCTTACATACTATGTTATACCACATTTATAAAGCGCTTACAAGATGCAATTTAAATTTTTACCAATTGCTTTGATCGCTATGGCTCTAAGGTTAAAGCGATTTGAAAAAATGTATTATTTGCTGATTATCGCTCCAAACGAAACATAAAGTTACATCATCCGTGTTCAACCGGATGATGTTTCGTCTTCGATTCCATTCATTTTCTTCCTCATAATTGTGTGCCAAGCTATTAATTATTGAATTAAACTACTTATTATATTCATTAGATCAACGTATTCATCATGTAGATAATCTGACATGGATTGATAAGTAGTACATTTTAGCACACGAATAAGTGAATGAAATAATCGAGTAGGAGGAGGCGGTAAGCCTCCGTCCTCTCACACCACCGTACATGCGGGTCCGCATACGGCGGTTCCAAAAGGTTAACAAAGTTCCAGATA
>NZ_CAKMAB010000052.1:0-36662 GCF_924513355.1 Paenibacillus pseudetheri
CAGACAGACAGACAGACAGACAGACAGACAGACAGACTCTCTTACTCCAGCGCTCGACTCTTCCTCCGACGGAGAAAGAACGGTATAAATCCCGCAGAAAAGCTGGCAATGGGCGGTTTGGAGTGGAAAGAACGGTATAAATCCCGTAGAAATGACAGAATTAGGCGTTTGAGGAAGAAAGAACGGTATAAATCCCGTAGAATTCACGAAATAGCGCCGAATGAGTAGAAAGCAGGGCAAAAATGCCTCGGAATTCGCGAAATAGCGTCAAATGAGCAGAAAGCAGGGCAAAAATGCCTCGGAATTCGCGAAATAGCGTCAAATAAGCAGAAAGCAGGGCAAAAATGCCTCGGAATTCGCGAAATAGCGTCAAATAAGCAGAAAGCAGGGCATAAATGCCTCGGATTACGTGAAATAGCGTCGCATGAGCAGAAAAAGGACGTTAATGCCTCAGATTTACAGAGTCTTGCTCATACAGATGAGAGTGTTTATAGATGGGGCGAGCTGTGTGTATGAGCGGATCTCTGACGTAGCTTTTTACGCATCTGTCGAATCTAGGCGGGCGGATTAGAATTTAAACTAACTAATCATTAAACAAAACACTCGATACGATTTGATTAAGTTCGGTGACAACTCAACCCTGTTTACTTTATCCATCCTTCCCCGCCATCTGAGGAGCATCGTTATATACACTTTGAGCGAAATGATCAGAGGGAGAAGAGGATGAACGACACTTACTAATAAGTGATTAGATCTATTATCTAAAACCATTAACAGGATCAATGTGGAAACTGTGATTCATAAGGTAAATGGACGGAGAGGCGACAAACAGATACTTCGACAAAGTTAAGTCGATCTGGTTAAGCTTGATTAATTGTCGTTCGACCGCGTAACTCCTTACAACCAAACGTTCCGTAAAATGGCGGTAATAAACTAAACAGTAACTTAGCTATTGGGGCGATTATGGCTGGCATCGTTATCAGGAAGGGGAGGGAATTGGATCGCAGGAACAATAGGGAGGGTACCAGAGGAAAACAGACCTCAGAACAACTTGAAGAATGGGGACATTTAATAAGATAATTAATAAGATATAAACGCCACGGTGTAGGCTAGCGGAGGGGTGGTTGTTTTTTTGTTATTTTTGGAAGACTCCTCTTCTTGCGGTACAATAGATGCGTGGAAGAAGATGAAGCGGAGGAACATTTATGATACGTACACTTGCGGTGACGCATACAGGTGAGGTGCTGACAGACATACCTCTGCAGGATATCCGGCGGGAGGATTATGCATGGATATGGGCAGATTTTGCTACACCTACGGCAGAGGAGACGCTGCTGCTGGATCACTATTTTCATTTTCACCCTTTGGCGATTGAGGACTGTATGCATGTGCTACAGCGGCCGAAGCTGGATCATTATGAGGAAGTTCAGTTTTTTGTGCTGCATGCGCTGAATGAAGTGACGCTGGATGCTGAAGAGATTGATCTTTTTTTGAGCGCGAATTACCTCGTGTCCTATCATCATCAGGAAAAAACAGAGATGAATGAAGCCTGGGAACAAGTGAAGCGTGAAATACATAGTCGTAAAGGCTGGTCAGGTGGTCCGATGGCGGCTGCATATACAGTAATGGACAAGCTGGTAGATAAGTATTTCCCATGCCTCTACAGTTTAGAGGACGAGCTTGCGGATCTGGAGAGCAATGGCAGCAGTGAGTCGGTGGAGGATTTGATGAGCCAAGTGTTTAATGTGCGCGGAAGGCTGCTCAAGATGCGGCGGACGATTGTGCCGATGCGCGATTTGATGTACAGGATTTTGAATTCGCAGCATGTCCAGAGTAACGGTGAGGAACGGATTTATTTTGGCGATATCTATGACCATTTATTAAAGTTGTCCGATATGATTGAGGCTGACCGAGAAATGACTGCGGATCTGCGTGATAGCTACATTTCCCTCAATTCCAACCGGATGAATTCGATCATGAAAACATTAACAGTAATCACCACCGTATTCATGCCGCTGACGCTGATCGCCGGGATCTATGGCATGAACTTCGTGGTGATGCCTGAACTCGAATGGAAGTATGGGTATTTTGGCGTTCTGCTGTTTATGCTGGTGGTGGGTGTTAGCATGTTCAGATGGTTCCGGCGTAGTGGATGGTTTAAGTGAAAAATAAAACGTCACCGCTACTTGCGGCGACGTTTTCCGGTAGAGGGAGTAGAGCGCCGGCGTGTGGTTGTAGTAGATTTACGACGCCCAGAGGTGGAACGTCTCTTTTTGCGTCGACTTGGACTGAACATTGCGGCATCCTCTTCGGCTGCCAGTGCGCCTGCTGCTCCCTTACCTTTGCCGAAGCTACCCATGAGGAGCTTAAACATTGGAGCCATCTGCTGAAAGCCGGACATCACCTTTTGTACTTTGCCCATGGAGTTTACGATCCCGTCAATGCCGCCCATTCGGTCAATGATACCTTTGATTTGCTCCATGTTCCCACCAATTCCGCCACCGCCGCCTAAGCCGCCTAAGCCGCTAAGCAGTCCGGCAAGCCCGCCGCTTGCCTTTGTTGTAGCTTCAGCAGCAGGGAGTGCTAGCGCAGTTTCGGTGGCTGCTTCTGCTCCTAAAGCGGGAAGGATTCCGCTCTCTGCTGGGAGGGATGAAGGCGCATATGGACTGAGGCCGGGGTAGGCAGAGGCATTATAAGTATCGGTCAGTGAACGCTGGTTCCGGCGGGAATGATTATAGTAATGATCAGACATAATATCACATTCCTTTGTTAGTGGTTTGCTATACTGTATGTCATGGGCGAACATACGGTATAGACGAATGCCCGGGTTACCCGTGATAGGAGCGGAAAAGGGCGAATGCCTATAATCGTCCTTAAGAAGTGAAAAAAGCGTGTACAAGCTTGATTTTCGGCGCTTATGTAGTACTATAGTGTAGGTGCTATTTCTTATGTAGGAAGAAACAAACGTAGTTTGATACATATTGAGTGTGCGCCAGGGGTGGACGTTTGTCCATCGATTTCACTCTTTACAGCGTGAAATCGTTAATGCTTGAAAAATGCGCTCCAGTGCAATATAGTAAAGGCAGGATAGTCGCATGAGGTTTATGTTTCCGGAGCTAGTTTTGTACGGAGCATAATTAGAGAAACTAATGCTGATAGAACTTTTAGGGGATGAAAAGCTGATGCAACTTAAGAAGTTAAATGATAAAAGTATCGACCAATTATTTGAAGCTATTTTAACGTTAAAAAATATGGAAGAATGTTACGTGTTCTTTGATGATCTGTGCACTGTGAACGAGATTCAATCGTTGTCGCAGCGACTGGAAGTAGCGCGTATGCTCGGCAAAGGCTCCACCTACAACCAGATCGAAGCAGAGACGGGTGCAAGCACAGCCACAATTTCCCGTGTAAAACGTTGCCTGAACTACGGCAATGACGGATATAAATTAACGCTGGAACGTTTAGGACGTTAATTTATGGTACCGGGCGTACTTATTATCAGTCATGGCTCTCGCGATGAGGCTTGGGTGTCGATCGTAGAGGAAGCCGTAAGCGGATTATCGCTAGGTGAAGAGACTCCTGTTGTGGTCTCTTTTTTAGAGCTGGTAGAGGGCCGTCTGATTCAAGATGGAATAAATGAGCTGGAACACGCAGGGGTCACAGATATTATTGTGATCCCATTGTTCGTTTCCTCGGGAAGCACACATGTCGATGAGATAGAATATGCACTAGGCGCCAAACCTGAGCCTGAACGTGAGACGGATTTAGCGCCTTTCTCAGTGAAGGCTAGAGTTCACTATGGTTATCCTATCGACGATGATCCGGACATCGCTGTAATGATCTGGGACAAGCTACGTGAGCTGTCTACGGAACCGAAGCGAGAGACGATTTTGCTTGTGGGTCATGGCAGTGTATATGATGGCTTCCGGCAGCGCTGGCAGGAAGGTATATCTTCGCTGGCGGGACGTGTGCGTGAGGTAAGTGGCGTAGCGGCGGCCGATTATGGTCTGCTGAGTCCGGATAGTGTAAGAAGCAAGGTGGAGTATTGGCAGGAGCAGGGTCACGAGGTACTGGTGGCGCCGCTTTTTTTGAGTGAAGGTTATTTTACTAAGCATGTGATTCCGAACAGACTGAAAGGGTTAACCTATAAGTATTCTGGTCAAACGCTTCTGCCCCATCCCCTTCTTCCGCATTGGATGGAGAGACAGGTAGAGACACTCCTCGAACAGATTCGAAAGAAACGATAAAGCACCTACCCCTACGCACGATTAATCATAAAAAAAGTGCCCACATCCGTGGATAATACGGGATTTGTTGCATACACATATAAATAGTTAATTTTCTCTAACTTAGTGTCATTAATTGCTGTATAATGGAATATTTGCATGAAAGGGCCTTTAACATTGATTGTAGTGGTCCGAATTAGGTATAATCAATTAGGTTATTCTATTATAAAAACAGGTGGCGTTCCGGTAATGAAAACTGCGAGATTGATTTATAATCCCACTTCTGGACGGGAAGAAATGAAGAAGCGGCTCGCCGATATTTTGGACCGGCTGGATATTGGTGGCATTGAAGCCACCTGCCATGCAACAACCGGAGAAGGCGATGCTATGCTAGCTGCTGCAGATGCAGTAGAACGCGGTTATGATTTGATCATAGCAGCCGGTGGCGATGGCACTTTAAATGAGGTTATTAATGGTATGGCGGAGAAGCCTAATCTTCCCCCGCTCGGCGTTTTGCCGCTTGGTACTACCAATGATTTTGCGCGTGCAATGGGGATCCCGAAGAACTGGGAAGATTCCTGTGATCTGATCATTCGCCAAGAGACACGTCCGATTGACATCGGTAAGGCAAATGACCGTTATTTTATTAATATAGCAGGCGGCGGTAGTCTAACCGAACTGACATATGAAGTTCCTAGTAAGCTGAAGACCATGATAGGGCAGCTTGCGTACTATTTAAAAGGTATTGAAAAAATGGTCAGTCTGTCTCCTCAGGAACTAATCATTCGTGCCAATGGGCAGGAAGTTATTCATGATGAGTTCATGCTGTTCCTGATTGCAAATACGAATTCTGTTGGCGGCTTCGAAAAGCTTGCTCCCGGCGCTCGGATCGATGACGGTCTGTTAGATGTTATAGCGGTTAAAAAATGCAACCTGGCAGAGTTTGTCCGTTTGGTCAGATTGGCTCTTCGCGGCGAGCATTTGAATGATAAGAAGGTTATTTATTTCCGTACGGATGCGATGGATGTAATCTCTCCAGGACATGTCCAATTGAACTTGGATGGCGAACTGGGTGGAGAATTGCCAGGGCGATTCCGGATTTTGCCACAGCATTTGCGGATTTTTGCTGAGAATAACTAAGGTTAATTGAAAGCAAGAATGAGGGTTTATACAGCGATGATAATGAAAGAAGTGAACTATAAATAATGAGTAAACACCGCAGTGGACGCAGCACCAGCCGCCCAGTCGGCAAGGCGCCTGTCGCCGGACTGCCTGTGAATAAAAATGATGAGGTTGTGCTCGATATCATCGGCATGACCCATGAGGGTGAAGGGGTAGGTCGCGTTGAAGGCTTTACCCTTTTTGTGCAGGGAGCCCTTCCCGGAGAGAAGGTCCGGGCCAAGGTGCTCAAGACCAAGAAGCAGTATGGCTACGCCAAGCTGCTGAATATTGTAGAAGCGAGCAGCGCCCGCATCGCGGCGCCCTGCGAGATCTATGATAAGTGTGGCGGCTGTCAGCTGCAGCATATGGACTATACCGCACAGCTGGCGTGGAAACGGCAGCTGGTGGTGGATAACCTGGAGCGGATTGGGAAGCTCCGGGTGAGTGGTGGTGGCGGAGACGCTGGAACGGATCAGACAGATGGTATTCTCGTCCGCCCTACACTGGGCATGGACGAGCCTTGGCGCTATCGGAACAAGGCTCAGGTGCCGATTGGCGTAACAGAGGGTGGTCTTGTGGGCGGATTTTACGCGCGGGGAAGCCACCGGATCATCGATATGGAAACATGCTTGATTCAGCATGAAGATAACGATGACGTTGTGCGCAAGGTGAAAGAAATCGGACGGAAGCGTGGTATTACTGCTTACGACGAAGAATCTGGCAAAGGCTTACTACGTCATGTCGTAGTAAAGAAAGCCTTCCGTACTGGTGAGATGATGGTTGTCCTTGTCACTAATGGCGAACGCATCCCGCATTTGGACGAATGGATCACTGAGATCCGCCGTGAAATCCCAGCTGTTACAAGCATCTGCCAGAACGTGAATACTAAGCGGACGAACGTAATCTTCGGTGATACAACTCATACGCTTTGGGGGAACGACGTTATTTACGATTATATCGGCGATGTGAAGTTCGCCATTTCTGCCCGTTCTTTTTATCAGGTTAACCCGGCTCAAACCGAGGTTCTCTATGGTAAGACGGTGGAGTATGCAGGACTTACGGGTAACGAGACCGTTATAGATGCTTATTGTGGCATCGGTACGATTTCTTTGTTCCTTGCACAGCATGCTAAACAGGTCTACGGTGTAGAAATCGTACGTGAAGCGATTGAGGATGCGCGGGCGAATGCCACTTTGAATAGTATGGATAATGTAGTGTTTGAGGTAGGCGCATCTGAGGATGTAATCCCTAACTGGAAAGAGCAGGGAATTACGGCAGATGTTATCGTGGTCGATCCTCCGCGAAAGGGCTGCGATCCGCGACTTTTGGAGACGATTCTAGCGATGAAGCCGGAGCGTGTGGTGTATGTGTCATGTAATCCATCGACACTGGCAAGGGATTTGCGGGTGCTCGAAGATGGCGGGTATGCCACCGTCGAGGTGACTCCGGTGGATATGTTCCCGCATACGGTGCATGTGGAGTCGGTGGCGTTGTTGGTGAAGAGTGTGTAGCTCAATAATAAACTAGTAGCATTTAAAATAAAGTCACTACTACCCAACCTGACTCAGTTATAATAAAGTCTTTTCTCTCTATGCCTCCCCAAGCCCTCCCTATCAACGATTCGGGGGGAACTGGAGTTTTAATACTTTATTATTACTGAACATATCATGTTATAATTCGAACTGTTCTTATAGCTGGTTTATTCTAACGCAAATTACAGGAGATTGGTAACATATGAAAATAAACGTATATACTTTAAACTCATTTGCTAAAACAAGAGACGGTGGGAACCCAGCAGGCGTTGTTATGAATGCAGATTTATTATCTGAAGAAGAAATGAGAAAAATCGCTGCTATTCTTGGATTCAGTGAAACGGCTTTTGTACTACAATCAAATATGGCAGACTTTAAAGTGAGATTCTTTACACCGAATGAAGAGGTGGACTTATGTGGTCATGCTACGATTGCCACCTTTTATACAATGTCAAGTCTGAATTTGTTAAAACAAGGTAAGTATAAGCAAGAAACCAGAGCCGGAATACTTGGCATTGAAATTCATAACGATAATTTTGTTATGATGAATCAATCTATTCCTGTTTTTTCGGAAGTTATTGATAAAGATGAAATAGCAGATTCCTTGAACATCAGTACTTCCCAGATTTCAGAAGACTTGTTGGTTCAAGTTGTATCAACAGGACTTCGAGATATTATGGTTCCTGTAAAAAGCATTGAGATTTTAGATAGGATCAGGCCAGATATGAATAAAGTTAAAGAAATCAGCCAGAAGTACAATACTGTTGGATACCATGTTTTTTCTTTGGAATCCTTACATGGTGCTAATGCTTATTGCAGAAACTTTGCTCCCTTATATGGTATCCCGGAGGAATCTGCCACAGGAACATCAAGCGGTGCCCTTGGTTGTTATCTGTACCGCTATGGAAAAATCAATGAGGAACAAGTGTCAAACATTATTTTTGAACAAGGTTATTCCATGAAAAAGCCATCGGAAATCCGAGTGTCTATAGCAGTAAAAGAAAATGAGATTTTTGAAGTTAAGGTCGGCGGAAGAGGGATGAATTTGATTTTAAAGGAAGTCGAAATATAAACAACTGATTTTCAGTGATTACTGGAAAATTAAATATGCAAATCAGCTATTCATATGATTCCGCCAAGGCCCCACCAGGTCCAAGCGGCATCTTTTTTGTAGCCTCAAGGCATGTGGAATCGGTAGCTTTGTTGGTGAGGAATGCATAACATGGGATAGATCTTTTGAAACAAGAAGCCGAAAACTTCTTGATTTTTGTAAAGATTTCAAACCCGTTTCTTATAATGAAAAATACACCTACAACGATTGGGGATTAGAAAACTTATAACTGAGAGAGGATTCTGGAAAATATAACTCCAGTTGTTAGGAACGTATTTTAACGCAAAGTTTATGAACTAAAGGAGAACACTAGTTCAAATCAGAAAGATTAAAACCTTCTATTAGAAGCAAACTAGATTTAATAGTTCTAATAGGAGGTTTTATTATGATCTTAAGCGAGTTGTGGCGACTGCATGAGACTGATAAACGTATTCAAGGATTTAGACCGAAAACATTGAAAGCATACACAATTCTACCGGCAGTTGAATAAAGCGCATGTGACAATTCAACCAACGCTTGATAGGATTGCGTTTGCGGAAATGCTATGCTGTTTTCGACAGTGCGCACTGTACATTTTGTTTTATTGGAGGTATACAATGCTCGACTTGCGTAAAATTGGAGCTTATATTTCGAAGCTTCGCAAAGATCAGGATTTGACTCAATTGGAACTTGCCGATCAACTGAATGTAAGTCATCAAGCGGTATCGAAATGGGAACGGGGCGACTCGCTGCCGGATATCGGAACGCTTCCGCAGTTTGCGAGGTTATTCGGCAAAACGGTAGACGACATTTTAAATGCAGGAGAGAGTGCAGAAAATCGGGAGCACCCGCACCTAGGAACGATCGTTGAGGAGATCGCAGAGAACAGGCCGGAACAAGTTGCAGAGATGGTCAATACCGGAGAGGCGGAGGTGGAGGAGCTTGTAGAAGTAGCGCCGTTTGTAAAAGCAAGCGCTCTGCATAAGGTTACAGAACGATTAGACAGCAGCGTCCTTAAGTTAGACGTGATCATGCGGCTGGCTCCGTTCCTTGGAACAGGTACATTGGATGAACTGGTTCGTCAGGCAGAAGAGGGCGAAATCGTGTGGAATACCATTACTGGACTCGCTCCGTTCGTCAGCAGCGACACATTAAGTCGACTGGTAGATAAATCGATTGACGGTTCCTTAGAAGTGCACAATCTTGTTGAGATTGCCCCGTTTCTTGGAAGAGACCATGTAGATCGGTTGGTACAACAAGCAGAAGAGGGCAGCTTGAGCTGGGATTCCGTTCAAGGGCTGGCACCCTTTATTAGCAGAGAAACGTTAAGCCGTTTGGTGGACCGGGTTGCAGACGGCACAATCGATGCGGACCAGATCATAAGCCTCGCACCTTTTCTGGACAGGGAAAATCTCGAGAAGTTGATTGGTGGAGTCGAAGCTGAACATCTCAGCCCAGATCTGCTGGCAAGTATTGCTCCTTTCGTCGATCAAGGGACATTGAGCAGAATGATGACAAACTTATTAAATAAAGTAAAGTAGACACGTATATCGGAGATCGGTGATGCATAGACCGTCGGCGATCCTCAAAGCTACCGGCTTGAAATTCGGTAGCTTTTTGTTTGGACTTTCGGATCATTGTTAACCAGCGTGACACAGAAACCTTCCAAAGATTTATGAGAATAATGTTCTGGACTAGGCAACGGCGTTAAGCTAAAGGGTAACGATAGTGGAATAGCGGTTGCTTCGGCATCCGTTTGGCAACAAAAACCCATATACCAAGACGATCACCTATATTAGTGAGTATTGGGTTAAAATCAGGACTATCCACAATTTTTGCTACTAAACCCAAAAAAATTTATTATTTTGTCTTTAATCATGATATATTTTAATGTTTTTGGTCGTCTATTTCCTGGAATGAACAGTGTTTTACGAGGCGTGATCTGATAGAATTGCTATAGTTTTAGTGATAGTACTAGAAAAGAAATGGGCAATTTTAATTCCACTAACGGAAAACGATAAAAGAACAGCGAGTTAGACGAGCGTAGCCCCTAGGCTCCACCATAAAAAAACCGTGAAGATCTTCGTGGTCACACTTTTGGTCACAGTACTTATTTTCTTTATGACGATGAGACGAATATATAAAAAACCGCCCTGTTCGCAATGTTGCTGACAGGGTGGTTTGCTATGTCATAGAGGTAGCTTGAAAGTTAGCAGTCAACTGCACTCAACAAACTATCTTGCACGGTTTTAAGGCTAACTTATTAATAGAACAGTTACACACAAAAATAAGACTCTGCTACAACTTGTTTGCCTGCAATCCGGCCGAATGTGAAGATATCAGCGATGGCATTCAGCTTTGCGAATACCTTGAAGCAATTCCTCAGCAAACTACATTGATAGAAAATAGGTAGGACCTAAGGAGGTAAGCGCTATCTTTATACCTATAAAAACGCGACGTGAAGGCCTTCATGTCAACAAGTGTATACCCAATGTCATTAATTATCTATTTGAAAGAAAGGCCACTTTTCATAATGTTACTTTAAGGACATTGACATATGTTATAAGCTTCTATGACGTGTCGGAATCTCGGAAGGGAGGAAAGAGCATCGAGGTAAGCTGAAATGGAAGCACATACCATTTAGGAGATTGATGTTTCTTGACTCAAGAATCAGAAGGGAGTTAGTACGATATGATGAGGAGTAGAAAATGGTTAGCTCTCGTCATGGTTGCGATCATGATCATAACCATGATGCCGATCGCGCAAGCGGAAGAGGCGCTGCCGCCTACACAGTCAGAGGAACAGACACCAGCGAACCTGCCGGGCGAAGCCGATCCGGTCGAGGTGACGAATCCATCAGACCTACCGGGAGCGGGTACGGAGGGTGTTATTGCGTCAGTGTATGGGGCGTTAAATCACAATCTTGCAGCGGGCTTATCTTATGAGTGGTCGCAAGAGCCGGAAGCTTCCTATCCGGATGAAGGCAACACACTTACGGATGGTATATATGGGGCAAGCAATAGATCCGACGTAGCATGGGTTGGACATCATTTGAGTAAGACACGCGAAGTTGTGTTTGATTTGGGGGCGAAGAAATCCATCACGGGTATTAAAGCCAATTTCCTCGAAGATTGGCCAACGAACAATGTACTCGTGCCACTCACGGTATCGATGTACGTCTCCGATGACAAGGTGAACTGGGGACTGCTCAAAGACAATGCCACGCAGAAGCTGTGGAATGACGGCAAATACACGGAGACCTATGTGTGGGACGGCAGCAAGGACGGCATTAAAGCGATCGGCCCAGATGCGAAAATCGCGTATGCTCGGTACGTCAAAGTGACGTTCTCCATGCATCCTTCGGCGATGACGCTCGTGGATGAGATTGAAATTATCGGTCAAGACGGGCAAGCAACGGGAGCAGTAACCGTGCCGACGCAGGAGGCGAAGCTCCTGGCACCTGGCGAAGCGACGGCGGGCATTCAGGATCTTGGACTGCTCTATAACGGACATTATGCGGATAAACCTGGAATAGGGAATTGGAAGAAGGACCGGATTATTCCGAATATCAGTTACGTGGATAAGGATAATAATCCGACGGCATGGCTCTTCGATGGCATCCTCTATCTCGGGACGAACTCTCCAGAAGGCCGCAGTTTCGGGGCGGGGTCGGGTAATCCGGCCATTCTTGCAGACTGGAAATGGTATTTGGAAAAAACATTTGCGGCAACTGGCGATATGCAGCAGTTGAATGAAGCGACAAAAGAAGTCGGTCTGAAGCTCGGCGAACCGAATCATAAGACAAAGGTTGTTCTGATGATTCCGTATCCGGATGAGGGTGTAGTCAATTTCGGAGATCTCGGTGACGGAAATCTCAACTTTACTGGCCACGATGCGCAAGCGCTTACAAATCGTGCGAAGGCAACGCAGTGGTATATCAATGAGGTGAAGTCGCTCTGGCCTGAGGGGAAATATCCGAATCTTGAACTGGTAGGCATGTACTGGCTGGAAGAACAAATCGGCATCGATGCAGCCGGTCCGGACTTGGTGAAATCTGTAAGTGAGCAAGTGCATGCGGAGAATATGAAATTTTTCTGGATTCCGCATTCCTTGGCGTACAAGGCTTATATGTGGAAGGATGTCGGCTTCGATGCGGTAGCGCTCCAACCGAACTATTTCTTCGCGCCGATAGGTTATGATCGTTTTGAAGATGCTTCGAACATCGCGAAACTTTATGGGATGACTAACGAGTTCGAGTTCGATGATCGGATGCTGACGGACGGTGTGTTCCGGGAGAGGTATATCGATTATTTGAACAGCGGTGTGGAAACCGGATTAATGGAACATGGCTTCAACGCTTACTATCAAGGTAATAATGCCGTTTATGATAGCGCCGTGAGCACAGACCCGGCCAATCGGATCCTGTATGACTGGCTGCATCAATATGTCAAAGGAACTTATACAGTCAACAACGCGGCTCCGCCTGAAGTGGAAGTGCAGATGAACGGTGAGCCGTTTAAGGCAGGGGAAGTTCTAGCAGACTCCAAGAAAGTGAAATTTACATGGAACCTTAAAGATGTTGCCGATCCAAGTGTGATCAAAGTTTCTGCGATGTATGATGGAAAGCCTTACACGGTAGGGACGGAAATCACGTTAAAGAATATGCTTGGCAAGCATGTGTTGGATGTTACCGTCACTTCGGGGAAATCGAAGAAAACATCGTTTACGTTCGAAGTGAAGACGGATGCTGCGACAATGATTGCGCTCGTGGACAGTTACGTCAATGACAAAAAAATGAATAACAACGATGCAACGGCCCTTAAAGTTTACCTCGATGCGATGAAACAGGCGGAAGGCGTCAACCCAGCCGAATTCACGACATCGCTGAAGAACTTCAATGCGAAGCTGGATCAACTGAAGCAGAACATTGCGGGCGATGCCTATACGATGTTGAAGGAAAGCGTCTATTACCTGGCAGGCAGTCTGGCTCAAGGGAAACCTGTTGAAGTATCGTCGATTGAAAATGGTGGTCCGAATTATATTCCATCCAACGCGGTGGACGGATTCCAAGCGACACGCTGGGCGAGTCACTATGATGATGCGAACTGGTTCCTAGTCGACCTGGGTCAGCCTACAGCGATAGATACAGTTCGCATCAGTTGGGAAGGTGCTCGCGCCGACACGTATAAGCTGCTCGTATCGGACGATAAGAAAACTTGGACCAATGTAATGCCGAATGACGGCATTATTAAAGCGCAGGACGGTAAAGAAACGGTTCAATTTAAGCCGGTTACGGCGAGATACATCAAATTCGAAGGCGTAAAGCGGGCGACATTCTACGGTTATTCCTTCTATGAGTTCGGTGTATATTCGCTTTCTAGTCAGCCGGCATCTCTGGAACGCAATCTTGCACTAGGGCTTCCTTATAGCTGGTCGCAGGAGCCTGAGGCAGCGTATCCGGATGATCAGAAGGAACTGACAGATGGTAAATACGCTAAGTTGGATATTAAAGATCCGGCGTGGGTCGGACATCTGCGGAAGAAAACTCGTGAAGTCGTGTTTGATCTAGGTGATAAGAAATCGATCTCGAAGATCAAAGCGCATTTCCTGGAAAGCTGGCCAACCAACAATGTGCTCGTGCCGCTGACCGTCTCGATGTATGTCTCCAATGACAAAGTGAATTGGGGATTGCTTAAGGACAGCGCGACACAAGAACTCTGGCGAGATGGAACGTACGATGAGACCTATAAATGGGATGGCAGTAAGGACGGTATCAAAGCCATCGGCCCAGATGCGAAGATCGCCCATGCTCGCTATGTGAAGGTGACATTCACAATGCATACGCGTGCAATGACCTTCGTGGATGAGATTGCAATCCTCGGTGAAGACGGCAAAGCTGCCGGAGCCGTAACCGTTCCAACGTATACGCCGAAATTCTTGGCGGCAGGCGAAGCGACAGCGGGTATCGAGCATCTTGGACTTTTGTATAACGGGCAATATGCGAATGACCTAGGCATCTGGACGAAAGAACGGATCATTCCGAACATTAGTTATGTCGATAAGGACGGCAAGATTAAGGATCGACTCTTCGATGGCGTCCTGTATCTTGGCATTAATTCTCCAAATCCAGGTCGTGATTTCGGCGGGCAGGCTTATCTGGAAGATTGGAAATGGTATCTGGATAAAACCTTTGCGTCAGGCGGCGATATGGATGCGTTAAACGCAGCGGCTAAGGAAGTATCCGATGCGCTGAACGAGTCTGGCGTGAAGGAAAAGGTTGTCCTCATGATTCCGGATCCAGGTGAATCGATCACTAATTTCGGAGCTGTTGAACAAGGTGGAGAATCGCTGAACTTCAATGATTCCGTTGGCAAAGATAAAGCCCTTGCGAACCGTGAAAAAGCAGTTCAATGGTGGCTGCAGCAAGTCAAATCGAGATGGGAAGCAAAAGGTTACGCTAACCTCGAGCTTGTAGGTATGTACTGGTTCGAAGAGCAAATCAGCACAAGCCAATCCGGACCGAATCTGATCCGTTCGGTGAGCAGCACCCTGCATGACATGCAAATTAGCGGCAAGGACCTGAAGTTCTTCTGGATTCCGCATTTCTTCGCTTATAAAGCGTTCATGTGGAAGGATGTCGGTTTCGATGCGGTGACGATCCAGCCGAACTACTTCTTCGAGCCGACGGATATCGAGCGCTTGGAGGATTCTGCGAATCTGGCGAAGCAGTATGGCATGTCCAATGAACTCGAGTTCGATGATCGGATGCTGACGGACGGCGTGTTCCGCGAGCGGTATATCGATTACTTGAACAGCGGTGTGAAGACAGGGCTCATGAAGGATGGCTTCAAATCGTATTACCAAGGCAACAATGCAGTCTATAACACCGCGGTAAGTAAAGATCCAGCGACGCGCGTTCTTTACGACTGGCTGTATCAATTTGTTAAAGGAACGTATCAGGTCAACGAGGCTCCGCCTTCCGAGGTAGACGTGCAGATGAACGGCAAGCCGTTCCAGAGCGGGATGAAGCTGCCCGATTCAGAATCCGTATCCTTTACATGGAAGCTTAGAACGGATGATGGTCTGACGAAAGTGACGGCGACGTATGACGGCAAGCCTTATACAGCGGGTACCGTTATTCCGCTTGCAGGCAAGCTTGGCAAGCATGAGCTTAACATTACCGTTACGGCGGGGCGTATGGTGACAAAGTCATATGTTATCGAAGCAACGACGAATGCATCTGGTATGAAAGCGTTAGTCGACCGCTTCGAACAAGCGAAGCAATTTACGAATTCTGCAACGGTGCGTTCTTTGAACAACTATTTGGAAATGATGAAGCGCTATGAAGGGAAAGATGCAGCGCAAGTCACCAAGTATCTCAAAGGCTTTAACGCAAAGCTGGATGAATTTAAGAAGGCGGGTACGATAAAAGATGAGGCGTACAATACGCTGAAGGAAAGCGTCTATTACCTCATAGGCAATTTGGCGCAGAATAAAACGGTAGAAGCTTCGTCTACCGAAGGCAATAATGCGAATTATGCACCGGCTAAAGCCGTCGATGGATTCCCTGCTTCAAGGTGGGCGAGCGAATACGTGGACAATACTTGGTTCCTGGTCGATCTCGGTGAAGGGAAGGAAATGGATACGGTTCGAATCGATTGGGAATATGCTCGTGCCGATAAATACAAACTTCTTGTGTCGAACGATAAGCAGAACTGGATCAATGTCATGCCAAATGACGGAATTATTACCGCGCATGATGGCAAAGAAACGATTCAGTTCAACCCGGTCAAGGCAAGATACATGAAGCTACAAGGCATAAAAAGAGCAACCGATTACGGATATTCCATCTACGAGTTTGGTGTCTATAACCTCTCGGGCGCTGTAGACGTGAAGGGCATTGAGGGCATACAAGTAAAGGTTGACGAGGAGGCAAAAAAAGTTACGATTGATGGATTGCTGATGAATGGCGTCCTTACAAATGTGAAGTTGAAGGTGCTTGATCCGAAAGGCATGGTTCATCTCGAAGATGAGACGAAGAGTACAGTTGCGGGAAGCTTCCAATTCACATTCAAACTTACGGGTAATTTAAAGGGAACCAATGAGGCGTATCTATCAACTGGCTATATGAGCGAGCCTGTAAAAGTGACCTTTGAATACTCAAAAGAAAACCCGGGTAAAGGTCACGATAAGTAATGGAGAAATAATCCATCCAAGCAGCAATACGACCCGCGCTGAAACTTCCTGTACCGGTTATCGAATGATCTGTCCGAGTAAGACTAATAACCGAAGTAAGAACGTTTGAGGCGTAACATAACAAGCCGATTAGGTGCCAGACCACGGGGTCTATACCTAATCGGCTTGTTTCTATGTACAGAGGTGATGACAAGACGGGATCTCTTCTTTCTTAAACGGGAGAATCATTTGCGGGAACGATCTTCAAGATCAATAAAAAATATACTGTAATCGAAGATAATAAATTTGAAAAATTAAGAGGTTTTAAAAAGAAAATTAGTGATGAACCATTGGCCATAAGCTAAATTATATCAAGATATTATTCAGGTTTTAGTGGGAATGTATTATGTATTGTATAATAGAACGACTGCCTAACCAGGTATATATAATATAAAACATAGGAGGATACATGTCCTGGAGCAAATTGAAGCAACAACTGGAGAGTTTTCTCTGTCCTGCGTTATACGGCAGGGTTGAATATCGCGCAAGCAGCTACCGTTATTTACCTGATAAATCAGGGAGTTGTTATATATCGGTAGATAAAAAGAACGTACTCAATATGAATGATAGAACTAGCTCAATTAAATGGTATCAGACGGAGCAGGAGATTAAGAATGATTCAGATCTCCAAATTCCTATCAACCATGAAGAAATTGAAGCGGTTAGAAAAGATAGCAATGGGATCATCCCAGAGGATCGTCTAATAGTCATTGCAAGAAGCAGAAAAATATCAGAAGTTGCAAAGGAGCTTTTGTCAGCACAGACGTCATTAAGTAAATCGAATTTTATTGTTATAGCTACTAAGTATTTATCTATTTCCATAGAGGAGAGCTTAGAAAGCGACGATATCTTATTGAATATTCTAGCCTTAGTGGACAGACGAGTTGGAAAAAAGCGAATGCTGAACATGACTGAGAAGATGAAGTTAAAGCATCCTATTGTGCAGTATTTTTATGAACTACGGCGTAGTACATAATGAAAATAAATAACTTCATTGAAAATTCAAGAGCAGATGAACTGTCCGGATGTCCTTTATATTTATGTGGATCTTACGGTCACGTATGAGACGAAATCATTATTGAAGAGATGGCATCATTGCCATCTCTTTTTTTGATAGAAAGGCGATGTGGATGTGACCCCTCACTGCTAGGTGACAGTCATCATAGACGTACTTGTATGAGGTTGCTACAATGATCCATGGAAATTAAGTGAAACTAATCACAGGGAATTACAGAAGGAGTTATTTATCGTGAAAAGAATTGTAACACTGAGCACACGCAAACTGATGGATACCGCAAAACACGGAGGATGCGGCGCATGCCAGACATCTTGCCAGTCCGCTTGTAAAACTTCCTGCGGAGTTGCAAACCAGAAGTGTGAGAATGCAATGAACAGATAGGATTCGGAATTGTACCGCCCATTGCTCTGCTGATGGGCGGCTGTTTTTAAGAAATGGACGCTACCTCTACAGGATGGCAAAGCCGTTTCTACTTGTGTGTAAAAGGAGCCTGATTAGCAAGTATGATTCATCAATATAAACTAAATGGTTACAACATCGTGCTCGACACCTACAGTGGCTCGGTACATGTTGTTGATGACCTAGCATATGAAATTATAGCGAATTATGAGAAAACTTCTGCCGAAAAAATCGTGACAACGATGTTGGATAAATATAAACATGATTCCAGCATTTCCGAGAGTGATATTCGAGAAACCATCGCGGATATCGAGGAGCTTAAGAATGATGGACAGCTCTTTACAAAAGATGAGTATGAGAACCTCTCGCTCGATTTAAAAAAACGAAAAACTTATGTTAAGGCGCTCTGTCTTAATGTTGCGCATACCTGTAATCTGTCATGCGACTATTGCTTCGCTAGCCAAGGGAAATACAACGGAGATAGGGCAATCATGAGCTATGAGGTTGGACAAAAAGCTATCGATTACCTGCTTGAAAATTCGGGTCATCATCGAAACCTGGACATCGACTTTTTCGGCGGGGAACCGCTCTTGGCTTGGAAAGTGGTTAAACAGATCGTAGCTTATGCAAGAAGCAAAGAACAAGAATACAAAAAGAAGTTCCGCTTCACCTTCACGACGAACGGGATGCTGCTGAACGATGAGGTCACCGAGTTTTTAAATCAGGAAATGTACAATGTCGTATTAAGCCTGGATGGAAGAAAAGAGGTTCATGACCGGCTTCGCCAAACGGTTAACGGAAAAGGCAGCTACGATCATATTGTTCCGAAGTTCAAGGAATTCGTTCGTAAGCGCGGGGACCAAGAGTACTATGTTCGAGGAACTTACACTCGTAACAATGTCGATTTCACCAACGATATATTTCATATCGCAGATCTTGGTTTTGACAAAATCTCTATGGAACCAGTCATCTGTGATCCAAAAGAACCCTATGCACTTACCGAGGAGGACCTGCCGGAGATATACAACCAGTACGAAATTCTCGCCAAGGAAATGATCGGGCGTGGTGAACAAGGCAAGGGGTTTACCTTTTATCACTACATGCTTGACCTCTCGGAAGGACCTTGCATACAGAAAAGAATCACTGGCTGTGGTTCAGGAACTGAATATCTTGCTGTCACTCCGTGGGGAGAGCTTTTTCCTTGCCACCAGTTCGTCGGGGATGAAGAATACAGCATGGGAAATCTCTGGGATGGCATCACAAAGCCTGAGCTGCAATGTCAATTTAAAGAGAGCAACTGCTACTCAAAGCCGGAATGCAAGGACTGTTGGGCGAAACTCTACTGCAGCGGGGGTTGTCCTGCCAATGCACTGCACGCGACGGGTTCCTTGGTCGGAACCTATGACTTCAGCTGTGACGTCTTCCGCAAAAGAGTCGAATGTTCCATGATGGTCAAGGTGGATGAATCCATTAGAGCGATGGAAGAGTAATCTAACTAGTTAGCGTAACGGATGATAAACTGTAACCGAGAAATAGACACTTATAAATGAAGTGCTCTTTCTCGGTTTTTTTATTAACTCTAACTTTCACTCGGTGATGTAGGATGAGGAATTCAAGTCTAATCTGTTTTAGCGGACAGAGAGGGCTTTTTTTAATGCGAAAATCCCGGGTTTTTACTTAAATTAAAAATACATATGACAAAAGATACATTAAATTAGAAATTCAATAGTTTTTTTGTCGAAAAATAAACTTTTTTCTAGGGAGTGTCGATATAATAGGATAGAAATCTGCTTTTCTGCAGTAACTGTAATTACGGAAGCGTTAACAATTATATGAATAGTCATTCGACAAGGAGGAAAGCGATGTTAAAAAAGTTAGGCAAGATTGGATTGGTATTTATTTTAGTCATTGGACTGCTACCGATGATTTCACTCCGGGCATACGCTGCCACACCTTCATTCACCAAAACGGTGGACTTTCCCATTCAGCCTCCAGTTACAAACGCCTCGGGTAAGAATGTTTCTGATGTTGATGTTCTTCCTGACGGAAGTACCGCAGTAGTGTTGAACACATTCGCTTATCAAGGAAATTCCTATGTTTATACTTATTTTCTTAAAGTATTTGATAGCACAGGAGCTCCAAAAACGGATGTTCCTCTAAGTAACTTAATGGATACCTATTACAAAATGACTGATGTGAATATGCTTGCGCTAAGTGATGGAAGGATTCTGATTACTTACCATAAAAGCGACAGCGGCGATAACAATTTGCAATTGGGGACCGTTAAGGAGAACACCCCCAATGCCTATTTCATGGTGCTAAACCAGTCCGGACAAAAGGTGGTCGGTCAGACGCAGATTAATACATACTCTGCCGCCAGTACCCCGGCACTCACGCGCTTTGTCTCTATAACGGAATTGTCTGACGGCAATATAGCTTTTTCCTGGCAACGAAACGACAATATTAGCACGGCTACGCGTGTGTTCTCTGTTACGGGTAACCCGGTTTCGAGCGAAACACTGCTGGTTTCTCATAATGCGAGCATGACTAATGTATCCGCTGGAGACGGTGTATATATGGTTGCTTACAATTCGGGAGTAGGACCCCAGACGGATACTGTTTATCTGAAAATATTCAGTAATAGTGGGACTCTGTTAAATACGATTAATAAAGGAATAAGAACGGATGAAAAACAGCTGTTTCTATCCACGTTGAACAACGGGAATTTCATGTTCAGCCAATATAACTATAGAAACGACTCATCAACGGTTTCTTTATATGATAAGAACGGTACGAGTAAGGGTGATTTTACAGTAAGCGGCTCTCTAGGCGAATCTTCGGCTGCTATTTATAGGAATAGTGCAAATCCGGGCTTTGTAACAGTAAGTACCGACCCCACTTCTACCAATGCCATCAATGATGCGTACAACAACTTTAAAGAATGGTCGGGAACGCAGTATGCTTACCTGAATTATTATGACAATGACGGTAAATTAGTCTTTACATCGGATCAGCCGGTGGATTCCGCTCCGGTGGCTATGCAGGGTTTCAATGAAGCCACTTGGATGTACGCTGTGGAATATTATCCAAGCTTCCGATTGTATCCCACATTTGGCGACAAGCTTGTCTTGGTGACAACCGATAATACGGACGCTGATCATTATAGAATAACCGCTAAAATATTTGAGACGGGAGCTCCGGCACCAGCGGCTATCATTGACTATGCAGCTGAGCAACTGACCGGACTGACGCCAAACAACGCGTACTCGGTTAACAACGGTACGGCGGTAACGGCGACAGCAGATGGTAAGCTGGCTATAGACAGCAGATGGTTGGGGACGTCAGTGAGCATCGTTAAGAAAGGTGATGGCTCGACGACAACGGATAGCCCGGCACAAACGCTGACTATTCCATTCCGTCCAGGGGCACCGACTGGTGTAACGGCGACGAATGAAACGGCGATAAGTGCTAACGATGGTACATTGACTAACGTAACAACTGCGATGGAGTACAAGAAGGGTGTGGCGGGTACTTGGACAAATATTTCAGGTGCAACCGTAACGAGACTTGATCCGGACATCTACTATGTCCGGACAAAAGCGACGGTGACGGCGTTTGCGTCAGAAGCGAAGAGCGTGACGGTGGCTACGTTCGTGGCAACACCGGAAGTGACACCGGCAGCCATCATTGATTATACGGCAGAGCAGTTAACCGGTCTGGTGCCAAACGGCGCGTATACGGTGAACGGTACGGCAGTAACAGCGACAACAGATGGCAAGCTGGCCATTAACAGTGGTTGGTTGGGTACGTCGCTGAGCATCGTGAAAAAAGGCAATGCCTCGACGACATTGGATAGCGCGGCGCAGACGCTAAGCATTCCGCCTCGTGCAGGGGCGCCGACTGGTGTGATGGCGACGGATGAAACGGAGATCAGTGCTAACAATGGTACATTGACGAACGTGACAACCGAGATGGAATACAAGAAAGGTACAGCAGGTGCATGGACGAATGTAGCTGGTGTAACCGTAACGGAACTTATCCCGGACACGTATTATGTCCGGACGAAAGCAATGGCGATGGCGTTTGCGTCAGAAGCGAAGAGTGTAACGGTGGCTACGTTCGTGCCAACGCCGGAAGCGACACCGGTAGCCACCATTGATTATGTGGCTGAGCAGGTAACAGGTTTGACGGCAAGCGGCTCGTACACGGTAAACGGGGCTTTGGTAACAGCGACAGTGGATGGCAAGCTAGCTATTGAGAGCAGCTGGTTGGGGACGTCACTGAGCATCGTGAAGAAGGGCAACAATTCGACGACAACGGATAGCACAGCGCAGACGCTAAGCATTCCGATCCGTCCAGGGGCGCCGATAGGTGTAACGGCGACAGACGAAACGGCGATAAATGCTAATAATGGTACCTTGACGAACGTGACAACCGAGATGGAATACAAGAAGGGGGCGGCAGGTGCATGGAAGGATGTGACGGGTGTAACCGTAACGGAACTGACTCCAGACACGTACCATGTGCGGACGAAAGCGACTGGGGCGGCATTTGCGTCAGCTTCAGTGCAAGTGGCGGTGGTTGCTTTTGTAGCAACACCGGAAGTGGCGCCGACAGCCGTTATTGATTATTCGGCCGAACAACTGACAGGCTTGACGCCAAACAGCTCGTATACAGTAAATGGAGCTTTGGTAACAGCGACAGCTGATGGCAAGTTAGCTATTGATAGCGGTTGGTTAGGAACGTCGCTGAGCCTTGTGAAGAAAGGCAATGGCTCGACGACAACGGATAGTGCAGCGCAGACGCTAAGTATTCCGTCCCGTTCAGGGGTGCCGACTGGTGTAACGGCGACGGATGAAACGGCGATAAATGCCAACGATGGCAAATTGACGAACGTAACAAACGCGTTGGAATACAAGAAGGGCACAGCAGGGGCATGGATAGATGTGTCGGGCACAACCGTAACAGGATTAACTCCAGACACGTACCATGTACGGACGAAAGCGACGGCGACGGCATTTGCGTCAGAAGCGAAGAGCGTGACGGTAGCTACGTTCGTGCCAACGCTGGAAGCAACACCGACAGCCATCATTGACTATGCGGCAGAGCAGTTGATAGGCTTGACGCCAAGTGGCTTGTACACGGTAAATGGTTCAGCGGTTACGGCGACAGCAGATGGTAAGCTGGCCATTAATAGCAGTTGGATAGGAACATCGCTAAGCATCGTGAAGAAGGGCAACAGCTCGACGACAACGGATAGCGCGGTGCAGACGCTAAGCATTCCGTCCCGTTCAGTGGCGCCGATTGGTGTGACAGCAACGGGTGAAACGGGATTGAACACAAACGATGGTACGCTCATCAATGTTACTACTGCAATGGAATACAAGAAAGGTACAGCAGGTGCATGGACAGATGTACCTGGTACAAGCGTGATGGGGCTTACTCCAGACACGTATTATGTGCGGACGAAAGCAACAGCGACAGCATTTACCTCGGCTTCGGTGCAAGTGACGGTATCGGCATTCACGAAAATGCCAGAAGCGACGCCAGCGGCCATCATCGACTATGCTACTGAACAGTTGGCAGGCCTGACGCCAAGTGGCTCATACATGGTAAACGATACAGCGATTACGGTGCCAGTAGATGGCAAGCTGGAAATTGATAGCAGCTGGTTGGGAACGTCACTGAGCATCCTTAAGAAAGGTGACGGTTCAACAACTACGGATAGTGCGGTACAGACGTTAAGCATTCCATCTCGTGCAGCGGCTCCGGTAGGTGTGACTGTCACGGATGTGACATACAATGGGGCTAATAACGGCACCATTCAGAATCTGACAGTCCAAATGGAATACAAAATAGGCAGCACTGGTCTTTGGACAGAAGTTACAGACACAATGATTACTGACCTTGCGCCAGACACGTATTATGTTCGGGAAAAGGCAACGGCAACAGCATTCGCTTCTATTGCCGCTCAGATTACTGTTCATGATTCGAATGCGGTTATCCCGTCCGCGCCTGAAGTCACGGCTGATGATCAGAACAATACGATTGTTGGTCTGGACACAAGCATGGAATTTTCAGTGGACGGCAGACCATACGTACGGTACGACGGAACCAACTTACCGGACTTGAGTGGTGAGCACATTGTTAAGGTACGGGTGGTAGCTAGCGGGTCCGTTCCGGCGGGACCGGCAACTACGCTGACCTTTACAATTAATATGCTTAACCCTGCGGGTGGCTTGAACGTGAACGCCATCGATCCAAGTGGCTCGGCAAATAACGGCTATACGCAAATCACCGTTATGCCTGCACTGGCTGAAGGACATAAGCTCCTTTATAAGAACTTTGGCGCGGGTAGCGTAGTCGTACCCAATGTGGGAGATGTCCTGACTGGATATACGCTTTTAGGCAGTGAGGGATTGGTTCCCGCGGCCAATGGGGATACGCTTGGGATTGCAGAGGTAGATGCTGACGGCAAGGTGCTTAAATATGGTAGTGCAACAGCAGCTGTAGCGGCTGATACCGTAACACCTGGTACTGATCCGGTCAAACCAGGAACCGGAAGTAACTCGAATAGCGGAACAACCCCCGGTAATGCGAACACAGTTGTTACCGATGTGATCGTCCTTGTTAACGGTAAGGAAGAGAATGCGGGCAAAGCAACAACAACGACCTCAGGAAACGTGAGAACAACTATTATCGCCGTTGACCCAGCTAAACTCCAAGCGAAGTTGAACGCGGAAGGGAATGGAGCAGTAGTTACCGTTCCGGTGACCCTGGATTCCAACATCATCGTCGCTGAGTTAAACGGTCAGATGATCAACAACATGGAGAACAGATCGGCCACCCTAGTGTTTCAGACAAGTAAAGGTACTTATACTTTGCCAGCCAGCGAAATCAATATCAGTGCGTTAGCTGAGAAACTTGGAAATGGCTTGAAGCTGGAAGATATCACACTGAAGATTACGATCAGCGAATCCTCGGCATCCATGAACCAGGTAGTGGCGGGTGCGGCAAGTAGAGGTGGCTTCACACTCGTTGCACCGTCACTAGATTTCACTGTTACTGCTACTAACGGTACATCGACAGTGGAAGTGAGCCAGTTCAATGATTATGTGGAGCGGATAATGGCGCTTCCGGATGGTGTTAACCCTAACCGAATTACAACCGGAATCGTTGTGGAGCCAGATGGCACAGTGCGCCATGTACCGACCAGATTCGTTCTGAAGGACGGCAAATACTACGCAGTTATTAAGAGTGTGACGAACAGTTCGTATTCGGTGATCTGGCATCCGCTGACTTTTGCGGATGTGGAGAATCATTGGGCGAAAGACGCGGTGAACGATATGGGATCTCGTCTAGTAATTAATGGAGTGAACAAAACGACGTTTAGCCCGAATGCAGATATTACCCGGGCAGAGTTCGCGGCGATCATCGTACGCGGTCTGGGACTAAAGCTTGGGGAAGGGAAGACAGCATTTGCGGATGTACCAGCGAATAGCTGGTATGCAGGTGTGGTTGAAACGGCATCCGAGTACGGTCTGATCACCGGTTTTGAGGACGGAACATTCCAACCGGATGCTCCAATCACACGTGAGCAGGCCATGAACATTATCGCCAAAGCGATGAAGTTAACTGGCCTTGTGGACAAGACTGGTACAGTAGATGCGACAAGCATACTTGCTGATTTTACAGATGCCGGCAACATAGGCGTTTGGGCTAAGGACAGTCTGGCGCTTGCCGCCAAAGCAGGCTTGATCAGTGGCCGTGGCGACAATAAGCTGGAGGCAAAGGCTAATGTCACCCGCGCGGAAGTGGCAGTTCTGATTCAGCGGTTGCTGCAGAAGTCGGGGCTTATTGATTAAATTATGATGGATAATGAAAAAGCGGATTCAGGATAGGGCTGAATCCGCTTTTTTTGTTTGGTCAGCTTATTTTCTGGGTTGTCATTAATTAAACGCTATGTCTGGAATTGAGGTGAATATTATATAGAACTAATGGGGGAGTCACGGTTAAAAAAGTTACTGATAAATTGAATTGAAAAGTAGTCTATAATAGTTATCTTTTGATTTTCTATCAAGTTAATATCGGTTTTGAATCAAGTCATATCATCCCGTAGCGTCTTTATTTTTTCGCTTTTGCTTTGTTGGAAAAAAGGGAAACCAGCTTATCAACGGCAGCCTGGTTAGCTGACTGGAGGGCATGGCCATGAAGGTAAGGTATACCCAGTGCAATAATCCGTTTCTTCCGCGTTCCACAGAGTACGTTATCTAATACTTTAAGCTCTGCTTATATAGAGGGAAAATATTGAAAAACGTCGAATATATAAATTCAGAAAAAAGGAGGATAATCATGTTATTTGTCAGAAAAAAACGAAATCAGGCGGTTCGCAGTCCTCGTATGCGCATCATACATTATACTGTCCTCTTCGTACTGCTATTCGGAGTTGTAAGTACAGGGTTATTTAGTGCAACGGGCAATATTGTCGCAGCAGATGCAGCCAGTGAAGGGACCGGGTACACCTCAGATCAACTGGAAGGTCTACAATTCCTCAACGAGGTGAGAACCCGAGCGGGTATTCCGCCTGTTCAACTGAATGCAGCGATTACTAAGGCGGCAATCTCACATGCTGAATTTTATAATGCCAATCAAGCAGATCTTCCAGGCCTGAATGCTCACTCCGAAATATCGGGAAATCCTGGCTATACTGGCCAGTCGGTAATGGCACGGATGAAGGCGGCGGGTTGGGTGTCGGGAGCGCAGGGTTATGCAACGGGAGAGGTTATGCACTTCCAACAAAAAAGCAGTAAAGCAGCTATTCAAGGGTGGCTCGATACAGCCTATCACCGTGACATTATACTGGACCCCCGCTATACAGAGATTGGAATTGGCTTGGCTCTCGGAACTGCCGTCCTGGATGCCGGAGGTCCTGGAAAGACACAGCCTGTAGGTGGAGGCATCTCCGTGTACCCTTACGATCAGCAGACAGACGTACCTGTCGGGTTCTATGGAAATGAAATGCCGAATCCACTTAAACAATTTGATGTTGATTACTCGGGGTATATTATATCTGCGGCTACAGATAAGGATATGATCTCGCATAAAGCGGTGATTACCGATGAGAAAGGAATAGAGATTCCTTATCATGAAGAATTTAAAGGCGATGATACTCTTTTCATATATCCCAAGTCCATATTAAAGGGTAATCACAAGTACACCGTCTCTCTGGAATATCAAGCAGAAGGCGCTTTGGATACCCAGACGAAAGTATGGTCTTTCACCACTGGAAAGGGGCATGTACTAACACAACTGGTTCCAACTTATAAAGAAATCGTGATTAATGAAGGCGGGCAATTGCAGCTTCAAACGGAAGGCAAATATGATGATGGAACAACGGATGTGCTGTTAGGCGATGAGGTCAAGTATTCCAGTAACAAGATCAATGGTCTAAGCACATCTTCCACCGGAGTTATACTGGGTGTTAAAACAGGGGATTACACCATTACAGCATCTTCAGGTGCCCTATCTTCACAGTTCAAAGTGAAAGTATATCCAAAATTAAAATCAAAGGTCTACCCTGCTGTCGACCCAAGCAAGCTGACGGATATTACGGGGAACAAGGCATTACCAGCCATTGAATGGGCACTTAAAGCAGGCATCATGACTGAAGCGGGAAAAGGTCTCTTTAAACCCGATGCGACGGTAAGCGAAGCTGAATTCTGGACCATGCTCCTAAAAGCATATAAAGTTAATATTGAAGCTTACCAGCAAGCCAAAATAAAGCATTGGGCAGATGCCGCTTACCTTATCGCCAAGGAGCGTAATTTCCCGCTTAATGGTTTATCCAATCTGTCCGCAAGGGATAGTCAAATCACTCGGCTGAAGATCGCTGAGATTATAGCTGCAGCAGACGGGCTGAATTTCAACAACTATGATGCTGTGAAGTTCGTGCTTGGGAAGGATTATGTGCGGGGCGTAACGGAGCTGTCATTGTCAGGCTATCAGGGGGATAAAGGGATTACCCGTGCAGAGGCTGCGCAGATCCTTCAGTATTTGCGGCCCAAGCTTACTGAATTGCGGGGACGGCCGATTAGTGCAACACCGAATTCAACGTTGCCAGAGCTGCCGCCAAAGGTAGTGTACGTTAAGCCCGATACGTTCAATGATCGATCGTTCTTTTCGGAATTCCGCGAAGATCATACGCTTACGGTTGAAGGAAAGTTCACCCAATTCGCTGGTCAAACTCTCAAGGTGCGTGTGCAAACAGGGGGGAAGAGTCCTAAACAGATAGAAGACTTGAGTGTAACCTTAGACAGTGAAGGAAGGTTCAAAGTGGAGTCTGGTCCCTACGAACAAGCTTCTCTGAATTTATATTTGGCAACTCCCGGCGTTAGTTACTGTTTAAATGTACAGTATAACACCATGAATGAGAACCAATATACTAGTACAGCATCAGATTTTAAATAGTTAATTTATGGTAGATACGATATAGTCGAGAGAAAAAGAGGTATCGACTATTATGAAGCAGCAAGAATTTAGGGGTTGCTTGACCGCGGATCAACATGGGGAGACAAACCGTAATACTTCCGTCAATTGAGCATCGACATGGCCAAAGAAGGATTCAAAGGTATCGATATTAATATGGGTTGTCCTGTAGCTAATGTAGCAGAGAACGGGAAGGGTAGCGGCCTGATCTGCCGTCCCGAACTCGCAGCGGAGATCATCCAGGCGGCCAAAGCCGGGGGACTGCCTGTCAGTGTCAAAACAAGGCTCGGTTTCAGCAGCGTAGACGAAAGGCGCGGCTGGTTAACCCATATCCTGAATCAAGACATTGTGAATCTGTCCATTCACCTGCGCACAAGAGAGGAAATGAGCAAAGCAGATGCACACTGGGAACTGATTCCCGAGATTAAAAAGCTTCGCGATGAGGTGGCACCAGATATCCTGCTGACGATTAACTGGAAATCCCTGACCGCCAGAATTGCCTCAGGTTCGCTGAGCAGTACGGTGTGGATGGGATTATGATTGGGCGCGGTATTTTTCATAATCCGTTTGCTTTTGAGCAGGAGCCGAAGGATCACAGCAGTGAGGAATTGCTTGATCTGCTGTGGTTGCATCTGGATCTCTATGATCAATATTCAGGACTGGAACGTCGTTTGTTCAGCCCGCTTCAACGATTCTTCAAAATCTATGTCCGCGGATTTCGCGGGGCAAGTGAATTAAGAAATAACGTAATGAATACAAAGTCTACGAGTGAAGTGCGTGCGTTGCTCGATGAATTTGGAAATAAGGAGCCTGATGGGGCCGAGGGACTTGGGGATTAAGTTGCTGAGTTTGTAGAAATCCGTGTAGAAAATAGAATAGACGCTAAAAGAGTGAGGATCGGATGAATGGAGAAGGGGCAAACCCGGAGCCAACAAGCCTGTCCTCTGTTTTGTTATGGAAGGTGGAATTACATGTCCTGGAGCAAATTGAAGCAACAACTGGAGGGGGTTCTCAGTCCTGCGCTAGAGGGAATTGGATAAAATGTGAAAAATATATGCCCAGTTGTAATACTTTCGCCATGTTCATTACTCCCAAAATAAGCAAATATAGATACAGAAGCTGATACAATAATGCAGCCGCTTAAAAAATCATCGAGTTGTTCCGATTGTTATTGAAGGAATTATAGGAAGAGGTGTTGTGAACGATGGTTATTTTCTTCGATAGAGCTAAACGGCCACTTTGGGAGAGCAGAGCCTCCATTTACTCCCATATTCAGGGACAAGGGGAATCCGTGGACGGATCGCTGCCGGATGACGAAGAATTCTGGTCCGGTGATAAAATCAGATGGGTAGCGGGCGGTATGGATGGAGCATTCGGACATCATGCCGGAGCTGCTAAGATGACGGATGAGGTACGAGAGCTGGTTCACCTGCTGGCGAAGCAATCCAGAAAGCCTAAGAATTCAACAAGAAAGGCCCTATATGCTAAGCTTGTGAAGATAGATATAGGCGGAATGATGGATGTCGTTCTGGATGAGGTACGCAAGCAGCCCGGGATACAGCCGGACTCCGTATTCCATGAAGCGAAATGGTTAGCGGAGAATGCGGCGCACCGAAATGCCGTCAAATTCGGGATTGCCTTACTGGGCCTTTTTCAGAACGAGCAAGTTAAGGATTTGCTTCTAACGTTGGGGAGACATGAGGAATTTACGCTATATGCCGTGGTTGCGATTCATAATGGAATGGAAGACAGCAATCAAGTTCTATTTGAATTGGCTCAACAGGTTCATGGCTGGGGGAAAATACATATCGTCGAGAGACTTGACCCTGCTAGTCAGGAGATAAAAGATTGGCTGCTGCGGCAAGGATGCCACAACAACGTCATGAACGAATATTTAGCCTGTATTTGTGCTAGAAATGGTGGCTTGCGGGAGGCACTTTCGGCTGACCGGGTAGATAGCGCATTATTGGATGGGGCAGCCGATATCATTGAAGCGCTATTGAATGGCGGGCCTGCTGAGGACATGGATGATTATGAGCATGCTCCACAGGTGTTATTTGATTACGTGAGGCTCACTGGGAAGATAGGGGCAACTGCAAAGCATCTATCAGCTATATTCAGCATTTACGATTTCCTGGCTGAGGATGAGGAGAAGTGGGACGTTCGGATGTCTGCAGGCTGGAGCGAGCAGTTAAGAAGCGATATCAGCGATGCTTGCCAATCGATTATGGCCAACATCAAGTGGATGAGCATCGTTATGGATGCTGTTAGCAGCGGTGATTCGCCGGACCGTTACTATGGCGTAGCTTGTGCCGAAAAACTTGGCATTGATATTTGGGACACTCTCTTCAATCAGCTTGCAGCTAACCCGCTACAGGATTTCTATTACTATCAGCTCATGAAATCGAATGATCCAGACCGAATTCATAGGTTCGTTCAATTCGCCATCGAACACCTTCCCTTGCAGCAGATCGCCACTGGCCCCGGAAATGAATTGGGATTCGGCGAAGAATATGCAGCACACAGGAAGCTGGGCGCTATCTTGCAGAGCTTGGACCGGTTCGAGGGGATAGGGACAGAGTTGATCTTCACTGCCCTGAACAGTCCAGTGACCTCCAACCGGAACATGGCGATCAAGACCTTGGAGAGCTGGGACGTTTCATCCTGGGGGGAGGAGCTGGTTCACGCGGTCTCTCATTTATCAGTAGTCGAGTCTGAAGACTCGGTAAAAGAACGGCTAGACCAACTCCGTGAGGCAAAGGGGTTGTAAGTATGAGAAATATTCATGATGGAGGAGCTGAATAGTTGTATGGCTTATATAAAAAGAACGTACTATTGTATTGAATATTCTGGCTTTGGTGGACAGAAGAGTTGATGAGAAGCGGGTTTTGAGCATGGCTGAGAAGATAGTGTTGAAGCATCCGATGTGGTGAACTGCGGCGGGGGTGCGTTGTAGGGTTCAAATCCATAATTAGCTGTATGATTTAATAAGGACTTCTGATTAACAGGAGTCTTTTTTTGTTTAATTTGTAGGAATTTCGTGGATTTACATTGAGGATTGGGCTATCATTATTTTATGTAGAGCAAGTGTTAGAGATTGAATTTGAACAACATGACAGACGGGGGTACAAATGGACGAACTAATCGAGAAAATTATCCAATTCCGCGACGAAAGGGACTGGAAGAAATTCCACGATCCCAAAGATCTGGCTCTTTCGATCTCGTTAGAGTCGAGCGAACTGTTGGAACTCTTTCAATGGAAGAACAGCCAGCAAGCCATAGAGCAAAATTATTCTGACATGCAGGACGAAATTGCTGACATTCTCATCTACACGCTAACGCTCGTTCATGATTTAAAAATCGACGTAAAGGATGCCATCCTTCAGAAAATAAACAAAAATGCGGAGAAATATCCGGTATCCCGTTTCAAGGGAAGTTCGCAAAAAAGTACGCGGCATTGAACGAATAGGGGAGAAGCACCATGATTATTTATGAATCGACCAAGCAGCAATTTATGAATGATGTGACCGAAGACAGCATTGCGGTAAAGATTCATAACCAGTACGTCCAAAAAGTCGGCAGGGTTTCCATGGGCGAAATCAACGCATGGAACAATTCCATGAACTATCTTTATAAAGTATTAAACACATCGACCATTCCAGATGACGTAGGAATCGCGATTGAATATAAAATTCCAGCGACCTCGAGAAGAGTCGACTTCATGATTACAGGCTTGAACGAAAAGGATCAATATTCCGTCGTCATCATTGAGCTTAAGCAATGGTCAGAAGTTGAAACGGTTGAGGATGCGGATGGCCTTGTTAAAACCTACTTTAACCGAACGAAGACGAGAACGCCGCATCCTTCTTTTCAGGCATGGTCTTATGCTCAACTGATTAGTGAATATAACGAGACCGTGCAGAACGAAGCGGTCCAGCTCTATCCTTGTGCTTATTTACATAACTACGTACAGACCGATAACGACCCTCTATTGCATCCTGTCTACAATCAATACATCGACGAAGCTCCTATCTTCTCGAAGGGAGATGCTCTAAAGTTAAGAGGGTTTATTTCGACCTTCATTAAAAAAACCGATAGAAGCAAATCGCTTTACCTCATTGAACATGGCAAAATTAAACCCTCTAAATCGCTGCAGGATTCACTCGTCAGCATGCTGCAGGGGAATCAAGAATTCATCATGATTGACGATCAGAAGGTAGTATATGAGGAAGCGTTAAGATTGGCGCAGCAAGCCCAGTCGGGAAAGAAACAAGTCTTGATTGTCGAAGGCGGACCAGGGACAGGTAAGTCGGTTCTCGGAATTAATCTTTTGGTAGAGCTTACGGCACGAGAACTAGTCTGCCAATATGTAACCAAGAATAGCGCGCCTCGTGCCGTATATATGAAAAAGCTGCAGCAAAACGTGAAGAGATCAGTCATTGATAACTTGTTTAAGGGATCAGGCGTTTACTATGAAGCATTGCCCGATGAATTCGGTTGCTTGATTGTTGACGAGGCGCATCGCTTAAATGAAAAGTCGGGTTTGTTCAAAAATAAAGGAATTAATCAAACCATGGAGATTATCCGCGCTGCCCGGTTTTCTATATTTTTTATCGATGAATATCAGAAGATCGCGATGCACGATGTTGGCAGCAAAGAGCAGATTAGAAAGTATGCCGAACAAATGGATGCTGATATCACGGAGCTGACATTGGCTTCTCAATTCAGGTGCAATGGATCCGATGGATATCTGGCATGGCTCGATGATGTACTCGATATCCGTGAAACGGCAAACGCAGATGGTTTCGATTTCGATTATGAAATTCGACTCTATGATGATCCGAATGAATTACGAGACGAAATCTTCAGCAAAAATCAGATAAATAATAAGGCAAGAATGCTTGCCGGATACTGCTGGGATTGGAAGACGGATGGAAAGAACAATCCTAGCGTTCATGATATTCAATTAGATCGCTATCAATTCTTCATGAGCTGGAACCTTAACAATACGACGACCTGGGCGATCGACCCTGAATCCATCGAACAAGTGGGCTGCATACATACCTCACAGGGACTTGAATTTGACTATGTCGGAGTTATCATTGGCGAAGATATGCGTTTTGAAAATAACCGTATCATTACCGACCCGTTTAAACGTGCGAAGACGGATAAGTCTCTTTCAGGCTTCAAGACCTTGTATAAGAAAGATAAGGACGAGGCGCTCCGAATGGCCGATCAAATTATACGAAACACCTACAGGACGTTAATGACCCGGGGAACGAAGGGGTGCTATATCTACTGTGTGGACCCTCATCTGAAGGCGTACTTGCAAAGGCGGTTGGCTATCCAAAGTTCGGCGGTAATTTCAGGATAAGGCCCAATTGAGGGCGATGGAGAGTTATATCATTGATTTAAAAAGATTGAGGATCGGATGAATGGAGAGGGGGTAAACCCTGAGCCAACCAGCCTTTCCTCTGTTTTGTTATGGAGTGGGATTACATGTCCTGGAGCAAATTGAAGCAACAACTGGAGGGCTTTCTCAGTCCTGCGTTACATGGAAGGGTAGAATAACGAGCGCCCGGCTACAGTTATCTGCCTGATAAATCAGGGATTTGTTATATCTCGGTAGATAAAAAGAACGTACTCAATATGAGCGACAAGACGAACGCCATCAGATGGTATCTAAATGAGCTGGAAATCAAGAATGATCCAGAACTCCGGGTTCCAATCAGCCATGACGAGAGAGTGAAGCGGTCAGACAAGCTGCCAAGGGACTAGTACTGGAGGAACGCCTAATCGTAATGGACCAAGCAGAAAAAGTACAGAGCATGCCAAAGAGCTAATGTCGCGCAGGCTGTATTAAGCAAATCAAATTTTATCGTGGTGGCTAATCAGTTTCTAACTATTCCTATTGAGGAGAGCTTAGAGAGCAATATGATATGGTATTGAATGTTCTTACCTTAATAAATAGAAGAGTTGGGGAGAAGTGGATTTTGAGCATGGCCAAGAAGATGAGGTTAACGCATTCGTTTCTGCAGTGTTTTTAAGAGCTGAGGCGTGATACATTGTGAGGTAAGTAATTCAGAATGGAGGTGAGTGCTTTGGCGGGTGGAATACTGGATAAGAACTTGTTTATGATGTGTACTGCTCTAAGTCCTACAGCACTTCGAAGTCTGCCTACAGGGTATCAAATTCGGAATTACCGTGAAAATAGGATTAAAGAGAGAGAATTAAAGATGCTTACCACTACTTTTATTCTCGGATGGTAACACAATTCAATACATGAAAGAATTCTAATTTCTGCTAAAGACTCTTTATAAGCTATAATAAATTGTATTGGAAGTTAATCATATTTTAATAAAGGGAGTAAGGGTTTATGCAACCTACAGTTATCTCACTATGTTGTGGAGCAGGAGGACTTGATTTAGGCTTTGAAAGAGCTGGTTTTGAGATGATTTGGGGAATTGATATAGATAAAGATAGTTGTTTGTCCCATAACAAGAATTTTTTGAACGAAGTTGTAAATGGAGATGTTTTTCATGTTGATATTGACTTAATCCCCAAGTCAGATTTAATTATTGCATCATTACCAGCGACGACTTTTTCATTGTCAGGTGGATATAGCTATAAAAGTATATTTGCTGATAAAGGAATATTGCAGTATAAGGATAGAATTTTTGAAATAGTCCAGAATAATAAACCTATAGCGTTTCTAATTGAAGGACACAAGACTTTTCTTAAAGAGCATATGTTTAATGATTATTTAGCTAGGCTTAATTCTATAAATTATCAAATTTCTTACGAGATTTTGAATACAAAAGACTATGGTATTGCACAGAACAAAGAAAGACTTATCATAGTTGGAATAAAAAAACAACTTAATGTGAGTTTTGAGTTCCCTTTAAAGCATCCTGAAAACGTTACTGTTAAAGACGTTATTAAGAATTTAGACCACATAGATTATGAAAATCGAAAAAAAATTTATTTTAAAACGCTGGAACGGATATAGAGAAATCAATTTAGAGGGCTTATCTCCCTCTATTAATGCAAAGACCACACTTTTTTTTAGTGATTTAACAGACCGATCAGAAGGGTACGTTGCGCTTTCGTGGGAAGAGGTGGCTGCATTACAAAGTTTTCCGAAGGATTTTTTGTTTGAAGGGAGTCTTAAATCAAAATTCAAGCAAATCGGCAACTCATTTCCTCCACAGTTAGCATTTTTACTGGCAACTGAATTGATGAATATTATTAAGCAAGATGAACAGATGTTTAGTAGAAATCAGAAAGAGTCAAACGAAATAAAAGTGGAAAAAAGAAAATCCTTGATGAAAAATACTAACTTGCCCATAGATTCTGTAAAGTGTATAGAAAAACAGGACTTGCGGAGTATACCGAATTTACCAGCTGTACCCGAACTAATAGAACCACTTCAAAACTTGCTTACTGAATCTGATAATCTTTTATATCAACTAAAAAAAATACAAGCAGGCAGTGAATCTTCTGATGAGTACCATAAACTGATTTTCTGCTGTTTAAACTATATTTTTTCTGACAGTTTAAAGAGGGGTAGAACTGAGGTAGAAATAAATGATGGCAGAAAGAGAGTGGATATAATTTTCGATAACCATGCAAAAAGTGGATTTTTTTATTTTTTAAGAGAAATTCACAAAGTTTTTTGTCCTAGAATAATTATAGAGTGTAAAAATTATAACTCTGACCCAGCTAATCCCGAAGTGGATCAGCTACTGGGCAGATTTGGAGTTAATGTTGGGAAATTTGGGATTTTAACTTTCAGAAAAGTCGAGAGTTCTAAAAAATTGATGAATAGATGTAAAGATGTGCTTGCTCAATCAGGTAATTATATTTTATTTTTTGTTGATGATGACATTGAAGAATTAATAAAACTCAAAGCGAATTCGGATGAGGAGGGTATTTTAGAACATATGTCATTATTGTGGGATAGATTAACGATGAACTATTAATTTATACTTCTATTCGAGTTATGCGATAAAGGAATAGAGCGGTGCTTGTTGAGAATGAAGAGGCTGAATTACTGTACTTTGTATTTGAAACGAAGAACAGACTAATTTAGGATGATTTGAGAGACCTTGTATATGTTAAAATTGCATGTGGTAAAGAGCATTACTAATCACATTCCGTAGAAGAAGCCCCAGCGCAAGTGCGTTATGGCACGAGATATTGATTATTTAATAAATTTGGTTTTATAGAGCAACATCGATTATTGTTGATGATGTTAAGGCATTGAAATTACTAAGTCATTGTATTATTGGGTATGGACCTGAGAAGTACAAAAAAATTTACATACTAACCTGAGTAGAGTACTAAACATGGATAGAGCACTTCATTAGAGGACAAAAGTATTTTGATATCAATGGGGGCTGTCCCAAAAGCCATGAAATGGCTGCTTGGGTCAGCCCTTGTTCTAGTAGGATATACGTGGGCGCTTTGAGAGGACGCTCCGCGAACGGACCGTTGTTCCAATCGCTGTGCTCTCC
>NZ_CAKMAB010000053.1:0-36549 GCF_924513355.1 Paenibacillus pseudetheri
TTGGATAAATCCATAACGGCATCGTCAATTTCGTCATCTCTTGAAGTGTCGTTGCAAATAACCGATATCAACATTTCTTTATCTGTCTTCACCGCTGTCATTCCTTTCAAAATTATACCGATTTAATGTTGCTCTAAACTGCCCGTTAGCTGAACAAAGGCAGCCGATCCACTGATCGATTGCCTTTGTGTCGTTATTGAGCTATCGTGTCCCGTTAGCGTGATGACCTAGCCTGAGAATACTTTATCAAACACATCTTGAAGGAATATCGCTTAAACGGTCTAAATGTACCTAAAAAACAGTCTAGATAAGAGAATAAACTGTTTTTTTGATGAAGAGGCATCGGCGTATGCCCATTATGTTCGCAGGAAATTGTTATCCCAACACTAACTCAAAACGAGCAAAAATATCTTCTTCATACCACATCGTGAAATTAGTTCCCCATGTTGTGTTCAATAGTGTAAACGTAAATTTATTGTTGTCTTGATGGTATTTGTTGTTATAACTTAGATTGTTATTTGTTCCGATTCCCAAAAGAGGGGCATCCATAGGTTTAATATTGATTTTTTTATCGCTGCCATCGTAAATTAACTCTTCAATCATGTGTTGCAACTTATTTCCGTGACCTACCACTTCAAAAGGTGAAATAACGGTATCAATTTTACGAATCTTAGTTAAGTACGGCGAATTCAAACGTGGTGTAATGTCAAAAGAATAAATTTCTGGATAACGAATTGCATCTTTATCCTTTAATAATAGTGCAATTTCAACTTTATCTCCAAATTGATATTTAACCTTTACAACTCTTGGAGCACCATACCCCTCCACAGCTCTTTGGCTATACTTTAAAGTTGCAATAATCGAATCATTTTCCATAACTAATTTCACAACATGTGGTGTGAAATTTTCATTCAATTGAATTCGTTTTTGAATTTCCATTCCTGGCTTTAAGAAGTCAATTGCCCACCAATTATGTTGTAATTCACGCAAATAGTTGTAACGTAGGTTATCATAGTCATTTTGCCCAGCAATTGTATAGCTCAGAACCCCGAGTTTGTTGTCCTGATCAAAGTAAAGTGTTCCATCCTTTTCTAAGTGGTTAATTGAACCATCGCTAGCAAACATAACTTGATACCCGTTTACCGAAATCAATTCTTCCAAACCACATTCAATACCTTGGTTTTCAAAGATATGATATGGAACTTCGATAAGTTTTTTAATGTTATTTTGATCTTTAGGCTCCAAACAAGCTATTGCACGATCAACGTTCTTGCGTTGTTCTTTCCATGAAGACTCATAAAATTTGTACGAACGATCAGTCCACTCATTATAAGTGAATTGCATTTCGCCAACAGTTGCATCTTTAACAATTCCATAAGCGTAGGTTAAATCAAGATCCGTAATTTGGTCTAAACTACGCGCTCGTTGGAAGTCTTTCTTTTCATAATTCATATAGTCACTGAAATAGCGTTTGATATCCATTCCCCAAGTATGCTCTGGAACTAACATCGCATAGAAATTAGCATCATCATTTTCTATTTTGTTATCAAACATGTAATTAGTTAAAATCCGATAATCACGAATGATTTTCGGATCAGACATCATTCCATGAATCCATGTGTCCCCAATCTCCTCTGTAATAACTGGCAGTTGGTCACGTACTTCCCAAATTTCATTTGCAAACTGATCCATTGAAGTCATTTCAAGCTCATAGTCTGGATACTCATTTGCCATTTTTGACAAAAAGACGTTAATTTTCTCTTTTGTTCCTGGACCACTATTATCATGAGTATGCATAAATGCCAGCTTGTTATCTATGCAATCAATTCCGATTACGCCACCATAGTCGTCTGAATAAGAGACAATTATCTCACTTTCGCCATTCTTCCATAGAAATGTATCTGGAACTTCTGGAATTGAGCTCGAGCCATTTACACCAATGTGTAGGAATTTAATTCCTTGACGATATAACTCATCAACAATCCCGATAGTATGTCCTGGGACGTCAGTCATCTTTGCGCTTGTTGTTTTGTATCCATAACGAGCATCTAACTTCTTTGAGATTGAAGTCATGTAATGTAAAGTTTGAGGCGTCATAGTTTCAGATTCAAACGTACACGGGATTGCGTGCCAGCGAATGTAACCTTTCTTTATGGCGTCGTCTAGCTTTTTACAAGCTTCTTCATCCATGTTTTTGAAGTAATATTCAATAATAAAGCTACCTGTTGTCCAAACAAAGTCTTTGCCCTCTTTTCTTAAGTCTTCAGCTAAAGTGATTGCGTTTTGAATGTAATCATGGCAATACTTGTGCAAGACATTTTCTGCTAAATCGGTAAAACCAATGTCAAAATGAGTTTTGTTTACCACATAGATTTTTTTCATTTCTATAATCACACCTTTCTTAGTCATAATACGTCGTGAAATAATTGCTTTCAGGCTTTTACTCCACTTTTGTTTTTACAAGGTTCGGCCATTCCAATTCGGACTCTGAATCATGATCTCTCATAAAAAAACTCTTAATAATTAACTATTGGTATTTCACTTAACATCTCCGCATATTGCGGGGTATTCCAAGTAATAATAGTTCATTCCATACGTCTAGTATTTATTTTATAAAGACACATCTTTATAAAATCCTGACATTTTAATGTGTCTACCACCTGTTTCATACGATAAAATCTGATAAAACCAAATCAATCGGGAAAAAGTCATTAATACTCTAATTTAATTGTTTAATTAAACTGCCCTTTCGTTGAATAGCAACGGATTCTAAAGTTGATCCGTCGCCATTACAAACTAAAAGTATCGTCGATAAAGTTCTCTCCGACGTTCGCCGCGGAGTTGTGCGTAGACTTGAGTGGTTGATGCCTTCTCATGACCGAGCATTCCTTGAATGAAATCTTATGGAGCACCATTATCAAGGAGTTGGCATGCATAAGTATGTCGAAAACGATGCGGGTACACGTTCACTTCAAGTTCTCCCCGATCTGCAAGCCGTTTTATTACCAGATCATGATGTTACAAATATCCGGATTAAGTGCCTGGATATCACCCAACATACAGATAACTTGTTGCTTATTTAAATAATTTTTATAATCGGAGTTCCCTTGGAAGTATTTTAAAGTTTCAATAACATTTTGATTAACAGATACGACCTGTATTGAATTCGCAATATGAGCAAAGTATTCATCCATCAACAACGCAGTTTGACCCAATACTTTGGAGGAGTGTGTTCTCATATCCGCTTCCATGGGCGTGGAAGATTTAACATAGGAAAAGTAACCTAATGTGCTTAAAGAGACGACCAGCAGAATGGATCTCAACCATTCCATAATCATCCTTCCCATTTAGAATAACTCCGGAAAAGGAAGAATGACTGAGAAAGGTTCGGCTGATTATCGGAATTTTGAACAACAAAATAAAAAAACCTCCTTTCTCTTCCAAGGAGGTTAACAATCTACGTATACTTCACAACAGCTAAATAACTTAAAATCACCGCTTCGCCTTATAAAACTCATGATAAAGCTTCATGAGTGCCCTCTTCTCTATCCGCGACACATAACTCCGTGAGATACCAAGCTCCTCCTTCGCAATCTCCCTCTGCGTCCTCTCTTCTCCACCTGTATCAAGTCCAAATCGCCCAACGACAACTTCTTTTTCCCGATCATCCAAAATATCAAGATTACGATAAATCTTGCTCTTCTCAATCTTAAGATCGACCTCTTTAATGACATCATCTGCTTCGGAACCAAGGATATCGATGAGTGTAATTCCGTTCCCTTCCTTGTCTGTCCCAATTGGATCGTGCAGAGATACATCTTTACGGGTCTTCTTTAGTGATCTAAGGTGCACTAGGATTTCGTTTTCAATACAACGAGCAGCAAAAGTGGTCAGCTTTGTCCCTTTGTTCGGGCGGTAGCTCTCGATAGCCTTGATCAGGCCGATGGTGCCGATGGAGATCAGATCCTCCATGTCTTCTCCAGTATTATCGAATTTTTTGAGGTTATGGACACGATACGATGTAAACTGGAATGAAATAAACTTACTACTACTATAAACAGATTGCATTATTTTTACAGGTTTGTATCTTACAATTTTAAAAGGGAAGAGTAAAGAAATGGTGGTATCTGACCATAATCGACCTGTTATTCGTAACGCTATTACGTTATTTAGGATATAAAACCAAGCATTTCTTGTGCGTACAAATAAAATCCAAAAATCCTTGTAACGGTATTATTAGATGTGTTATTGGTAAAATGATGGGTTCAATAGACACTTGGTACCCCCATCAAAAAAAGAACCACATAGAACAAAGCCAGCTCCTACAATAACTTGAATTTTAGTTTCCCCTTTAGTTCCAATACTTTTTCCCAAATCCGTAATAACTTTATAAGAGTTTGGTTGATTATTAGGTAAGAATTGTGAATTAGAGTATTTAAACCCTTCTTTTACCATATTGTTCACATCGTCAACACTATCTGTTGCAAATTCCCTATAGTTTCCCCCAGCACTCTGAAGATGTTGTTGGAAACTTTGAAGCTATCCACATTATCCTCTGCCTTAACTGATGCTGCAGATGCTTCCTTCAAAACAAATTCACCCGCCCCCTTAGTACTATTCAGTTGACTATTTACTTCCGCTTTAAACTTATTAGAGGAGTTAGAACCATCCAGCGGTACCTTTACATTATTAGGTTTAACTGCTGTGCTTTGAGTTTAACAATTTTAAAGTCTTTAAATATCCATTTTGGAACTGTATACGCGCCTCCACCAGCACTCCCACTTTTCCCACCCATTCCATGCATATTTCCGGTTGAATCGGTATATATAAGTGGATTATTGATCACATACTTTGAATTTTTTGAGGTTGTGGATACGATGGGGGATAGAAAAAGCCGAACGAAAATCAGGAGTGGATACCTGGATTTCACTCGACTCAATACTTACTAACTAAGGTATATTTAAGATAAAATTAACGGCAGTGCATCACAAAGATTGTCATATTCTTTCAAGCATAAGGACTGCACTCCACTCTTTCTGATGTTTCCTCCATTGATTCCAATAGCTGAAAAACCAGCCAGCCTGATCGATACAACCCCGGCTGATGAATCTTCAAATCCTAATACATGTCCCTTGTCTTCTTCAGTTAGACCAAGTCCAACTCTTGCAGTTTCAGAATACAGCCATGGATGAGGTTTTGGGGCGAGCTCTCCCATCGTTCCTACTTGCCCTTTTACTAATGCTTGCCCTGCTGTAATGATCGCATCATAAAAATCTAGCGGATCTCCCATTCCCAGCGTTTTGAAGGCAGATATGATCTCAGGCATCGCCTTATTATATAGACCTGAAGTGACTAAACCTATTTTGATGTTTTTGGCTTTCAACTCATATAAGAAATCTTTAAGTCCAGGAGCAGGTGTGAATGCATCTGTCTTCCCCCTGCCATGCAGTATCTCATTCATTTCATATTCTGTTATTGCAAAGTAGTGCTTTCTTGCCTCTTCTACTGTCTGATTAGGGTAATATTTGTCTATACAGTATTGTAAATGCTCGGATACCGAATGCCCCGAAACATGCGGTTCATCACTAGCTTCTAATGTAAATTTAGCATTTTTGGTAAGTCTCGATACAGTCTGCTCTATAATCCACATCCAAAAACTTTCACTATGCACACTTGTACCATCTAAGTCCATCAGTATAGCTTTTGCATTTCCTTCATAATTCGGTTTATATACTGGATATATGGCTGGATACCCCATTGCAGATTTTACATAACATAAGGTTTTATCTTCAAATAAAATAAATTCTACTTTTTTGTCAAGAGGAGTTAAAATTTCTTTAACTCCGTCTTTTCCAAGTTGAAATAGTCCATCTCCGCCAGTTTCAAGATTGATAAACCCAATTAGTTCATCTTTCATATTATATTGTTGCAGCATTGTAATTTCCTTTCTATCTATCAGATTTTAAACTTTACGCTAGATCTAACTTCAGAGTTACGATCTTATTAGGCTTGATATTAAGTTCTACAGAGTTATCAATAATATTTAAATTTGAAGCGGCCATTTCTTCCTCATTCAGATTCGTCATGCACACGTTTTGTACATCACATCCAAAAATAATACTTCCACTTTGCTCAGTAGGATATGGGTTAAATACACGTACAATGATGCTGTTGCTATTCTCAGCCTTTTTGATACAGGATACGCTTAACTTACCTGTTACTTGATAGAAGCTATGTTTAGGCGGCAGGATTCCTTCTGATTTCTCGACTAGCATCGCTGGAACACATGTCTGAACAGGCTTTAATGGAATATTGAAGCAATCCGCCATTTCACTTAGATCACTATTTTCCCAACTTGAATTCATAGGGCAAATCGCATAGTTGCACACCAGCTTTTGTTGCAATTGTCCACCTTCTTGATTTGGGAAAACCCCTGCGCTTCTCCATTCAGTACAGATAATATTTTTCACAGCTCTAAACAGCGTCATGGACAGCGTTGCATCTCCACCTTTATGTTCACATTCCGGCGTTACACTGTATTCTCCTAAGCAATCGGTAACAATTCCAAAGCCCTTATGATCATCTGCTATGCTCACAAAGTTCTGCAATGGTTGGGTTAGTAATTCATTATAATAGTGACCTCTGTCATCCTTAAGCGGTGTAACATCTCTGTTATCTACTGTAAAATGCCCTTGCGCATCAACAGATCTCGCTTCGATTCCTGTATCAAACAGAACACTCATACGATGGTCTTTACAGTTATTATCGATCTCAACCTTAACTTCTACATTTTTAGCATCTTTCTTTAATGTATAATAAGTCGTTATGGTCAAATGCTCTGTTTGTTCAGAACGCTCACTCTTGCCTCTTACATAGTTGTCCGGACGATAGGCATATTTAGGTAGCTCCATGGTAAGCTTAACCCCAATAGTAGCTGCAAGATTGCCGTTCTCCATTAAGAAAATGCTGGCATTACAGCCTTTGCTGTTATACGTCTGATTATGATATGGAGGATAGTACATCCAATAATCCCCTACATCTCCCGTACTTTCAAAGTAATTGAGATTATCGAAGCAGTTTCCATTTTCTTTATCCAGAATAGAAATGGTTCCGTTCGGATTCACTTCAACCTTGATGAATTCATTTTGCATACATGTAGAAGATATAGCTATCTCTTTCCCATCCGTTGTTCTAGTCTTCGCCCAAAATTCTGTTTTTCGGTTAAACTTTACTTTATTGCATAATTTATAAACCTTATAACCGCCGGCTGGTATTTCTCCAGTCTCAAATACTACACCATGACGATCAGAGTAATAAGGGAACGGCCTTGTCTGAAGTTGTACCACTGGGGACGTTACCTCTGTTCTGGATATATGCTGCAACTCACATACATTTCCATCACAGTCCACAATGTCAAACTCCCATATATTTTGAACTTGCGGGGTATCAATATAGGCCTTTACCATTTCATTTCTTGGCTTTGCATATGGATTGAACACTACAAGTATTATATCCTCGCGATTATATTGTGACAGATCAATATGTCTGATCAGATCCTGACAGCTTTTATTGGATATCGCATTTGATATTTCCAAAGCTTGGTTTAATCGATAGAGTACATCGTCTACCGTTTTATCCTGGGTTACTCCATTTATGGAGTCATGCGCATGGGATAATAACATGTAATCTAAAGCTAATTGCAAGAATGACTCATCATACTTGCCACCTGCCATCATATTAACTACTGATAAAGGCTCCGCCTGATTAAACAAGCTGTTTTGAACCTTTTTATTAAGTGTTTTGATATGTGATCTTGTCATTAGAGCATTCCCAGACAACGAGGTTGTTGGTCCGTCTCTCATTTCACCGTGGATCTCAATCAACTCATCCAAGCTGAGCTTTTCTTTAAGAATTTCAACATATTCCCCCAATGAGGAGCTCTTAAACTCGATGTCATCAAATTGTTCATTGATTGCCTCGATCAGATTCATTAATTGAGGCTGAGCAGTTGTAGAATCAGTACCATCCATCATCGCTCTGTCATCTGGCATAAGAGTGTCCTTCATACCGTTCCATGACTTAGTAACTGCTTCTTTTATAACCTCTGAGTGTATTTTTTCTGTATCCTCAATCTTGAAATAGTCTTGTATATAGTTCTCGCTATCCGCCTGATGATAGACTTGACCATAATTCCCCATGTCAAAATTGTAGTCATCCGACTTGTAAGCTACACCGTTCATAATATGAATATAGGCATTCATAAAAAAGTTGGCTCTTGCATCTTCACCTAATCTTGTTGCATAGACGCTTGTGCCATCCTTGCCTGTCCACTTGAACTCACTGTTTGGAGCTCGCTTCTTGTCTACATTCTTGGACACGATAACTGTATCTATTCCAAAGCCCTTATAGATCTGTGGAAGCTGTGATGGCTGTCCCCATCCGAAGGACTCATAGCCAATATCCAAACAATTCCCTAGTTTTTCTGCTTCTCTTCTTCCTTTTAGAAGGTTACGTACAATGGATTCTCCACTTATTGGATATAGATCCGGTAAAGTATACCAAGGACCTACATCTATTCTTCCATCCTTAATCAATTTGACAAGCTTATCTCTGTTTTCTGGCCTTACCTCTACGTAATCCAAAATAGGAATAACCTGACCGTCTAGAAGAAATTTTTTGTAATCCGGGTTATTTTCTAAGGTCTCAATTAATTCATCCATTAGCTTTACAAGGTATAATCTATTTTCCCATATAGGGTAACGCCATTCTCGATCCCAATGTGTATGGGGGATGATATATCCTGTCTTTGTTTTGTTCATGGTTTCTATCCCTTCCTTTATGAACTTTATCCTGAGTTACTTGCATTGTAGCCGTGCTGATCTCAGATCAGCAATCTCAAAAACTGAACTATTTGATGTTTTTTGCTTTTTCTACAACTTTAATTTTTGTGCTGTAACTCCTATTTTTAATAATTTCTCTAAAAAGTCTCTTTTGTAGTAATCTCCACAGGTTAAAATGTAAACAGCCCCGTTTCTATTAGGAAAAGGGGCTGTTTGGCTATTTCTCACATTTTCACACTAGGGGTTCAGTAAGCTAGCGATCTTAGTTGCTTTTTGTAAAAGCAAATACTTCAACGCCAATGTTCTCTCCTATCAAGTTTGGCATTGCGCTTGTTAACCAAGTCTCTATTTCAGTACCTTGTTTCTGATAGGATATAGTAACTTCATTTTTTTGTGGCGCGATCATCACTACGGATACCTTAGCATTAACGCCTGTTCCTTCCGTAAATTGAACTACCAGATACTTACCCGTTAAATCCTTACCTTTGTCTCCACCAATCGTAATATCACGAGTATAGCCAGCTCCACCTGCAGTCTCATTACCAATTGCAAGTGTATATCCGCTTTCTGCACCAGGTGTATATTTAGGAATCTCCATCTTTAATACTTCACTCACAACAGCAGCGTTTTTAACCACAATATAAATATCTTTGGCAGTTACGGTTTTTAAGCCTTCTATACTAATTAGCACTAGTCCTTTTTTACATGGAGCACCGGCCTTACTAGTATCAATTACTGGCATTTTAGCTCCGCTTTCAACGACTTGATAATAATATTGTCCGTCTTTACTTGTGTTAAAGGAAACGGAAGCTGTCGTCTCGGTTAAACGATTAGCGGTACCTGCCGTTAGTATTGGTTTAGGATCATTATTGTCCTGTACCTCTACTACTTGCAAAAGTTCTCCTGCATACCCTTCTGCTGTGCCAACTGCAATAATCGTTCCTTCTTGTGCATATAAGGAAGTATCCAATTGTGCAAAAGTCAGTGGCAGCTCTCTCGTGTCGTTCAGATACTGTGCCTTAACTTTAGCCGCCAATTCTGGTGCTACACCAGCGAGAGTAGTAACATTACTTAGCTTTTCGATGGATTGAATACCATCAACTGTTACATTAACACTAAATGTGCTTGATGGTCCTTTTAGATCTGCAAGCTGACCCTTTACTGTAAATGTACCTGGTGTTTTATACAATGATGGATTCACTGTATCCCAATTCACTTTGGCAACCTGAGTATTACCATCTTTAAATGAAACTGTAACCTCTCTTGATAAATTTGGAGCATGATCAACAGTTGTTGATACATTCTCCTCTATACCTTCTATGGAAGCAATCTCATAATCCTTATTCATATAAATGGTATAGTCTTTACTTCCCGCTAAAGTAACTTCTGACAATATCAGAGCATTCTTACCCTTAACTAATTGAATCGGTGAAATAGATGCACTGCCATCTACAAATGGAATCTCTTCACCATTCAGCTGCAATTTAATTTCTACACCATTAATTACGATAGAAGGTTTCTTGATTGTAATAGGCTCATCAGCATTAGTTATAGTGGCGAAATAAGTATAATAATTAGGATTAAAGTCGCCCTTTAATACCGCATTGCCTAAACCAAGATCTTTCTCATAAGTCACGTATTGAGGATTGGATATGATCTCAATATCGTCCAGGTAAACAGTTGAATTAATTCCTCCAAAGCCAACTCCACCTGATTTAAACTGACCATCATCAGCCGATATCATTTTTTGTCCATCCAATACGAAACCAACTTTGCCATCAAAGGTTTGAATCTGCAAATCATGCCATTCATTCGCATTAAATCCTTCTGGTACGCTTGCTTTACCTAATGATGCATCTCCACCTACAGTATGTTTCGAGATTTCAAAATACGGCGTACCAGCTTCAAAACCTGTAGTTCCATTTTTATTTCTTCTATAAATTACTTGATAAGATTCTGGTGCTTTACCAGGGGCTAGACCTTTATTGTTTGCCATTACATAAATCGTAAAGTTATCATAGACACCACCCAGAACATTTGTTGTACCCCAGCCTTCAAATTTCCATTTCATATTGACCAGGTAATTATTCCAAGGGGCATTCAACTCATAGAAATCATTGCCGTCTCTAATCTCATCCTTTAAATAATAATTTTTTTCGATATCATCATATACAACACTTGTTACAGATGGATTGCTGCCTATTTTTGTAAAAACAGGTACATTTCCATCTTCTAAATTCAGCATAAGCTGTTGCTTATTAATCTCTGATCCATCATATGCTGGAGGTGCTGGTATATTCGATGGAGGAATTGGCATGGTTGCTGGAACCCCGCCGAACACATACAGCTCATCGTAGAAAGCTTGTCCTTTGCCATCATCCGAACCAAAAGAGATATAATCAAATCCTGCAGTATTTAAAGTTTTGACTAATTGATTATCAATATAGAGCTTTACATCGGTTCCTGATGTATAGTCAAACGTTAGCTCATGCCAACCAAACGTTCTAGTCATGTTCGTCGTTTCCTTTTGATTTCCCGTTTGGATTATATAATTACCTGTAGTATCATAATCCAAACCCATGCCAATAATGTTCTCCCCGTCATCAACTCGTGCAATGGATGTAACCCTAGCCGAATTCTGATGCCCTGAATCATACGCTGCCAAATTAAGATTCTGTCTGTCAAACATCTTAACAGTAACGACTTTGTTCAGCATTTCAGGGAAATTCTTATATACCCCAGTTTTATCTAACAGTTCCAGACTTTGTTTGCCGTTAATAGGTCTTTCAGACATAAATTCTGTTGAAATTTTTGGCTGACCGTTAAGATATGACCAAGTAGAATCATCGAATCCATTTTCAAAATTCTCCTTAAAATAAACATCTTCAGGTTCTGTAATCAGATCTCTGTCTGTCAGGTATTGTTCAGGATAATCTGAAGTTACTCCAATTTTGTCATACTCCATCTTGGAGTCGTCAAAATCCTTAATATGATTTCTAAGTGTCCCATAATTCACATTTGTATTATTAAACTTTATATCATCGCCATATTGAAGAATCGTATTCACTTCAATATTAAAGTTCATTGGATTCGTTGCTTTTACATTATTTAACTCTAAACCTGAGGCGCCCATATCCAAGTTCATATCATTAGGCCCAAAATCAGTCATGGTAGGATTTGCCCCTGTGTTATCAATAATAACTTGGTTTAAGTAATTAGGTTTGTAATTCGAACCCTTATACAAATAACATGCAAAGAAAGCTCCGTCATCCCCACCATCTTGTTGCGCATCATGCAAATATACATATTCAATTGTATTATGGTGAGTGTACATATCTGTCATAATATTGAAATTTTTATCACCATTCGGGAAAGCTCCATTTGGGTTACGACTATGTCCGGCAGTTAGAAAAATCCCTCTTCTTGGTGAATTATAGATTTCTACATGAGATATCGTATTATAGCTTGACTGCTGAATCGTAATCCCAGTGGCCTGACCAATAAGCTCACCAATATCATGAACAATGATATTCGATATTGTATTATCTCTGCTATAGCCATCCCCGTTTTTATCTCCTGCTACACCAGGGTAGCCGCCGTCTACAGTTATACCACCATGACCTGTATATTCAATAAGGCTATCCTTGATCACAGTATTTTGATTGGCTAAATAAAGATTAATTCCAAACATACCTGAATTTTTAATGTGTGCTTTGGAAATCGTGATATTTTTCGTATTCGTCAGTGTAATCACACCATATTGGAACTCTATTCTTTCAGTTTGCTCGGCATAGGATGGTTGTGTACTTCCTTTAGCTTCCTCAGGATAGAAACCTAAACCCGCTCCTGCATCTCCCCAGTTCCAACCATATGCATACCAATCCGTCGTATTGGTATCCTTCAATTGCAAGCCGCTGAATTCAATATTTGAAACCATATGATCCTTATCTGAGCCTTCGACACGGATCACTTCTTTGACTTTAGGGATAATAAATTCATTTTCATTTATATTCCCTTCTGGATAATAATACAAATCACCCGTCGTTTTATTGAAATAATATTCACCTGGAGCATCCAAGAAGCCTAGATTTCCCTGTACAAAATATCTTGCATCTGAACCTGTATTATATTTAGGTCTATACATTTCTGGTTTGCCTGAAACGGTTTTGTATACAAGCTTGCGACTTGCAGTATCAATCGCAGAAACTGGAATAGTATCCGTCATCCAATCCCAGTATCCACCATCCCACATATATACAGAGGCATCCAAGTCCCCTCGCGCTTGGGCGTTTACGATCCCGTTAATTGATTCTTGATCAAGATCACCATTTTTATAAATCAAGTCACCAATTCCACCGCCTGCACTTCTCATATAAGGTGTTAGAGCAGCTGGAAAATCTTTGTACTTATTTAAATTTTGAGTACGTGCTAATGTTGCACGTCTATCATTTACATAAAGAGTATCAAAAATCACATCAGTACCAACGTTAGTTTTATAAACCTTACCTGCTGCTGCAGCTGGTAAGTCAGCATCAGCACCGGTTTTTCCAACTACTTGCCAATCTGTATCAACAGGCTTACCACCGATAATTTCAGCACTAGCCAAATCATCTAAATTTCTATAGATAATCTTATGACCATTCGTACCAGAGTCGTTTTCATTGAAAGTAATTGTTTCATCAAGATAATATTTACCTTCTGAAATAAATACGTAAATATCACCTGTCATGTTCTGATTAATTTTTCGAACCGCATCTCTTGCGGCTTGTAAAGTTGCAAATGGCTTATCATATGAACCTTTATTTTCATCTTTTCCATCTGGTGACACAAAGAATTGCGCTTGTATTTTGTTCAGAGAGTTATCTTCGCTTTCTGCTGCTTGAACACTATAAGTAGGGACAAATAATGAAGTGCATATCATTATAAATGCAATCATGGAACTAAAGATTTTTTTCTTATTCATAATTGTATAATCATTCCCTTCATTTACATATTATAATGTTTGAGATGTTAATAGGGTTTATCTGTTATACAACTTATACAAGATTACGGCAGCCTCAGCTCTAGTTGTCTTGCCAGTTGGATTGATCTTGCTGCCATCTCCTGTAATTATTCCTTCTTTAATTAAGGTTGCTACACTATTTCGCGCATAACTTGCGATCTTGTCTGCATCATTAAATCTTTGAAGATCCTTGTTGCTTCCTTCTACACCTGGTTTACCCGCCATTTGAGATGCTTTCTCTACCATTACCATCATGTCTTGTCTACTAATTTGCGCACTTGGTTCAAATTTATTGTTTCCTAAACCAGATGTTATACCTAGTGCTTTGGCTATAGCGACTTCGTTATAGTAATGATCATTTGCTGCAATATCATCAAAGTTCCCATTGATATCTGCTTCAAGTCCTAATGTATTTACTAGCAGCTTCAAGAAGTCTGCTCTCGTAATACTCTTTTGAGGAGAATAGGTTGTTTCACTTGTTCCTATTATGATATTTTTGGAAGCGAGTACAGATATCTGTTTTTCTGCCCATTTATGCTTGGCGGTGTCTTCAAACGTTTTCTTTACAAAACCTATCGCATAAGTTCCATTCGCCAAGCCATTTACAGTAACTTTGCCTGTTTCTTTGTTATATCTGCCATTTGAAACGATGGTCAAGCTGCCATCCTTAGCTACTTGATATACGACGATATGTTCATAATCTACAGCTTCATTTCCTACAGGCTTGTAAGCAATGGCGATCTGAATATCCGCATTTACAGGCTTGCCTTCTTGTAAGATTGAGACATGAACACCTACTCTGTTGCCTATCGTTTCGCTTGCTATTGATGTAAGTCTACTCTTATCAATTGGACTTATGACGACATTTACTTTACTATTGATATCTTTTGCTAAGGATTTAATTGTGTCATTGGTTAAGACAATATCACCAAAGCCAGTACTTACTGTGACATCCATCTTTCCAGTCTTTGCTGCTATTTTCCCTACAGGGATCGTTACCGTATTTTGCTTCGCATTATCCATAGTTCCTATTTTTATGGTGAGTTGCTTTACTCCAAAATCATCTGTTGCAGCACTATCAATCGCCGATTCTACATGGTTAATGTTAATTTCAACACTTACATTTCCGTCCTTATCAGGCTTTACATGATCATAAGAAATGCAACCATCTTTAATGGTAGGCTCTTGGCTCAGATTTGGGACAGGCTTTGGCGTTGGTGTTGGTGTTGGTGTTGGTGCTGTTGGTGTTGGCGTTGGTGTTGGTGTTGGTGTTGGTGTTGGATCTGGTTTTGGATCAACCTTTCCAGTCAACGTTGCTGATGAAACCAATGTACCATCCATTCCATTCACATATACAATATGCTCTTCTACCTTTTCCAAAGCACCTGTCGTAATCGAACCTGAAATGGTACCATTCGCATTTGCTTGAACCTGTCCCATCGCTTTAAGGGTGTCATTTACTTTATCAACTACTCTTACCATATAATCCTTACTTGCTTCATATCCTTTACCATCTATAGCAACAACGCCCTTATTATAAGTTGCTTTTAGATTAGTAGAAGCTGCTAAACAATTTACAGGCAATATTGCTATACATAGTATTACTGCAAATATTACGGAGATTCGTTTACGCATACTCTATCCTCCCGATGTTTCATTTCATTCAAAAATTCTTTATATTGAACTCGTATGTTTCGACTTAACTAAAAACACCTGTTGAACCCAACGATAGTGCATTTTCCCCTTCAATTTGTTCATTATCCGCAAAGGCCAGACCTGTAAAACCAGTTAGGAAAATACCAACAGTTAGTGAAGCGCTTACATTATTTCTCGCAGACATTTTTAAATGTTTCTTAGCGACTCCTCCATTTTTAAAAGTTAAAATAACTTCTACTACAACTTATTTTCCTATCTTTCAAGTATCAAGCTATGCTTCTTTGCAACAATAATCTTGTTCATGAATCCCCCCTAGGTTGTTAAAATGCTGCATTCTTTTGATATAAATCAACTCAGCTATTCAACAAAATATACAGCTGAGTTACTTGCATTGTAGTCGGCTTGCTCTCTAGCCAGCAATCTCAAAAAATGTACTATTTGATGTTTTTCTGCTTTTTCAAAACGAATAATATTCCCTGTACCTCATATTTTTAATATTTTCTCTAAGATCAGTCTAAACAAAAAAAGCCCGCGTCTCCAACGAAAGAGATAAGGGCCGTTAATCAAAAATTTAATTATAATGTACAAGCCTGAATTCAATCATCATCATCAACATCGTGTCCCAGATGCAGCCTGTATTCACTGAGAGACATGCCAAAATGCTTCTTGAATCGAGTATAAAAATAATTGTTCCTTTCAAGGCCAATCTTCTCTATAATCACCGACAAGGTCAGATTGGTGCTTCGCATATAATCATCCAACTTTTTCATTCGCAAATCAAAGATGTATTGTGCAATCGACTGCCCGTATGACGTTTTAAACAATCGACCTACATAATTCGGAGACATACGCAACTTTTCAGCAATTGAACTTAAACATAAGCCGGTATCGGAATATTCCTGTTCTACAATTCCGATAATGCGCTGAATTAAATAATCGTTATTGTTTGACGAGTTTTTTAACATCAATACCTTACTGCAGAGCTTTGTCAAAAAGGTATTCATTACATCATCGATATCCGTGCTCACTTCTGCATCTTGCAGATTGTGCAACAACTCCTGCAGAAATAGATCTTGATTATCCTTTATGGCAGGCATCTTGCTAAGTACACCGGAATAAAGACAATAAATCAAATGTATAATGCATGATATGATTTCATTGTAAGAACAATTATATAACTGCTTTTTGATAGATTGATATATGACAAAAACACCTTCAATATCTCCTTCAAGTACTTTTTCGATCAGCTGTTCTTCCTTCTTCACAGGTACATGGAAATCATCCATATTGATTTCATCCATCATATAAGGAGAAATAATGCATCCATGTCCATAACGGATCTTAAGTTGAATCGAACCCTTCATACTGTTATACATGCTAGGCAAATGTTCCATTCCCTTAAACAAGGTGCTGTACGTCATAGATAAAGATATACGAATAAATTGTTGCGTTTTACTTTGTACTTCGCGCAAATATCGCTCTATTTTTTCCTGCATTAACTTAAATTGCGTTACTTCTGCACAATCAACTAACACTACAAATTTATCAGAATCACAACTGAATATTTCACACGGAATTTCCTCCGCTATTTCTGCTGCAATATTCACAATGGCATAACGCAATGCCCAACGCTCTTCTTGACTATTCTCCGACCTAAATACACTGTAATTATCTATTTTGAATAGACACATACACAGCTGATTGGAGGCGATATAATCCAAGTCCAGATCATGAAGCTTCTCCTGAATGGTATTCATCGAATACGTTGAACTTTCACTTAACAGGGAATTTAGTAAATCTTGTTTGGCAGCATAGCCGGTTTCACGCATGAGTTTATCAAGCTGCAAATTTTGCTCCTTCATCGATTCAAATACCGATAGAATAACTTGAAATTCTTCCGTGTCAGACACGAGTGGATTGCTTTTTTCAGGAGCTTCCCCATTTATGATTTTCGTAATGGCTTGAATAGGATTGTTCAATCTGCGTGCCAAGAACAGGCAAATGACCGCGCAAAAAATAAATACAGCTGCTACGATCCCCGCCGACACGATTGATGCGGTGATTACATCCTTGAAAATTTTTTTGAAGGGTGTAACACCCATGATGTACCAGTTGTTTGCATTACTTTTACTGCTCGAAACAAGATAACTGATTCCGTCAATTTTTTGCACCTGATTCATGTTGCCGTCCAGTTCCTGCACTTTCCGACCTAATGTCCGCACTTCACTCATGTCATGAGCAAAATCCGGTGAGAGGGCCATGCTTAAAATAGAACCGCCTGTGTCAACCACAAAAAAAGATGTTTCAGGAACTGCATCACTACTGTTAATCGCCTGGATAGAGTTCGTAAGCGCTTTCGTTCGAATGTTGACAACGATAGCATTTTTTAGGCCAGATTCCGTATTCCCTGGTTCAAATAATATATATGAACACACATTTGCCGGTTGTGTTGCTTCATCAACAGATGCCACAATGGGTCGACCACGATACTCTTTTACAAATTTTTTGTCTGTTAACAACTTTGCAATGGCCTGATCTGAAAATGCAGACGATGACTTTAGTTCACCGGTGCGTGAGGAGTAATACAAATCCAACCCCGTATTGTAAAGATACACGCTATCGATGTCGTTCAGTGTCAGAAAGTGTTTGTCAATTACCCTGCTTGCTGCAATTGCAACACGCACATCATTCTCATCCATGTTTAAATAGGCGATGATATCTTTGTCGGTGTATAGAGCATTTCCAAATTTTTTGGCGGTCTCGTCGAGATAAGTGATACTGTAATTGGATTGAGCAATCAGTTTTTCGTTATAGCCGTTAATTAATGAAATCGTAGTACGTAAATAATTAAATGTCAAAAAAGTCGTAAGTAAAACAGTGATGATAATCGAGATAATCAAAAAAGAGAAAAAAGATTTGCGTAAAAAGCTCGTTCTACCTTTTTGTGTTTTATTTGAGAGCTTCATTAAGACCTCCAAGTGACAGCTTCCTAAGAAATATATTGATTATTATTATAGTGATAAATTGATTATACCTCAACGATTTATAACACTTTGTAGAAATCGTTATTTTTTAGAGATACCCAGTGTTGAAAAACAAAAAGAACAACATATTTGTTTGTTGAAGCTCCCCCCCCTCTTAGCTACAGTAATAGCAGACGTACAACCAATGCAGAGAAAGGGGGTGAAACAATGAAGACGATTACAAATGCAATTCCGAATCGCACGGGTAAGCCTCGCAGAACATTGCGCAGCATGCGCCGTCAGACACCTTTCTATTTAATGATGGCACCCGGATTAATTTTTGTTGCGATCCTATTTTACATCCCGATGGTCGGCGTTATCATTGCCTTCAAAGATTACAATGCACGCGATGGTATTCTCGGAAGTCCATGGATGGACCCGCTATTCAAAAACTTTGAGTTTTTCTTTAAATCTGACGCAGCGAGAAGCGTTACCTTCAATACACTTTTTTACAATGTAGTACAAGCAGTTGCCGTTACGCTTTGCGCATTGGCACTGGCTATTCTATTAAATGAAGTAAAACACAAATTTGTATCTGCTACCTATAAGGGATCGATATTGCTGCCGACCTTCCTCTCATGGATTGTCATCCAGTTCATTCTCTTCAGCCTACTAAGTGTTGACCGTGGTATTGTCAACAGCATGATTTCCGAAAACGGTGGAGAGACCATTTACTGGTACAGTGAGCCGTCTTACTGGCGATACATTTTGCCAATTGCTTATATATGGAAGAACGTCGGTTACTATTCGGTGCTGTATGTAGCGGCGATTGCCGGGATTAACACCGACTACTATGAAGCTGCGCAACTGGACGGTGCTTCGAAGTGGCAACGTATTAAACATATTACATTGCCGCTTCTACAACCAACCATCATTGTTCTTTCACTGCTATGGGTTGGGAAATTATTCAATGGCGGTCTGGGTGACTGGAACGGATTCTACACGCTTCCAAATGATGCGGGTGCTCTTTACTCAGCAACAGACGTTATCGACACACTTGTATTCCGCTCGCTGAAAAAGGTCAATGACTACGGCATGGCGTCGGCAATTGGTTTATATCAAGCGGTAGTTGGTTTCTTCCTTGTGTTGATCTCGAATTACATCATTAAAAAGAAGGATCCCGATAGCGCACTATTTTAATCGATCCGAAAGGATGAAATTTGCACTTTCTGATCGATCTGCAGAAACGGAATACTGTCTTTGAAAAAAGACTTAAATCCGTTTCTAATTGGGAGGAAAATACATGCTTCTGAGAAAACTACATTTTTCAAAATTAGTGATTCATCTTACGTTTATTGCCATGAGCCTAGCCTGCATCCTTCCGCTGCTTTTGGTTGTATCCATATCGTTTACGGATGAGCGATCGTTGATGCTTGATGGATATCGCTTCTGGCCCAAAGAGTTCAGCACAGCAGCTTATCAGTATGTATTCAGTGGAGCAGGCTCTATTCTAAATGCATATGCCGTTACGATTTCTGTCACGGTTGTCGGCACACTTTTACATCTGCTGATTACTTCCATGCTGTCGTATTCACTGACACGTCCCGAAGTGACTCACCGCAAAGCGCTCACTTTCTTTGTGTATCTTCCGGTGCTGTTCAACGGCGGTCTTGTTCCGCAGTACATTTTGCTGACGCGCATCCTGCATCTGAAGGACACCATCTGGGTGCTGATTATCGTCTATCTGGTGTCGACGGTTAACATACTGATTATGAAAAATTTCTTCCGTACGATTCCAGATTCATTAATCGAGTCAGCGCGTATCGATGGCTCGGGTGAAATCCGTACTTTTTTCCGGATTGCATTACCGCTTTCCAAACCGTCGCTTGCAACCATCGGTTTGTTTGTAGCCATTGCCTACTGGAATGACTGGATGACCGCATCATTGTATATTGAATCACAAAATCTACGCCCCCTACAATATCTGCTGCAATCTTTGATGAACAACATTGGATATTTGCAGTCGAACGCACAAGCTTCACAGTCAATGGAGGCTGCTATTGGAATGCTGCCTAGTGAAGGCGCGCGCATGGCAACTTGCGTACTCGCCATCGGCCCTATTATTTTGCTGTATCCTTTACTGCAAAAGTACTTTGAAAAAGGCTTGACAATAGGCGCTGTAAAAGAGTAATTTTACCGGTAATCCACCGGAAAATTAAATAAAAATTAGGGGGAACTACAATGAAAAGATTTTCCGCAATTCTGTTGTCTGTAACGATGGTGTTTACCATGATGCTGACCGGCTGCGGGCAGAAAGAAGCAGGATCTACCGATGATTCTGCTCCGGATTCTGCTTCGGCTTCTGCTCCAGCTGATGAAAAGTTGGTTGAGCTCAAATTCTACATGATGAACAGCCCTGTCAATGACTTTGACCGCGTCATGAAGAAAGCGAACGAAATCATTGGCAAAGAAATCAATGCAAAACTGGATCTGATTCTTGTAGACAGCAGCACATATGCCGAGAAAATGAATCTGATGATCAATTCCGGCGACGATTGGGATCTCAGCTTCACTGCAAACTGGGGTGGCATTAACTTCTTTGAAAACGCATCCAAAGGTGCTTATGCTGATCTGACTGACCTCCTCCCTAAATATGCGCCTGAAACTTATTCCCGTATCCCTGAAGGACTGTGGGAAGGCGTTAAAGTAAATGGCAAGATCTATGGACTCGTGAACTATCAACAGTGGGGCACTGCCAAACGAGAGGGCTTTAAATTCCGTTCTGATCTTGTAGATGAAACCGGTTTTGACTGGAAAGCCTTGAAAGACAAGACTGCAATTGATGCACTTGATAAGATAGGGCCTTTCCTTGGCGATGCTCTAGCAAAACACCGAGAAATGATCGGGTTTGAGACCAGTTCCATTGAAAGCTTGTTTGCCAGCAATCCGCTGTTATGGAACATGGAAGCCGTGGGTGATACTAGCATCCCTGGCTGGATTAACCTTGACAATCAAGACAAAGTCATCAACCAGTTTGAGACGGAAGATTTTGCGAAGTACACTGAAATTATGCGCGACTGGTTCCTCAAAGGTTATGTTCGCAAGGATGGCGCAACAGTAAAAGATACTTCTCCTGATCGTAAAGCAGCTAAATTTGTCGCTGAGAAAACGGGCAGCTGGCCTGACAACATTGAATATCCTGGTAATCCTGATGCCAGCAATATGTCTATGACTAAAAGCGCAGGTAATGCTCCTGCAGTTACCGTTTCTACCTCTCGCACGATGATTCCTGCGGGCGCAGCTTCTACTGCTGCTATTGCAATCAATTCCGAATCCAAACATATTGAAAAAGCTTTGCAGTTAGTTGAACTGCTCAACACGAACGATGAGCTGTACAAACTGGTTACGCTTGGTGAAGAGGGCGTTGACTACAATTACGACGAAAATGGCAAGTTTACTATGGTTGAAGGCAAATACAATTTCAACTTTAACGAATGGCAAATTGGTCAATCTTACAGCCCTAACTTCAACCGTACTAACTATGACAAGAACAAAGATGGTGAGATTCAAAGAGAGACTCAAAAAATCATCTATGAAGCTGACAAAACAGCAGAACTTTCACCAGTAACGGGCTTCGTGTTCGATTCGACACCTGTAAAAACTCAGCTTGCAAACTGCTCTGCTGTTACCACCGAAATGATTCCGGCACTCAGCTCTGGTTCAGTTGACCCTGCTAAAGTATTGCCAGAATTCCTCAAGCGCCTGAAAGCTGCAGGTGTGGACGACATCATCAAAGAAAAGCAGGCTCAATATGACGCCTGGAAAGCAAACAAATAATCTCGCACTCCTTTATGAAATCCGGTGTATTGCAATATCTTACACCGGATTTCTATTTAATAAGCGATAATAGAAAGGAACCCGCTATGCGTTATTCTCTTATGTGTAAATCCTTTAACGGCAGTGAAGTACTAGACTGTGAGAAAGTTTCCGTGAATCCGGAAAACAGTCAATATACTTTTTTACGCTACCCTTGCAGTGCTTCGATTACAACTCATACCCTACCGCAAGGCCAACGATTGGATATTACCTTGTCATTTCACGAAGATACAAAAGTTCCGATGAATTTTTCGTTTTCGATGGAGGCCGGACAATGGGAAAAAGGCAACTATGTGTTGATGCCAGGTGCGGTTTATAATGGTAACCGCTTTACAAGCTTGCCTCTTCCCTATCCGCCTTATTATGCACCTCCCCAAAATAGCCAACTTACAGATGCCGAAGTCATAACCAGCATTCCTCATCTCGATATTGAGAAAACACAATCGCGAATTTCTTTGCTTTCTGGTGATATGGCATCTTCTTTGTGCGGATTTTATGATCTCAACGATCAATCCGGTTCTGTCCTGCTCAGTGAGCACCAATGCGGGGGTTATTATACAGGCTTTACCGTCGATGAGAATCAAGTCGATCGCCAAGCATCTTTTGTACTGTCCGTTCCGGGCGTACGCGAAAATACGCAATATTTTTTTGGAGATCAAAACGACGGACAGGGCTTTCGTCCAGATGTCTCAGCTCCATCTCAGGATACCGGAGCTTTGTTCAAGCAAGGTGAAACATTGACTCTTACTGCTTGTGTCTTTCATTGGCAGCAAATATCTTTGCCTGACTTTTTCAAACAGGTGAATGGTTCGAAAACAACGTTGGAGATTCCGAAGCTTTTTTATAACGTTCCATTTTATAAGGCATATATAACTATCAAAGAAAAATACCAAAGAGAAAACTTTATAGAAGAAGGATATTACTCCGTAGGGACCGACTGGAATATACCTCAACAATGTTGGCAGGCAGGCTGGATTGGTGGAGGCATGAACAGCTATCCGTTCTTACTGGAAGATACATCCGAAGCACGTCAGCGCGCACTGTCTACCCTTCGCTTTATTTTTTCACGGTTGCAGCATCCCAGCGGATGGGTGTTCGGCATGTATGGAAACGGAAAATTTTATGGTGACGGCTTCGACAGTAACTCTGACACCATTTTGCTCGTCCGAAAAAATGCCGACTTGCTCTATTTTGTATTGAAGCAGCTATTGTGGCTTTCGGAGAATCACCACTCCACAATCGAGTTTGAGCAACCCGTAAAGGCTCTTTGCGATGCATTTGTACGGTTGTTCCAAAAATACGGGCAGCTCGGACAGTTCATTGATATGGCTACAGAAGAAATAGTAATAGGCAATTCAGCCGGAGCGTGTATGGCTGTAGGCGCGTTGGCACTGGCAAGCGAATATTTTCAGTCTGCGGAATACCTCGATGTCGCCGAACGGCTCGGTGAGTATTATTACAATAACTATTTAGTAAAAGGCATGCTGAACGGCTGTCCAGGAGAAATCTGTCAAGCACCGGATAGCGAAGCGGCCTTCGCCATGCTGGAAAGCTATGTCCAGCTGTATGAAACGACCCGAAAGAGCATCTGGCTATCCTATGCGGAATATACCTGTGAAATTGCCATGACATGGGTCATGAGCTATGACTTTGTGTTCCCTGCACACAGTACAGCTGCAAAGCGTGGTGTGCATAGCAGCGGCACGGTATTTGCCAACGCGCAGAACAAGCATTCTGCTCCTGGGATTTGTACACTTTCAGGCAACAGTCTTCTCAAGCTGTTTCGTTTTACTGGCAATTCAAAATATCTGCAGGATCTACATGCCATTGCACACAGTTTACCGCAGTATGTATCTCTGGCGGAAGATCCGGAGTTTACGCTCGAAAAGAAATATTTGCCTCCAGGTTATATGAATGAACGTGTGCAAACAAGTGATTGGGAAGGCAAGGAAAGCGTTGGTGAATTCCTCTATGGCTCCAACTGGCCGGAAGTTTCCATGCTGCTTACGTTTGTGGAAGTACCCGGCGTTTATGTGGATTTTACCAGCCGCACACTCCAGGTATTCGATCATGTGGAATGCTATGTTACACAGTGGGATCAGGATTCCGTTCACCTGGAAATGTATAATCCTACATCATACAGTACGGTTGTTACACTGCTTGCAGACGAACGCACAAACACTCGGAGCGTAACGCATAATTACTTTGGAAATATGAAGATGGTTCCCCTTTCAGCCGGTGAGCGTATACAAATTGAACTACAAAAATAATAGGAGGTCTTCCCTTTGTTGAATATTGGTATTATTGGATACGGCGTGCGGATCGACATGCTGATGGATGATTTGTTCGCACTACCTTATGAAGTCCAGATCAAGGCAGTAGCCGATCCCGACCATGAGCGCGTGCGAGCTTTAATGAAGAAAGACGGCTCCAAGGAATCGATGCACCAAATGGGAATCGATAAAATCGACGGACTTTTGCGCAGCTGCGAGATGAATCCGGATACCATTACCTTTTATACGGATGCGGACGAAATGCTGGACAACGAAAAACTGGACGGCGTGATCGTAGGTACGAACTGCAACACACATACTTATTTCGCCAAAAAGGTGCTGGATCGCAATCTGCCGCTGTTTTTGGAAAAACCGGTGGCGACTACGATGGAGGATCTGAGAACGTTAGCCGACTGCGAAGCGAACGCAACGGCTCCCACCGTTGTTTCCTTCCCCTTGCGGGTCACACCGCTGGTGCAGGAGGTCAAGCGTATTCTGGATGCCGGCACGATTGGCAAGGTGGAGCATGTACAGGCCTTCAACGATGTTCCCTATGGATTTGTTTATTTCCACGACTGGTATCGAGATGAATCCGCTTCTAAGGGGCTTTTCCTGCAAAAGGCAACGCATGATATCGACATCATCAACTATCTGCTCGGTGAAGAACCCGTGAACGTTTGTGCCATGAAATCCAAACAAATTTATAAAGGCGACATGCCTGCCGGCCTTCGCTGCAGCGAATGTGACAAATGGGAAACTTGTATGGACAGCACTTACAATATCACTCATGTGCGCAATGACATTCCGCGTAACGACTATTGCAGCTTTGCGGTAGACACCGGTAACGAAGACTCCGGCAGTATGATTGTGAAATACGAAAGCGGCATGCACGTCATGTATTCGCAGAACTTCTTTGCCCGCAAAGGGGCTGCGCGCCGAGGGGCTAGGTTATATGGCTATAAGGGCACCGTGGAATTCAATTTCGCCACCAATGAAATCAAAGTATTTGACCACATGAGTGATAAAGTAACCACTGTGCGTCTCGATGATCAAGGCTCGCGTCATGGCGGCGGCGATATTGTACTTATGCGTAATTTTGTACACCTGATGCAGGGCAGAACCACCGAATCCGTTGCCCCACTAAAGGACGGGATTCGTAGCGCCCTTGTATGTCTGCAAGCCAAAGCGTTTTCCGAAAGCGATCAATTTTATCCTGTCACTTTATAAATCAAACGATAATGGAGAGATAGTATGAATTATAATTATCACCAGGATTTGAATATCGTTCGCATGAACACGATGCCAGACCGTGCTTATTACATTCCATGTGCACCCAGCAAAAACACCACATCGAAAGAAAATAATGAGCGTGTATTGCTCTTGAACGGAAGCTGGAAGTTTACGTATTATCCTTCTTTTGCGGAAGCTTCTCTGGAGGGTGTTTCGGACAACGTCCTCCCGGTTCCGTCCAACTGGCAAATGTACGGGTACGACAAGCATCAGTATGTCAACATTGATTATCCGATACCGTATAATCCGCCCTTTGTGCCAAAAGAGAACCCATGCGGTGTTTATAAGCGCACCTTCTCCGTGGAGCTTACAGAAGAAATGCAGTTTCATTTGAATTTTGAAGGCGTGGATTCCTGTCATTATGTATTTCTCAACGGCGTATTTATAGGCTACAGTCAGGTCTCACATTCCACTGCGGAATATGATATAACTCCGTTTTTGCAAGATGGTGAGAATGAAATCGCCGTTATGGTTTTAAAATGGTGCGACGGAACCTATCTGGAAGCGCAGGATAAATTCCGCATGTCGGGCATTTTCCGCGATGTATATCTGCTGCAACGCCCGCAACATCATGTACGCCATTATGTTGTACAAACATCCTTACAACAAGAAAGTGCCACGGTATCATTCAAGTTTGATGATTTCGGCACGGCGCTTGTTAAATCCGTCAAAATCCTGGACGCCGAGGGCAGGGCCGTGGCACAGGGCGAAACATGCGACGAGACGCTTAGCCTGACTATAGAAAATCCTGTGCTTTGGAATGCCGAGCAGCCGTATTTATATCAGATGGTTCTTGATACCTTACAGGAGCGAATTATAGACACGATCGGAATTCGCACCATATCCGCTCAGGGTAATGTGTTGCTTGCCAACGGTCAGCCGATCAAGTTCAAAGGTGTAAACCGTCACGACAGCTATCCTGATACCGGCTATGTGGCTTCGCGCGAGCAAATGGTACGGGATTTGCAGTTGATGAAGCAGCATAACATCAACGCCATTCGCACTTCGCATTATCCGAATGCGCCGGAATTTTATCATCTGTGTGATGAATACGGCTTCTATGTGATTGACGAAGGAGACATGGAATCGCATGGTGCATGGTCGAGCCATGGTTTCCGCGATAATGACTGGTATGCGGTTGTCCATCACGACCCGCAGTTTCAAACGGCTATTGTGGACCGTGTGCAGCGTCTAGTCACTCGCGACATCAACCGCCCTTGTGTAGTAATCTGGTCACTTGGCAACGAGAGTGGATTAGGTGTCAATACGTTAGCTGCTGTTGATGCTGTGCGGAAGCTAGACAGCTCACGTCTGCTTCATTATGAATCAAAAAACTTTATGCCTGAGGATCAGGAAAAATTCAACTTTGATATTCTGGATGTAGAAAGTCATATGTACCCTGATCTTGAATATACAGAAAGGCTGGCTCAGGAAAACAAAAAGCCATTGATTTTATGCGAGTTTGCCCATGCAATGGGTAATGGTCCCGGCAGTCTATCCGAATACTATGAGTTGTTCTATCGTTATGACGGTTTTGCCGGCGGCTTTGTGTGGGAATGGTGTGATCATGCCATTCTACAGTATGATGCAAGTGGCAATGCACAGTATTTATATGGCGGGGACTTTGGCGAAGTGCTGCATGATGGCAACTTCTGTGTAGACGGACTCGTTTATCCCGATCGTACGCCGCACACCGGCTTGCTGGAGCTGAAGAATTGTGCCCGTCCTGTTCATATAACAAGAGCAGGTAATACATTCTCTGCAGAAAACAAGCTGGACTTTGCAGACCTCTCCGATGCTGTTACCGTCGTCTGGTCGCTAGAGCAAAACGGTACTAAAATTGCAGAAGGCAGCATTGCTAACTTCAACCTTGCCCCGCACGCAAAAGCACCATTACCGCTTTCGCTGCCGCCAATAGACGGAGCTCGTGTTTATCTGAAATTTGAATATCTACAAAAAGCAGTACATCCGCTGATCCCGGTCGGAACATCTTTGGGATTTGATCAATTTGATCTTTCGACAGAAGATATGAGTGTGTCCTTGCCTGTATCGCACTCTGCCGTAACGGCTGAGCAAACCCCTACCGGATGGTTGGTTAATGGTGAGACATTCTCTTATCATTTTAATACTGCATTGGGCACGTTTGATTCGTTTAAGATAGACGGCATAGAGTGTTTTGACAGACCAGCTGAGTTTGATATTCACCGCGCCCCTACGGATAACGATATGGTTGAGGCTGGCATTGCCAGTTACGGTCAAAATTCCTGGAAAAGCCTGCGGCTGGATGCAGCTTATGCCTACACATACGAAACAGTAGTGGAGCAATCGAATACTAGTGTTACCATTACCTGTCCTCTGTCACTTGTAGCAGATCGTGCAGCTCCTTTCTGCAATATTCAAGCAGTTTATAATGTGTATGGAAGCGGAGCCGTAGAAGTGTCTATGCATGTATCCGTACGTAAGGATCTGGCCTATCTACCGCGTTTTGGGATGCGCTATTTTCTAACCGAGGATTTTCAGAATTGTACCTATTTCGGCTATGGCCCTCAAGAGAGCTATAGCGATAAACACGCTGGTAGTTATAAAAGTATGTTTAACGCAACCGTGCCTGATCTTTTTGAAAACTATATTTATCCGCAGGAGAACGGCTCGCACTCCGGCACAGAAGAATGTACACTCTCGAATGCAAATACAACACTTAAGGCATTCAGCACAAAGCCTTTCAGCTTCTGCGCCTCGGAGTATACCCGAGAAGAACTGGCTGCCAAAAAACATCATTTCGAACTGCAAAAAGGCGGCTGCACTGTCTGGAACATTGACTATGCGATGACGGGAGTCGGCTCTGGAAGCTGTGGTCCCTACACAATCGAGCAGTATCGTTTAACCGAGAAAGAATTTGTGTTCGACTATATGTTTATACCTAGAAGAAACCTTTAATCTCCTCCAACATATTTGTAATTACTTCAGATTTATTTTAACAAACTTTATGATGGAGGTTATCAAATGTCACAACAAAAATTCACTTTATATTTGATTCATCACAGTCATACAGATATAGGCTATACCGATTATCAAGAAAAAATAGAACTGCATCATATTTATTATATTAAAGAAGTCATTGATATTCTAAATGCCATTCATGCGGGGGAAACCAAGTGGGAAGGCTTCAAATGGAATTGTGAAAGCTTCTGGTGCGTAGAGAAATTCCTCAAAACCGCTGATCAATCCTATATTGATGATTTTATTAAATATGTCAAATCGGGTGAAATCGGACTATCCGGCAACTATCTCAACATGACAGAATTAGTTGATTATACCGTTCTAAACAATACAATCGCTCGCAGTGTGAAAAATATGGAGCGTTACTCGATTCAAATGACTTCTGCCATGACCGCTGATATTAACGGCTATGGCTGGGGATATGCTGATGCGCTATATGAGAATGGGATCCGAAACTTGATGTCCTGCATTCATACCCATCATGGCTACCACCCTTTATTCAAGAAGCAAATGCCTTTCTACTGGCAGTCGCCAAAGGGGAATAAGTTGCTTGTATGGAATGGAGAGCATTACCTGATCGGCAATGAGCTGGTTTGTAACGAATATGATTATGAGTATACGATTCATGATGGTCTAATGCATGAACACTTGAGTAGTTTCGATATGGCAAAAAAAAGAATCGAGGCCTATGTAAGAGTGCTAAGAGAGCAGCAGCATCCTTATGATTTCGTACCAGTCAGTATCTCAGGAATAATGAGAGATAACTCTCCTGCAAGTACCAAAATCATCGAATTCATTCATGAATACAATGCGATACACGGTCAGGAAATTGAGCTTCAGATGGTAACACTGGATGAATTCTTTGATATTCTAAACCAAGCTGAAGTTGAAATCCCAACCTATTCTGGCGATTGGACAGATTGGTGGGCTGATGGCGTAGGCTCTACACCAAATATCGTCCAGCATTATCGTGAAGCAAGCAGAAAGCTGTACGCTGCACGTCAGCTGGATCCGGATGGGAAAATTATAGGCAAAGAAGTATTCGACAGTATCGAGTACAATTTAATGTTTTATGCTGAGCACACTTGGGGTTATTCATCATCCATCGATGAGCCATGGCATCCGAATGTAAATAAACTCGATTTAAGGAAAAGCTTATTTGCGCTCAAAGCGAACGAATCTGCTTCAAGAGCTATCAATAAAATCACTTATTTCCATGGTGAAACTCCTACCTCAGTCCATAAGGAACTGACTTTTGGAGCTATTAATCCACATGACTTCCCTGTAATAGATATCCTAAATGTTAGTTTGGAATCTTTATTTGGACACAGGCATTTTGAGATACTGGAGAAGGATACTGGACTAGTTGTACCTCATCAAATCGGACATTATGCTCGTGGATACGAAATCAATATCCTAGTGAAGTTAGATGCTAAGCAAAAGAAAAGCTACTTGATCAGAGACATTACCGCACCTCCTTTAATTTCAGCTGGTAATTGTGCCAAGATAGCAGTCGAGGGTGTAAACGATTTGGCAACAACATATGCCGAAGCACTTCAGACGGGCTCAGTTATAACTCCTTATAAACTGGAAAACAAGTTCTTCCGTATTCAATATGAAGAAGAACAAGGCATCACTTCGATCTATGACAAAATCAATGATAAGGAGCTAATCAAACCAACCAGCAAGTTTAGCGCCTTTACTCCAATTTATGAAGTAACGCCAGTGAAAACAACCCAGTACGAGGAAAGGCGCCTGATGGGACGCAACCGCAAGGCCGTGCATACGCAAAGAGATATCGGAAAACTCCTATCTGCCACTGTATTGGAAGACGGACCACTTTATTCTCGTGTTGAGCTCGGTTACCAGCTGAAAGGCACCAATGCCAGCTCTCTTATCCTAACTGCATACAAAGAGATTCCTCGAATTGATGTCGATTTCCGCTTCCATAAAACAAGCGTGTGGGAACCGGAAAACTTGTATTTGGCATTGCCGTTCACAACAGGCTATGACAATGAAGAATTTTGGGTTGAAAAAACGGGCACGATTTTCCGTCCAAGAATAGACCAATTACCTGGAACATGTACGGATTTCTATGCCTTGCAAGATGGCATGTGCTATCAGTCGTCGAACAGCTCTCTAATCATCGCGACACCTGATACACCACTGATCATGATGGGAGATATTAAATCACATGAGATCAAATTATGTGGTGAAGAAGGTGTCAACAATATTGATGATGTATATGCATGGGTAATGAACAATTTCTGGGAAACCAATTTCAAAGTAGATTTAGGCGGTTTCCATCAATATCGTTATTCCCTTCTGCTAAATGATTCGAATAACGTAGATGAAGCCTTTCAAGCTGCAAAAGCTACTAACTGTCCTGTTCTAGGATATTATTCTTTTATTTAAAAGCATATTGTACCAAAAAGAGGACATCTATGAATGATGTCCTCTTCGACGTGGGTCAGCACAACTGGAAAATATTACTCTGTTATGTTCTAACATAGGCCTTGATTGTCCCAATTTCTTTTCCTACGCTATTACCATGGGGGCGTATCGAATAGCTGCCAACCATTGCAGGAATGATGAATGTTTCAGCATAATGAACTACAAATGGCTCAAAGGCATTTGTAGGACTTTCAACTATAGCTTCCTCACCCTCTATTAGATTGAGAACATTGACACCGCCATCAGTGTTATGGATGACTGGTCTTGAGAACCAATGTCTTCTTGTTTCAATAAACTGCCTATCATGTAAGCCTGTTTTTTCTTCGATCCATCCATCGCCTTCACCTATTTGTTCTAGACAATTTATTATATTTTCACTGACCCACATCTCGTCTCTTTCCCATTGAATAGAATTGATTCCGTGTTCAAGATGGACAGGTCTTGGCATCCCATCCATCCCCAGCCGTCCCCAATCCCATAATTTAAACGTGAAGTAATTGGGTGTTGCACTTATTTCTAATACCAAGGAATCTTTACCCTGCGAATGAATAGTACCTGCTGGTATTAAAAAATGGTCATGCTTTTTAGCTGGAAATTGATTAATATACTTTTGATCGTCAAATTTACTGCCCTCATCATATGATTGTTTTAAATCTTGAATCATTTCATTGGAATCAATATCATCCTTGACACCCAAATAAACGATAGCATCATCTTCTGCATCAACGATGTAATAGCTTTCATCTTGCGTATAATGCACCCCAAACGTTTGTTGCGCATAATCAACCAATGGATGAACCTGTAAACTAAGATTTCCGCCCCCAAAAGTATCTAAAAAATTAAATCGAATCGGAAACTCCGCGCCAAAACGTCCATATACCTTTTCACCCAAAAGATCAACTGGATGTCTAAAAACGGCATTAATAGCTGGGACTTCAATTTTTACGTCCCCGTATCTTAGAAAAAGACTATTTTCTTCTGGTACACCATTAAAGCTCCAAGCATAGTTTTCCACTGACGGATCAAGACCAAGCTTTTCTTTCATCCATTGCCCACCCCATACTCCAGGGGCAAAGTAAGGAACAACTCTAAAAGGCTGGCTGACTGTTTGCTTTAATCCAGCTAAGTAGGTTGCCCCCTCTACCAGCTTTGGTTCATTGCTGCAGTTCGTATCTAATAGATAATCTATTTTTTCAAACAACTTCCTTTTATGTCTGTCCGCAACTGGCCATTCAAAGAAATAGCCTCTTTTAATCTTTCTAACCGCATCCTCATTACGGTTGTCTACTCTCCAATTGGAAATTTCATTATTACTATATCTTTTTTGGATTTCCCACCTTGCTAAATCAGCATATATGAGAATATCAGGATCACATACAAGAGTAGCACCAGAACCATAAATAATGATTAAACCGCTATCAATGTTATTAATAGCACTTCTAGCCTCTTTTAAACGTTCATCATCTAAAAAATCCCCAAAATTATGAAGCGACATCTTCCCAAATACTCTATCCGTTGTTAGATGAAATTTAATCATATCCGTTACTTTATCGCTAGAATAATATAAATCATCAGCAAAAAATGCATAAGCAGGTTCCATAACTGAAACAAGGTTAGCTTTTAGTTCTTCCATTTTTACGCCAGGGTAACAATCGATGGTAACGATTGTCTTTTGCTTTCCTAGTCTGTTTATTGCCCGATTAAGCTCATTCTTAATGTTTCCGTAATCTTGCCAAGCATGATCATTTGAATTGGATACTAGTATCTCTGGGTACATATTAAAATTAGCCATTATTTTATCCCTTCTTTCTAATAGATTGCTTTAATAGATTTGCTACACCTTTAAATGTACTCAGTGAGGTTTCTTCGGAACATTCAATGTTTACCGTTTTGTTCTCAAGCGTTTCATAAACCCCATTCATAAACAAATCTTTACTTTTTGTAATTTGACCGCCAAGAATGATCGCATCTGGTTTAAAACTTTTTATATATGGATTTAAAGCTTCTCCGATAGACTCCCCAAACATTCGGAATGCCATCTTTGCTTTCTGGTCTTCATTTTTGCCCATAGCAGCTAGTGTTTCCACTTCGATGTCTGTTGTACTAAGGCCTAGTTCATTCGCCAGTTGTAAGATACCTCTTTTGGAAATATAGTCATCGACTATGGATTGCTTAAATGGTTGATTATAGATCCAGCCATTTTCCGGTACATCTTGTCTGTCTCTTACCAACTTTCCATTTTCCATAAATGCCGATCCTGCCCCCGTACCAATGGTTAAACATATGGATTTGTTGTAACCTCCAGCCTTTCCGGCTACATGTTCTCCTAAAGCAAATAAGCTCGCATCATTATCAAAAACAATCTGAAACTCATTACTTGTCTTTGAATGAAAAGAACTTTCTTGTTTAAGACGATTTATTAATAGATCACGAAGGTTCACTTCGTATATCTCTTCAAATTTATCGATACCTTTGATGTAACTTATCCCTTTTTCATAATCAAATGGACCTGGAAATGCATAGCCAACTCCAGTTATTTCGAAGTCTTTATCCAAAATCCCATTTGTTTGCTGCTTAATGATGAACACCAAATGTTCAATGATACCTTCTTTAGTCTCTTTTGATTTCGAGGGGAAAATGGCATACGAGTTAGGAACTATTTCCCCATCGTCGTTTAAAACAGCTGATTTTATAAACAATCCTCCGACATCAAATGCGATCGAATATTTATTCATTACAACTCTTCACATCCCTTTTTGGAAAATGCCCTTTTTATATGGATCATTTTTCTTATTTCTAGTATAAATCTTGCTCTCTCCTTAATCTTTTGAGAAACCAGTCATATTTTTATAAAATCGAGACATTCATGATACGCGCGTGGAAAAATATGCTACTATCAAAGTGGGAACATTAATGTGGTTCATTAGTATTTTGAAAGGGGAAGGCAGGCATGGAATGGACTGATTTGTTTATAGATGGTTCAATTGCTCTTAATCAGGAATCCATACAAGTCAATGGAAGTGATGCTTCCATTCTAATTCACTATTGGGGTGCTCAACCCAATCATTACAATAACAAGCCACATCAACATTCTTATTTTGAACTGTGCTATATTGTCAACGGTGAAGGTGAGTATGTGGATGATGGACATTCATTTCATATAACGAGTGGGTCCCTTTTCCTTTCTCGCCCCTACGTTAAACACCAAATTTTAAGTGAAACTGGATTGGAAATTATTTTTGTTGGGTTTGAAATTATAAAAACAAAATCTACAAAGAAATTAATAGAACTTTTTACTAATCTAGAAAAAACGAAAAAATTCATTATTAATGATGCTGGCCAGACTCCCGTTGTAAAACTATGGACTTCGATCCTCGTTATGGCCTGTGATTTATATCTATTGTTCAACGACTGCTTTCAAGGCTTATGTTCTTCTTTTTATTCAAGTATTATTGGATTATTTAATGAACAACAAATTAAATACAAAAAGAATAAAGAAATTCGTATTTATTCGTCCTTAGTATATCAAGCGAAGCTATACATCCATGACAACCTGTCTCAATCATTGAAAATGAGCGACGTAGCGGATTTTATTCACATTTCAGAAAGACACTTATCACGTATTTTCCAGGATGAATTAGGCCAATCGTTTTCAAATTATATTAAAAGAGAGAGAATGAGAAAAGCCAGTATCCTCCTTTCAGATACCGACCTTACCCTCAAAGAAATTTCAGAAATGTCAGGTTTTAAAACAGTTCACTATTTCACCACTGTTTTTTCAGCAGAAATGGGAATGCCTCCTGGGGAGTTCAAGAGAAAGCTCTACCAACAAACGCTGTAAGCACCAATTGTTTTCATCCAAACGAAAATAGGACAAATCAAAGCACTTTGGGATATACGTATTCAACTTGTTTTATATTTTTGTTCTTCAAGTAGACACTAAAAAAACTGATGTTATCATGAGGAACGAGTGAAACTTGGAGGGATATTTTTATCGCTAAGGAAGGACAAGTGTTTCAATCATACACGGAAGATTTCAGACGGCAGCAGTACGAGAGTATCTAGATGGGAAAGACAGCTAAAGTATTCGATACTCGTAAGGGCTACTCATCCGATCCAATGAAAGGACGCTCACGTATCGTTTGCCAGTATTGAGGAACTGCGTGTCCTACACGGGGTTACTCGTCTATTAGCCATTGCAGGGCTACCTAGAGCCAGTTATTATAAGTGGTGATCTGCACGGTCATGGCGGGTTAAATCACAGCATCATTACTATATCTTCAGCTATAAAAAACTGTCTCTTAAAATAATTAAATTGCTTCTGATATGGACCTTGGTACTTTTCATTGTTCTCATATACATGTAACAATTGAATATGGAGATCATAAATTTCTTTGTATGTCATAATAACACCCCTCAGCAGTTAAAAAGTTAATTTTCTGAATATGCTTTTTTTATATTCATTTAGCCCAACTACTTGAATTAACAAAAAAGCAACTCCCTTGTTGGCAAGTCGCTTCAAACACTCTATTGTTAAGCTTTAGTTATTATCTAAGATCCTACCGCTTCGCCTTATAAAACTCATGATACAGCTTCATCAATGCCCTTTTTTCTATTCTCGAAACATAACTCGCGAGATCCCCAACTCCTTGGCAATCTCCCGCTGTGTCCGCTCTTCCCCACCAGTATTCAATCCAAACCGACCAACGACAACTTCTTTTTCCCGGTCATCCAGAATATCAAGGTTACGATAAATCTTGCTTTTCTCAATCTTAAGATCGACCTCTTTAATGACATCATCGGCTTCAGAGCCGAGGATATCGATAAGTGTAATCTCATTACCTTCCTTGTCTGTCCCAATCGGATCGCGGAGAGATACATCTTTACGAGTCTTCTTAAGCGAACGTAGGTGCATCAGGATTTCGTTTTCAATACAACGAGCAGCAAAGGTCGCGAGCTTCGTGCCTTTGTTTGGACGGTAACTCTCAATAGCTTTGATCAGGCCAATAGTTCCGATGGAGATCAGATCCTCCATGTTTTCCCCAGTATTATCGAATTTCTTGAGGTTATGGACACGATACGATGTAGATCGTCACCGGTGTTACTTTTTATACTTAATCAGTAAACAAACATAAAAAATAAATACACTTGCAAACAGCCTGATAACTGCATCCAGGGAGGAGTTAGAGTTAGAG